>NZ_CP190246.1:2492632-2804211 GCF_039652435.2 Niabella insulisoli | reverse complement strand
TGCCGATCGTAACGCCAAATAAGCTCAGAAAGGTGCGCAGCTTATTTTTTAACAGCTCCTGAAGCGCCATTTTAAAACTATTGGCAATAATTTCTATGGTGCGGCGTAACAATGTTTCTTATTAATAGTAATGATCTGAAAAAGGTAAAGCATTTTATGTGCGCCGTAAAACTACCGAATCCAACTGACATGAACGCTTTCAGGCACAATTTACAGAAAGGCTGTGAAAACTTAAACAAAGGTGTGTGCGTGCACCACTAATCAACCAGGAAATTTATTCAAAAAGCTCATATTTCGATTTGGGTCGCAATGCTTCTTTCCAGGTAAAGCCTTCGAGTTTCATTTCTGAAGGCCTTTTTTGACGGATAGGATAGATGGTGCCCGCTACGTTCGTTCGAAATGCTACCTTGTGTAACTGCTTATTTTTAAAATAGGAATCGATGATATCACATGTTGATTGATTAACACCCGTAAAGGCGCTGTCATCATCCTGCAGGTAGTAGATACATTCGGCCGAACCCTTTGCCCTGACCGAATCGAGGCCGCCATCTAAAAAGAAGGCATCGATGCGCGTAGATTTAATCTGGTTGTAGGCTTCATTGCCGATATAATTTACCATAAACCCGTTTTTGAATGCTTCCATCCAATGCGGCTGTTTATTTTTGGTGTGAAGTAATATCGTATCGCCGGTGATCTGGCTTTCTTTCCCCCACACAACGGGATCTTTGTATAATCTGAAAGTTGAATCCTTAAAGGAGTAAAAAAGGCTATCGGAGATGGCCTGCATGGAATCGGAATAAATTCTCACATTGTGAAATGCTTCGAAATAGCGATCCGTACTGTCGGTGGAAGTGGTTTTGGCAGAATCTCCGGCAATCGTGCGTGCATCTTTTTTGATCACGGGCAAAGCGGGCGCCGGGGTTTTTACCAGGGTGACCGTGCTGTCGCTGACCAGGCTGTCTGTGGTGTCAACCAGCGTGGAGTCTGGTTGTGGCGTTGCTTTAGCTACCACCGTGTCGTTGGTCTGCGGTTGCGTTTCCGTTG
The DNA here is from genome assembly GCF_039652435.2 of Niabella insulisoli. Lineage (GTDB taxonomy): Bacteria > Bacteroidota > Bacteroidia > Chitinophagales > Chitinophagaceae > Niabella > Niabella insulamsoli. The sequence goes on along the minus strand of NZ_CP190246.1, from coordinate 2,803,167 downwards.
CCGGCGGAATTTCAAAAAGGTCAGATAACTTGGCGCTAAATAAAGTATCGGCGGCGATGAAGATTGAATCATTATCCTGCTTTACGATCATTACCGGTTTTTGTGTGGCCAGGATCGCCTCGTTCAGGCGGTTTTGAAAAATTCGGTTGGCGATAATGATTGTGCCCCGGGTAGAGTCAACTGCGATGGCGTTCCCTTCTGCTCGTGCAATGTTATCATCGAGGTAAACATCGTCAGCCAGCAGTGTTGATTTATTGTCATCGTTAATAAAGGGCCGCTGCCTAAACTCGGCCTGGCCCGTTCTTAAATTATAATAACCGTCGCGCGTGTCAATGCTTCTGCGCGCACTGTCTTTAATATGCGTCATGGCGATAAACGTCGCAACCTGGGTGCCGGTATTATACATTAAAGAATCGGTTGTGATGTGATATGCCGGATCTGTAACCACTACATTCTTTCTGAAGTAAACATCTTTAATATCTGAATAATATTCGCCCTCTTTGCTGGTGATTACCGTTTTTTTATTGACCACTTTCCCGCCTTCTTTATAAATACCCATATTCGTGGTCATATTATAATCGAGGCTGGGCGTGGTGAGCGTTGCCTGTCCATCGGTTAGCTTTACGTTGCCGTCCAGTTTGGCCAGTTGAGGGGTGCCGAAATAGTTCAGGTGGTCTGCATAAATATTGGTGGTGTCCGCATCGTTGATGTGCACATGGCCCCAGGCTTCAAAAGTGTTGAGGCTGTCATTTTTAACTGCTTTGTCTGCTTTGAAAATAGTATTGCCCTGTTGCAGGATGACGTTTCCTGCAAAAGTGGTAATCTTCCTGTCGGGTTGAATTTCAAGCGAATTAGCGGATATAAATTTTATGGTGTCATTAAACGCAGTTTTCACAACGCGCTTTTTGACAAAAGGCGCAACGTTTACCGATGCGCCGTAGGCCATAAGACAGCCCAATATAAATATCAATCCGGGAAGGAGTAAAAAATGCGGTTTTGAATTTTTGTTTATCACTTGGGAACAGAATCTTTTATCGCCGGCGCAGTTAACTCACCTGCTTTATTTTTTTTGCCAAAAACAGAAATGTTGACATATCGTTTTGGATGAACGCGAAGATCGTCCAATAAAATTTCTGCACTCAACAATACGTCGTTAAGTTTATTATAAACTTGCCTGTCGTTCATCAGTGCGCCGAGGCTGCCGTTGGGGTTATTGATGTTGCTCACAGCGGCATTCAGGTTCGAAATAGTGCGGTTCAAACTGTCGATCGTTTGCTGAAATTCAAGCTGTTTTAGGTTGCCGGTAAAAGTATTGGCATTTGACAAAATACCTTCTATCGCCTCATTTTGATTTTTTAAATTGCCAGTGATGGCGCTCACATTATCCAGGGTCTGCGCCAGCGGTTTATTAACACCCGTCAGCAATTGATTAAGAGCGGCGGTAGAGTAATTTAAATTGGCAATGGCATTTTGAAGGTCGCGCTGGGTATTAGCGTTTAAAATATGGTTGAAATTGGACAAAAGCAGCGTTACCGAGTCCGCTACTGTTTTTACCTTATTCATCAGCGGTTTGGCTTCTGAGGTCAGGTTTCCCAGAAGGCCGGCTTCCTCTTTTGTTGCAATGCGGTTGCCATCTTCCAAACGTTTTTTTGAATCGCCCCTTTCTATCACAATGGCCGACGAACCTAAAAGGCTTCCTTCGATATAAGCTACCGAATTAGCAGGAATATTCACATCTTCTGTGATGCTGAGGATTACTTTCACAGCGCTCACATTTTCATCGGCGGGCTCCATCGAGTAAACCGTGCCCACCGTCAAACCATTTATTTTAACAAAATTTGATTTTTCAAGTCCCCCTACCGACTTAAAGATGGCGTACAGTTTCGGAGTATGGTTAAAGATATCTTTTGCTTTTAAAAATCTGAACCCTGCAATGAGTATGAGGATGGCGCCAATGGCCAAAGCACCCACTTTTACTTCATTTGAAATTTTCATCGGTATGTTTTTTCTTTAATTTGGTTGGTTGCACCGGCTGTTTTAAACTGCTTCGGGCACTCATAGTTTGATAATCAATTTGCTACGCATTCATAAGACAAAATATATGCCTATTTTTCTTTTTCACGATTACGCATCAAAATTCAGGAAAATACTTCAAATAATATGCGCTATCCGTATTTTTCCAAATAAACCTTAACCGCGTCCACAATATTCTTCACAATGGTGTTCTGGCCGTCTTCGCTCATTAGGTAGGCCTGATCGTCATTGTTGCTTATAAAGCCCATTTCAACAAGGATACTGGGCATTCCCGTTGCCTGCAATACCCATATGCCTTTATGATTCCGCTGTTGTACGCCGCGGCTGGTTCTGCCACTCGAAACAAATTCTTTTTCAACCAAAGTTGCCAGCGCGTAGCTTTTTCTAAAATAATGCTGCGCATAAATAAGCATCCGTGCTTTTTCAGCCGGATCATTCAGGTCAGGCAGTTTCAGGCTGTCGGCATCGGTTTCGCCCTCTTCTTCATTGTAGTAATCCTGGTCTTCTTCGGGGAGATTGTTGCGCAAAGACGAAAGTTTCTGATCGTTTTTATTGACCGCCCAAATATAGGTTTCCGTGCCTTTGGCTTTATTCTCCACCCAAACATTTTCATATCGGTTGACGTAGTAGGTTTGTTTGACTTTTTTACTTCCTTTTTTCACATAGCGCGTTCGCGCGCTGCGGCCCACCACTTTTTTCGTATACCAGCCACCGGGTTGGCGGCCGGCGGCGTTGCAATGAAGTGAAATGAAAAGGTCGCCATGGTTTTCGTTGGCAAACTCTGCCCGGAAGCGATTGGCGGCGTTGGCGTTGGTATGATTGCCGGGGAGCGGCTGATAGGGCCGTGTTTCCAGTGTTTTAATAGAAGGAAAAGTGGTTCGCAGCGCACGCGCGAGTTTTTGAGCCACCGCCAGCGTGATGGTTGCTTCGTTGGTTTCCGTTCCTCTCGCGCCCACATCGGGGCCGCCATGTCCCGCATCCACAATAATGGTTTTAATCGAAGGTTCTGCCGGCTGGGCATATACATGAGCACAAAAACAAAAAGAGCAAATTGAAAATAAAAAGTATCGAATCATCAAATAATATAAAATTTATAAATCCTTTTAACAATCCTGTTGAGCACCTTGTTAATTTAAACCAAATGCTTTGACAATCTGATCTGTAGTTCTCATATTTGCACAGAACTGTTCAAACATAATTTTTAAAAAACAACCGAAGCGACTTTTTACAGCATTTTTCATCCACGCCGATTAAAATAGAATGAAAAAATTACTGTACGTTTGCGAACTTTGAAAGCCGATGCGCAAATTTAAAAGAATTTACCATGCCGTACTTATACTCGCTGTTATCTCGCTTTTAACAGTTAGTAAACAAATTGGCGCCATCAATTTCGGCCTACAGCAAGTTGCAACTTCGGAAATCGATACCGTTCCGGCTGGCAATAATATCCCCCCGGCGATTGATACTATTCCTTCCGACACTATCCCGGTAATTAAAGATTCTTTATCGTTGGCCGACAGCACGCTGATCGATACCACGCAGCGGGCCCGCTCTGATACTTTTACGCTGAAAATTTCGAAAGACACGCTGTCTGCGCCCGTAACCTACACAGCTGCCGATTCTGCCATTGGCCTTGTTCAAAACAAAACCATTGAACTATATGGAAAGGCCAAGACCGAATACGAGTCCAGCTCGCTCGAAGCGCCTTATTTAAAATTAAACCAGGCGACGGGCATTGTGTCCGCCGTTTCCGGAAGAGACAGTACCGGCGCTATCAGCGAATATGTGAAAATGAATGATGGCCAGAGCGAGTATCAGTCTGATAGTTTAAATTATAATTTTAAAAATCAGCGCGGTATCATCTCGGGCACCATTTCGCAGCAGGGGGAAATGTTTGTGCATTCGCAGCTATCAAAAAAGGTAAACGAAAACACGGTCTACGCTACCGGTAATTTCTTTACAACCTGTAATCTTGACCATCCTCACTTTGGTTTCAGGGCCAATCGTGCGAAAATCGTAAACAAAAAACTGGCCGTGACCGGCGCTGTCCGCCCCGAGTTCGATTCGGTGCCGGTTCCTATCTATTTGCCTTTTGGTTTTTATCCCCTTTACCAGGGCCGTCATTCGGGTTTTATGGCGCCCAGTTTTGAAACCAACGACCAGGAAGGCGTGGGGTTATCCCAGTTTGGTTATTACCTCGGCATCAGCGATTATTGGGACGTGCAGTTTTACGGGGATATTTATTCGGGCGGAACCTGGAGGTTGAATGCGAATCCCACTTACCGGAAAATCTACAAGTATCAGGGCAACCTGAATTTTAGTATCCAAAGTACCAGGAGAAATACCAAAGGCGATCCCGATTTTTATAAAAGTAATACCTATGCACTTTCTTGGTCGCATAGCTCCGACAGCCGATCGCGGCCTGGTGTTACTTTTGGCGCCAACGTGAATTGGAGCACTACGGGCTATAACCGAAATTTATCGAACTCTTTTATGGGCCAGGCGCCTTATAATAATGTAATGAGCTCTTCGATTACCTATTCAAAGCAATGGATCGATAAGCCTTTCAACCTGACGCTGGCGATGAATCATAGCCAAAATAATTCTACGCATTTGATGACCATTAATTTTCCCACGGCCAACTTTGCGGTGACAACGCTTTATCCTTTTCAAAAAAAGGAAAGCGTGGGGTCGTCAAGAAAATGGTATGAGCAATTGGGCATTGGTTACACAGGAAGTTTCAGGAATGACTTTAATTTTTATGATACGCTTGCCTATTCAAAAAGCAATAATCTGATTGACAACAGAAGGATTTATAATTTTTTACTGGATACGGCTCGTTGGAGCGCCAATCATAATATTCCGATCACATTGTCGCTACCGGCCATTGCGGGCGGCGCATTGGTGATTGCCCCTTCGGTTTCTTATTCGCAGGAGTGGGTAGATGGTATTAGCACGATGACCTGGGGGCCCAGAACTTTTTATACGGGCGCGGTAAACGGCGGCGATAGTTCTTATGTTAAAGACACCATCAACGTTAGCCTCGAACGCGGTTTTAATATTAAACAACAGGCCTCTTTCGGTATATCTTTCAACACAGCTTTGTATGGCAACTATCAGTTTAAAGGAGAGAAGGTAAAGGCCCTCCGGCATGTTATCCGGCCACAGTTTGGTTTAAATTATACTCCTGATCTTACCAAAAATTATTGGAAAACCGTGCAGATTGATACACTTGGAACCAAGGCATTATATAACCAATTAGATGGTTTGTATTCCAGGCCAGTAACGCAATTTACGAGCCGGCGATCGGGCGGAATTAATTTCGGGATCGATAATAATCTTGAAATGAAAGTAAAAGCCAAACCTAAAAAGAAGAAAGACGAGGGAGAAGAGGATGATGAGAACGAGGAGTTTGACAATACGCTGGATACTTATGCCAATACTTCAAAAGAAGATGCGGAAGATGGTATAAAAAAGATTAAACTGATCGATGGTTTTGGTTTCAATGGTTCCTATAATTTTCTGGCAGAAGAAATGAAACTTTCGCCGATTAATATGTACTTCCGGTCTAATTTATTCGAAAAGATAAATCTCAATGCCTCGGCTACATTAGTTCCATACAAGCTAAATGATTACGGCTATGCTACACCAATTTACGCATGGGCAGAGGGAGGCAAAAAAATCGGAACGATTACTAATGCCAATATTTCAATGAGCACGAGTTTTCAAAGCAAGCCCAAGGATCCTGAAAAAGCAAAAGCCAGGGAAAAAGCCATTAATGAGCGGTTAAACGATCCGATGTTGATGGACGAGCAGCAAAGGCTGATGGAATATGCGCGCCAAAACCCGGCAGAGTTTGTTGATTTTAATACACCCTGGTCTATAAGCCTTTCCTACTCACTGACCTATTCGCGCAAAGGCCGTAACCTGAATACGCTTCAGAGCTCGGTAAGCCCCGTTACGTCGAGTGTCAACTTCAACGGCAGTTTTAACCTGACGCCCAAATGGAATTTCAGTGTGAACGGTTATTACGATTTCACCACCAGCCAGATCCAGACTTTTTCCATGGCGATATCCAGAGATTTGCACTGCTGGCAAATGGCGATCAACGTAACGCCGATCGGCTTGTACCGCTTCTTCAACTTCACGATCAGCCCGAAAGCCGGCATACTGCAGGATCTGAAGATCAATCGCACCCGCTCATTTGTTACCAACCCGCGCTAATCAGGCTTTCTTTTTTCATCAAGGATGAATTGATACATCGTCTGATAAACTTTCTCTTTTAGCTCAACAGCCGTTAAACCTTCGGGCGAAACGGGAGGTAGAAACCGGATCTCGAGGCGGCGGGGCAAAAAGAAAAAAGTCTTATTTAAAGGAACTGCTTCTTTCGTGCCTGAAATAATCGCAGGAATGACTTCGGTTTTCGTTTCGTGGGCCAACTTAAAAGCGCCGTTGTAAAATGGTTTCAGGGGCTCCTTGGTTCGGTTGCGGGTGCCTTCGGGATAGATGCACATATGCATACCCATTTTCAAAACCTGCTTCATTTTATCAAAGCTTTCTTTACGGCTGCGCTCGCTTTTTCGATCTACAAGCACCGACCCTTTGGCATAATACAGGCCGAATAAAGGAATTTTAGCAAAGCTTACTTTGGCGATGGTTTTGTTGGCCCCCGGGATAAACGGGGAAGAAAGCGGGATGTCTAATAAAGAGTTGTGATTGCAGGTGACAATATAACTTTTGCCTTTCTTAAAATTTTCGGTGCCGCTGATTTTTATCGGGCATCCGATCAGGAACATCCAAATACGCATCCATATCCTTGAAACATAAATTAAATAAGCCGTTCCCCGGGGTTCGGGAATCAGGTAAGCGATCAGCGAGATGGGCAGTACCATCAGAAAAGTAACAATAAATGAAACAAGGCCCCATGTTGCCCATATCCGCCCGGCTATTTCTTTAAAAATGTTCATGCGCACAATTGAATAACCGCAAAAATAGTTGATTTCAATTTCGACGATTCAGCTTTCCGCGGCTATGCTGCAACCTTCGCATTTTCTGAATGTGTTAGTCAAGCTGCCAGTCGATAGGGCTGATGCCTTTCTCTATCAGGTATTCATTAGCCTTTGAAAAATGGCGGCAGCCTAGAAAGCCATTATGCGCCGACAGTGGCGACGGATGCGCGGCTTTTAATACCAGGTGTTTGGATTCGTCTATGAAGGCCGCTTTTTCCTGGGCAAACTTTCCCCAAAGCAAAAACACGATATGTTGTTTTTCTTCCGCAATCGTTTTGATCACAGCGTCGGTGAACTGTGCCCAGCCAATCCGGGCGTGGCTCATCGGTTCTGCAGCCCTTACGGTAAGCGAAGCGTTGAGAAGAAATACGCCCTCGGCTGCCCATTTGCTAAGGTCGCCGCTCGAAGGCCGCGGCAGGCCTATATCGCTTTGCAATTCTTTAAAAATATTAACCAGCGACGGCGGGGGCGGAACTCCTTTTTGTACCGAAAAGCAAAGTCCGTGCGCCTGCCCCGGCCCGTGATAAGGATCCTGGCCCAGGATCATTAATTTGACCTTATCGAAAGGCGTCGAATTAAAAGCGTTGAAAATCATCTGCCCGGGCGGATAGATAATTTTATGAAGCTGTTTCTCCGTTTTCAGATGCTCAACAATATGCGCGAAATAGGGCTTTTCAAACTCACTTTTTAGTTTTGCCTTCCAGGATGGTTCAATTTGTACATTCATTTAGCGGTCTCCTTAAAAACATCAAACATAAGATTTTTTCGAGCTTGTCCATAGCTTGCGGTTGAGCGCGCCCATGTTGTGGGATGGTTTTTGTATCTTAATAAAAAATAATAAAACCGTGCTCTTTTTAATCAGGGCTTGGCAGAAAAAAATTAAATTGCTTTTCTCATTTTGATGTTATGGACTATATAGATTATTACAAAGTATTAGGCGTAGATAAAAAAGCCACAGCGGATGATATTAAGAAAGCTTATCGAAAACTGGCGCGCAAACATCATCCGGATTTAAACCCCAACGATGCGGAAGCTGTGAAAACATTTCAGCAAATCAATGAAGCGCATGAAGTGTTGAGCGATCCGGATAAACGGAAGAAATATGATCAATATGGCGCCGACTGGAAGCATGCGGACCAGTTTGAGCAGGCGCGGCAGCAACAACGCCGGCAAAGCAGTCAGCAAAACCCATTTGGCGAGGGCACGCATTTTTCCTATAGTAGCGAGGGCGATTTTTCGGATTTCTTTTCGCAGATGTTTGGCGGAGCCGGCAGCCGGTCGCAGGCGAATGTTAAATATAAAGGACAGGATTTTCGCGCGGGCGTGCAACTCAACCTGACGGAAGCTTATAAAACCCACCAACAAACTTTCAATGTCAATGGTAAAAATATACGCATCACCGTGCAGGCGGGAATTGAAGACGGCCAGGAAATTAAAATCAAGGGTTATGGAGGGCCGGGTGTGAACGGTGGGCCCAACGGGGATTTGTTTATCACTTTTACCATCGTTAATAACACGGCTTTCATGCGTCGCGGCAATGACCTTTATTTGAACGCCCCGCTGGATTTATATAAAGCGGTATTGGGCGGTGAAGAAACCATAGATACCATCGACGGAAAAGTGAAGCTTACCATCGCGCCCGAAACACAAAATGGCGCTACGGTAAGGTTAAAAGGAAAGGGCTTTCCCGTTTACAAAACCGAAGGAAGCTTTGGCGACCTGTATATTACATGGCAGTTGGAGCTGCCCAAAAATTTAAGTGCTAAAGAAAAAGAACTATTTCAACAATTGGCCAGCGAAGCCTCAAAAAAATAAGATATGGCAAATGAAAATGAAATTTTAATGGAGGATTGTTGCAGATATTATAGCATTGAAACCTCTTTTGTACAAACGCTATTTGACCAGGGCCTGGTGCGGCTTGAGTATCATGACGAGTCTTATTTTATCCATCACGATCAGCTTGCGCTGTTGGAAAAATATATGCATTTGCATTATGACCTTGAAATTAATATGGAAGGGATTGAAGCCATCAGCCACCTGCTCAAAAAAATAGAGCATTTGCAGGCCGCCTTGCGCCAACAAAAAATCCGCTAATCTATTAATATCCTTTAACAGCTGGAAATGCTGCAAATTGGTGCTTGGAGCCATGCACAACCGATTGCACAATGCTTTGTGGTTAGGAACTTTAGGTGTTTCTTTGAACGTCCTTTTTTATATGATTCCAACCACAAAAAAATTATGAAGCGTTTATCTTTTCTGACTGCCCTGTTCTTTATTGCTTCAGGCTTATTTGCACAACATAATCTGCCCGTCGAATTAATAACGCCCGATATCGTTTCGGTAAACAGAATGCCGATGCGCGCAAGCGGTTTTGCTTTTGAAAACCGTGCGGCGGCGGAAAAAAGAGCCAAAGAAAAATCAGGCCGTTTCCTTTCGCTAAATGGCGCGTGGAAATTTAATTGGGTACAAAATCCAAACGACCGCCCGACAGATTTTTATAAAGCCGATTTTGATGACTCGCAGTGGAAAAACTTTCAGGTGCCGGCCAATTGGGAGTTGAACGGCTATGGCTTGCCGATCTATGTAAACCAGCCCTATGAGTTTGCCGGCGCGCGCTACCGGGGTGGCCGCTTAAATCCGCCGTTTGATATTCCTGAAGACAATAACCCAGTAGGGTCGTATCGGAAAAAAGTGATCATCCCTTCCGACTGGGACGGGCAGCAGGTATTTATTCATCTGGGCGCGGTTAAATCTGCATTTTTTATTTGGGTAAACGGGAAGAAAGTGGGGTACAGCGAGGATAGTAAACTGGCTGCAGAATTTGATATCACCGATTATGTCAAGCCGGGCGAAAACCTTATCGCTTTGCAAGTGTATCGATGGAGCGATGCCAGTTATCTGGAATGCCAGGATATGTGGCGTATTTCAGGAATCGAGCGCGACGTCTACCTCTATGCCACGCCCCGAATCGATCTGCGCGACTTTAAAGTACAAAGCAATCTGACCAACAACTATAAAGACGGTGCGTTGGATATCGACATTGAAGTGAACAGTTATAAAACGGATTTGAAAACGCTCCATTCCAAAGCTGATTCTTTTTCGGTTGAAGTGGAACTTGTAAATGCCCAGGGAACGCAGGTGTATAAGGAAAGCAGTAAACCTTTTTTGACCGTTTTGGGAAAATACAAAACCAAAGTTTCCTTCAAAAAATTAATTCCCGGTGTAAAAACCTGGTCGGCCGAAACGCCCTATTTATATACTTTGTACATCACCCTGAAAGACAAGAGTGGTGCGGTGTTGGAAGTAGTGCCTGTGCGCGTAGGCTTTAGAAGCATTGAGATCCGCGGACGTGATTTTCTGGTAAACGGAAAGCGCGTGTTTTTTAAAGGTGTTAACCGCCACGAACATAATGCTAAAACCGGGCATACCTTAACCCGGGAAGATATGCTGAAGGATATGGAGATGATGAAAAAGCTAAACGTAAACGCAGTGCGCCATTCTCACTACCCGCCCGATCCTTACTGGATGGAATTGTGTGACGAGTTTGGTTTGTACGTTATAGACGAAGCGAATATCGAATCGCATGGACGCGGTTATGATTTGCAATATACTTTTGCTAATGATAAAAACTGGCGCAACGCCCATCTGGCCCGCATCACGCGTATGTACGAGCGGGACAAAAATTATCCTTCCATCATCACCTGGTCGTTGGGTAATGAGGCAGGAAACGGGGTTAATATGTATGAGGCTTATGATTGGTTGAAAAAAACAGATACACGCCCCGTACAATATGAGCGTTCCGAAAGTGATTATAATACCGACGTGCGTTGCCCCCAATATCCTTCTCCGGATTGGGTAGCCAATTGGGGCAAGGCAAAAGATCTGCGGCCGCTGATTATGAGCGAGTATGCGCATATCATGGGCAACAGCCTGGGGAATTTTAAAGAGTATTGGGATGCGATCGAATCAACGCCGGGGGCGCAGGGTGGATATGTATGGGAGTGGATCGACCAGTCTTTCGATACGGTAAAAAATGGGAAACGTATTATGGCCTATGGCGGCGATTTCCCGTTAACCGGCCCGGTAAATGAAGATTTCAGTGATAACGATTTTTGTGTGAAAGGTGTGGTGACTGCGTATCGCCAGCTTACGCCGATGGCCGTTGAATTGAAAAAGGTGCATCAATATATTAAAACCAGCTACAAGGGATCTAACGTCATTAATATTGCCAATACCTATTTCTTTAAAGCCCTCGACAATGTATCTCTGCATTGGGAGGTTTTGGAAAATGGCAAAATCGTTGAAAAAGGCGCTGTTAGTGAACTCAACATTCAACCCCGTGAAAATATAGATCTTCCCCTACCTGTTAAAATCAAACCGAAGGCAGGCGCGGAATATTTTTTAAATGTTTATTATCGACTCAAAGCTGCTGAGCCTTTCCTGGAAAAAGGATATGATATAGCGTATGAGCAAATGGCTTACGCGGGCGGCGCTCAGCCGGAAATTATAAAGCCGGCAGGTACTCTAAAAGTGCAGCGCTCAGCTGATGAATTGACGCTTAGCAGTAAGCATTTTACCGCCGTATTTAACACTTCCGCGGGGTTACTCACTTCTTATAAAGTAAAGGGAGTGGAAATTATGGCGGAAGGCCCGAAACCTTCATTTTATCGGGCGCCAACCGACAACGACATTGGGGCCAGGTTGAATCGGTCGCTGCGCGAATGGCGAAGGGCCTACGACAGCGTTCAGGTAACGAATGTTGACGCAGAGCCGCAAAGCAACGGGGCTTATCTTGTGAAATTTACCAAAGATATTGCCGGCGGTAAGGCGACGACCATGCAGCGTTTCACCGTCTATGCAGATGGAAGCATTCATATTGCCAATGATTTTAAAATAGCAGATGGGGCGGCGAGATCGCTAATGCGTATCGGCAACAACCTGCAATTAAATAAACAATTCAGTAATATTCAGTGGTATGGCCGCGGGCCATGGGAAAATTATTGGGATAGAAAATACGCCAGCAGTGTCGGCATTTACGAGCAATCTCTCGATCAACAATACTTCTCGTATGCGCGCCCGCAGGAAAGCGGCAACAAAACGGATGTGCGCTGGTTTACACTGACTGACAAAAAAGGAAAGGGGGTGAGGATCGATTTCGCTGATAGCCTGCTTTCTTTCTCAGCATTGCCTTACAATATTGACGACCTCGATCCGGCGCCTGAAAAACATCAGTTTCATTCGGGTGAACTGGAACAGAGGGATAAGATTTTTATGCATATCGATTTGTTGCAGCTGGGTGTTCAGGGAATCGACAGCTGGGGATCTATGCCACTGCGGAAGTATTGGATCACACCCGGGCGTTACGCTTATAGCTATTGGGTTCGTCCTTTGTAGGCCAGCCGGCTGCATTTTGCGCAATCGTTTGTACGGGAAGTTGCCCAAAATACTCAATATATTCGCTTATCGATCGCAATGACGAATTGAAGATGATTGCTGTCAGAACCAGTAAAAGCAACACGTTGCAATGATAAAGCGCTGCTAATTGAGAAGTTTCATTAAAGAAAATCGCGGCGAAGCCGCAAGCAAAAACAAGGTGAATGAAAAGAAAAGAATTTGTAAGAAACACAAGCCTCGCTATGGCCGGATTGTCCGTCATGCCAACTGATGGTATATTTAAAAGCAGCAAGCCTGCCGAGTTGTTGAAAGTGGCTATGATTGGTATCGGCGCAAGAGGTATTGAACATTTAAAATTGTTGTTGAGAAGGAAAGATGTCGAAGTTCATGCTATTTGTGATATCGATCCGCGTACTATTGCCAGCGCGAAAAAACTTTTTGCCGATGCAGATAAAAAGCAGCCGCAATATTATTCGGAAGGCCCTGATGCCTGGAAAAAGCTTTTAGAAAGAAAAGATAATGCGGCCATTATCATCTCTACGCCTTGGGAATTGCACAAGCCGATGATCATCGGCTCGCTTGAATCAGGTATCAAATACGTTGGAACGGAAGTAATTCTGGGCATCAATTTGCAAGATCATTGGGACGTGGTAAAAGCGGCCGAGCAACATAAAGCGCATGTTATGATGCTCGAAAATGTTTGCTATCGCCGCGATGTTATGGCAGTTTTAAATATGGTACGTCAGGGCTTATTTGGCGAGTTGATTCATTTGCAGGGCGGCTACCAGCACGATTTGAGAGGTGTGAAATTTAATGATGGCAAATCGCCCTACGGAAAAGGAGCGGAGTTTGGCCACGAAGACGGGTATTCGGAATCAAGATGGAGAACCGATCACTCCGTGCATCGCAATGGTGACCTGTATCCCACGCATGGTATCGGCCCTGTTGCGCATTATATTAATATTAATCGGGGCAACCGGTTTATATCTTTAAATGCGTTCTCCACAAAGTCAAGAGGCCTGCACGAATATATTGTTGAAGTAGGTGGTGAAAATCACAAAAACGCAAAAGTGGGTTTCAAACTCGGCGACATTGTAACCACGCAGATCTCGTGCGCCAACGGCGAAACAATTTTGTTACAGCACGACACTAATCTGCCGCGCCCCTATTCTTTGGGATTCCGCGTTCAGGGAACCAAAGGCATTTGGATGGACGTAGCGAAAGGTATTCATATTGAGGGAAAATCTAAAGCGCATCAGTGGGATGAAGCCAAAAAATGGTTAGACGAATACGATCATCCGCTTTGGAAAAAATTTGGAAACGACGCAGCCGGCGCAGGGCATGGCGGTATGGATTGGTTTGTTATCAACTCGTTTATCGAATCGGCGAAGCAAAACCTTCCCACGCAGATGGACGTTTATGATGCCGCCGCGTGGAGCGCGATCACGCCGCTGAGCGAGCAGTCCATTGCGTTAGGAAATGAGACTGTTGAGTTTCCTGATTTTACCGGAGGCGAATGGATGTATCGCAAGCCCGTGTTTGCGCTCGATGATCGTTATTAGGAAAAATGTTAGCAATCGGTTAGGAATAAAAAAAACGCCCCGCTTCTGCGGGGTGTTTTGTATTAATGAAGTGGAGGTTTATTTTAAAGTGATGTCTCCAAAGCTGCTGCTGATAGTGACTGCGGCTTTTCCTGACCCGCTGCTGCCGGCATATACTTTGTCAAAAGTAGGCCCGTATTTTTTTTCTTTGGTTTGATTGGAAATCGGGACCGGGCTGCTGTTTTTTAGATCTCCAAAGCTTGTTTTGATCTGGTACCTGGCGCTCAAATTGGAAGGAAGCCTGATGCTAACGTCGGAATAAGAGGCTTTGATATCCAATTGGGTGAGGGTAGGATGCAGGCCCAGCGTTGATCCTTTGCAGAAGTCAATCTTACTGCTGATCGCGCCCGAAAGTTTTTCTACCTTAAGTTTCGAGTAAGAGATCTTCAGCTGCCCGTCGTGGATGGCGGCGGCGTTTAGTGATCCAAAATCAACGTCTATTTTTTTCGCGCGTTGCAATTGCCCCGTGGTAAGCGGGCCGAAGGATTGGTCGAGGCTTACGTCGCCTCTCCAGTCGGGCAAGATTGTGCTGCCGAACTCATTCTTTATCTCAAGCGGATTATCGGCGGGCATATACACGACATAATTGATTTCCATCTTCGAACTTTTTGTTTTGGTGTTGGCGTTATTTGAAAATTTTGTGGTGAAAACAATCGGGTCGCCGTCGCTGCTTTCGATATTGATATTGTCGAGAATCGCCTGCGTAGCGCGGTCATCTTTTGATGAAGCCATGATGGTAACGTCAACTTTCACCTCATTGCGCGCCCAGCTATTGACTTCCACTTTTCCAAATTTGTTGGAAATTTTCACTTTTTGCTGGCTACGCAGCGGATAGGTTTTGGTGAATGTTTTTCTTTTTTCCCCATTGTCTGCGTGGGCGGCATAGGTCACTAGCCAAAGGCAGAGCAACAGGCTAAAGGCTTTTATAATCTTTTTCATCTTGTGTCTTTTTATTTCGTACTTCTTTTAAAATTGTAAGTTGTTTGTTGAGCAGGTCGGCCTGCATTTTTAAATTGCCGATCATTGCTTCTAAAAGTTTCTCGCTGTTCACGCCCTCTTTTAATTGCGCTTTCAGCGCGCCGTAAGCCGTTTCAAGCATTTCCTGGTCTTTGGTGAACGCTTGGTACAGCTCCGGCTCCGTTTTTTTGAGCGCCTTCATTTGTTCCTGCTTTATTTCTATAATCCTGGCATAGTGGAACAAAGCTTCTTCTTCTTCGTTCAGCGTTTTAATCATCACTTTCTCCCTGTTGAGTGGCGCGGTTATTCCAGGCGCAGAGTCCGGCGCAACAGAGACGGCGTCTTCCTGCATCTTAGCGGTTCCGTAACCTGAATCAAGTGGTGGATTGTTCTTGGCCGTCATTTCAGGAGGAATTTCTTCGGGCCTGTTGAAAAGGTAAAATGCCGCACTAACAATAACAGCCGATATAATGGCGGCAGCCGCCAGTTTCATCCACGGGCGAAAATTCAGCACTTTCCCCTCCGATTTATTTTTGCCTGCGTCGAGTTTTTTCTCAAGGCGATGCCAAAGCGCATCCGAGGGTACATGATCTTCGAAGGCCTGCTTATTTTGTCGTATAAAATCCTCCAGCTTCCTGCTCATTTGTTTTCATTTAAGATGTTGATCACTTTTTTTCTGGCGCGGTGGTAGGTGGTTCTGACATTATTATGGGAGATGCGCAGCAGCGCCGCAATCTCTTCCTGTTTCATTTCGTCAATTACAAAAAGGTTGAATACCACTCTGTAATGCTCAGGCAGCTGCAAAACGGCGGCTTTAATCTTTTGGATATCTGCTTCAAAGCCATCTTCATCCACACGATCCTCATCAGGGGCCGTCAGCTGTGTAGCATCTGCGTCCACCCATTGAATTTTTCTTTTGCGCAAAAGACTGATGGATTTATTGATCACAATTCTTCGCAACCAACCTTCAAAAGAACTTCGATAGGCAAATTTTTCAAGGTTGTTAAAAGCGTCAATAAAAGATTCTTGCACGATATCTTCCGCGTCAGCGATATTGTTTAAAATGCGCATACTGCTATTAAGCATGCCTTTTGCATAGCGGTTGTAAACCTCGAAGTAGGCGGTTTTGTCACCTTCCCGGCAAAGTTCTACCTGCTCATCTATTGCTATTTCTACCGTAAGCTCCAATGTTAAAATATCAGTCCTTTTATATAAGAATAGCAAAAATTGTGGGAATGTTACACTTTCCGCAGAAAAAAGTGGCAAAAAAAAGCCCGGCTAACGCAGCCGGGCCCGAGGGTTATTTTACGGAGCCATTATTTGATTGCTTTGACAATTTTGCTGTAGGTCTTATTTCCATCCTTATCTATCTGGGCAATCCTGATAAAAACGTCACTGGCGGAAGGAAGGGGCATTTGTTCCGATTTGCTGCAAGAAAAGACCATGACGGACAAGCCGATACCGGTAAGTAATAAGCTGATTTTTCTTCTTTTCTTTTTAAAACTAAAAAGGCTGCATCCCAAAACAAATACACCGAGTACGGATCCGCCCCACGCTGATGTAAACTCATAAGACAAGCTGGCGTTGCTCTCACTGGATGTAGCTTTGGAATGAACCGAGCCGATTGCTGCGAAATTTTTGCCGTCAGCGGAAGCTTGGATCTCAAAATGATCATTGTCTCTTTCGTGTGTGGTAATCCATTTTACGTTAAGCCGATCTCCTTCGATAGTCGCCTGAACCGCGCTGAATGTGACGGGGAGCGTTGCCGATACGGCCTTGGCAAAATCGCCTCGCAGGTGGTTTTGATTAAGATAAACAGCGGTCGGAATATTACTGGTTACAATATTTTCTACGGCGCCCGTGGTGAGATTTAACTGGCCATATTGCCCTGAAGTAAAAAGGGCAAACAGGTTTCCGGAAAGGTCGAAGCTGATGCCGGCTACTTCCTGGTCTGGTGTCTGGTTAATGGTATTTCCTACCGAATTCATCTGAGCAACGCCGCTGACAGGCGCGGCGATCACCACCGGGAAACCTACCACATCCACCGATTGTCCCGAAGGCGAAGGGTCCTGGTAGTTAAAATAGGCATACAGCTGCTGGCTCGCGGGATCAATATCAATATCCTGAATACCGCCGTTGCTCCAGTTTACATTCGGGAAATTTTCGTTGATATCCTCCACGAATGCGTCCATGCCGGCGATCACCTTCGGGTCGGTCGTTGTCAATTCATAATAACTTGAGGGCGCTGCGGCAATGGGGAGACCGGCGGCAGCTGACAATGTGGCTACGTTACTAATGGTTGCGATAAAGGAACGCACGTCATCGGAAGTTAAATTTAGCGGAGTACCATACAACTGGTGGCTGATCATTTTGTTTACGCCGCTTTGTTTGATGGCAACGGTCATGTAAGTATAAGATCCGTCGGCGCCCATGGTTCCTGCTGAAGCATTCACAAACTCGGCCGGTGCGCCCATCACCATGGCGCCCTGCCCGGTAACAGGCAATAAGCCGAGGTTGACATAGGCGCCGTCTGCGCCGATCCTGTAAAGGCTGACATCGTCGGCAAGTACCGAAGGTGTACCAGGGTCTTTATAGGCAGCACCATATAGTTTGCGGTCGACTGGGTTTAACCCGATGCCGTTCACATTGGCGTCGAATATAACAGTTGTTCCGGAAACAAATGAAGTTCCATTCGCAGGAGTAGTCGTAGTGTAAAGTGTATAATTGGGGGCAGCGCTGTTGCTGCCCGGTTTTGCTAAAACTACGTATTGGCCTACAGAAAAAGCGCTTTGGGCAAAAATATTAGTTGAGAAAAAAGAAACGATAGCACATAGCATTAATAAAGCCGTCTTGGTCATTGTGTGAGTTTTGTAGGATTAAAACAGGTTAATGCTACAAAAATAGTTGGGGTAAAAACCGGGCTTGAAGCTATTCGACAGGCAGGCGTTATAATTCTTTCGGCTGGCGCGAAATGTCGATAAAGCCTTCAAAAAAGGAAAAAAGAGGGAACAGTTAGTGGCTATTTCTTACAAATAATACCATGGATTTCTTTTCGAAGAATAGATATAGTTTTTTATGTTTTTCCAGAAAGCCAGCACCATATATAAGATAATCGGCGAGCCCATCGTAAGAACGGACGAGTAAATAAAATATTGCCGGATCCGGCTGGGAGAAATATTCATTTTATCCCCGATAGATGAGCAAACGCCAAATGCGTTCCACTCGACAAAACTTTTTAGCCTATTCATCTGTTAATTTTTTATCGATTAACGATCAAATACCCGCAGATCAAAAAACTGCACTTCAGAAGAGCATCTAGCTCGACCAATAATCTGAAAAGAAAGAGCATATTTTGTACCATTTCTCGCGCTTTCAAATAGATTCATTAGTGCAAATTTATTATATGCCTGCATAATTTCATTACCGTTATTATTTATAAGGCTTATTTTTTGTAAATTCGCGCACCTGTTTAGGTAGCTATTGTTTGAATAAAAATATAAAAAAATCGAATTTGATTTCAATCAGGTCTTGATTTTTAATTAAATAATAGGGCGCTCGATGTGGATTGAGCAGCAAGTTTGCCTCGACAGTATTTTTTGAAACCCCGTTTTGGCAATGCAAAAGGCATAGTCGTTTTACGACCCTGAGAAAGGTGTGTAAACTTTAATGGAGGTTCTATAAAAATCGGTCGGAGTTGCTGCAACCCTGCAAGCTGGTTCAACGAAAGCAACACCAGTTTTTTTCAAGTTTGCTTTAAATATAGAAAAGAATTCTGTAATGAATATGTATAAGGATTACCTTAAAGAAATTGAAGAAAGAAAAACCCAGGGCCTTCATCCAAAGCCCATTGACAGCGCGGAATTGCTAAGCGAAATTATTGACCATATCCGAAACACGGAAAGCGGAGATCGCAAAGATGCGCTCCAGTTTTTTATCTATAACACATTACCGGGCACCACAAGCGCTGCAGGTGCAAAAGCAGGCTTTTTAAAAGATATTATTTCAGGCACCATTGAAGTGCCGGAGATTTCCCCTGCTTTCGCTTTTGAGCTGTTGTCGCATATGAAAGGCGGCCCTTCAATTGAAGTATTGCTTGATCTGGCTTTAGGCCATGAGGCGGCCATTGCAAAGCAAGCGGCCGACGTACTGAAAACGCAGGTATTTCTTTACGACGCTGATATCGATCGGCTGAAGGAGGCGTTCAAAGCAGAAAACCCTATTGCAAAGGAAATCCTGGAAAGCTACGCCCGTGCTGAGTTTTTTACAAAACTTCCTGAAGTTGCTGAAGAAATAAAGGTGGTTACCTATATCGCCGGCGAAGGCGATATCTCTACCGATTTACTGTCTCCCGGTAATCAGGCACACTCGCGCTCAGACCGCGAATTGCATGGTAAATGCATGATCACCCCGGAGGCGCAGCAGGAAATCCGCCAGTTACAAGCGCAGCATCCTGATAAAAGTGTGATGCTGATCGCGGAAAAGGGTACGATGGGCGTGGGTTCTTCCCGCATGTCGGGTGTGAATAACGTGGCACTTTGGACGGGCCGCCAGGCGAGCCCCTATGTTCCGTTTGTAAATATTGCGCCGATCGTGGGCGGTACCAACGGCATTTCGCCGATCTTCCTCACTACCGTTGACGTAACCGGCGGTATCGGCATCGATTTGAAGAACTGGGTAAAAAAGGTGGATGAAAATGGCGCGTTGGTCCGCAATGATAAGGACGAGCCCATCCTCGAAGAAGTGTATTCTGTAGCTACCGGAACGGTACTTACGATCAATACAAAAGAGAAAAAGTTGTATAAAGATGGGGAGGCGTTGATTGATATTTCAAAAGCGCTGACGCCTCAGAAAATGGAATTTATAAGAGCAGGCGGTTCTTACGCTATCGTGTTTGGTAAAAAAATACAGACAGTGGCGGCCAAGATTTTGGAAATAGAACCTACCTCTGTTTTTGCCCCCTCAAAAGAAATTTCCCATGAAGGCCAAGGCCTTACTGCGGTTGAAAAAATATTCAACAGAAACGCGGTAGGTACTACACCGGGTAAGGTGTTGCACGCAGGTTCTGACGTGCGGGTGGAAGTGAACATCGTTGGGTCGCAGGATACCACGGGTTTGATGACCGCGCAGGAGCTGGAATCGATGGCCGCAACTGTTATTTCGCCCATTGTGGATGGCGCTTATCAGTCCGGATGTCACACTGCTTCGGTTTGGGATAAAAAAGCGCAGGCTAATATTCCCAAGTTGATGAAATTTATGAATGATTTTGGCCTGATCACCGCCCGCGATCCCAAGGGCGCTTATCATTCCATGACCGATGTTATTCATAAAGTATTAAATGATATCACGGTAGATGAGTGGGCGATAATCATTGGCGGCGATTCGCATACCCGTATGTCGAAAGGCGTTGCTTTCGGCGCCGATTCCGGAACCGTAGCGCTGGCGCTTGCTACTGGTGAAGCTTCCATGCCCATTCCTGAATCCGTGAAAGTTACTTTTAAAGGTGAAATGAAGGATCACATGGACTTCCGTGACGTAGTGCACGCCACACAGGCGCAGATGCTGCAGCAGTTTGGCGGCGAAAATGTTTTCCAGGGAAGAATTATCGAAGTTCATATCGGAACGCTTCCGGCGGATCAGGCATTTACATTTACCGACTGGACCGCAGAAATGAAAGCAAAAGCTTCTATATGTATTTCTGAAGATGATACGCTGATCGAATCGCTCGAAATTGCTAAAGGCCGCATCCAGATCATGATTGATAAAGGAATGGATAACAGCCGCCAGGTACTTCAGGGGCTGATCAATAAAGCTGACAAGCGGATCGCTGAAATTAAATCGGGCGAGAAACCTGCGCTCACGCCAGATGCGAATGCTAAATATTATGCGGAGGTAGTGATCGATCTTGATTTGATCGACGAGCCAATGATCGCCGACCCCGACGTTAATAACGCAGATGTTTCTAAACGATATACGCACGACACAATCCGCGCACTTTCTTACTACCAGGGAGATAAAAAGGTGGATCTTGGATTTGTGGGTTCCTGCATGGTGCACAAAGGAGATCTGAAAATTCTTTCCAGGATGTTGAAAAATATCGAACAGCAAAATGGAAAAGTTGAATTTCACGCGCCACTGGTTGTTGCAGCACCAACTTACAATATCATTGATGAGTTAAAAGCGGAAGGCGACTGGGATCTGTTGCAAAAATATTCCGGCTTTGAATTTAATGACCTGTTGCCGAAAAGTACCGCGCGTACGGAATACGAAAACATGATGTACCTCGAACGCCCGGGCTGTAATCTTTGCATGGGCAACCAGGAAAAAGCAGCGAAAGGAGACACCGTAATGGCCACTTCTACCCGTCTTTTCCAGGGAAGGGTAGTGGAAGATGCGGAGCGCAAAAAAGGAGAGTCGCTGTTGGCGTCAACGCCGGTGGTAGTGCTTTCAGCTATTTTGGGCCGCATCCCTAATATAAGCGAATACAAAGCAGCGGTTGAAGGCATCGATCTTACTAAGTTCGCTCCTCCGGCCAAACAATTAAGTATGTAATAGAAATGTCGGGTTCATTATATTGAAGCGCCATTCTGCAGCCTGCGGGATGGCGCTTTTTGTGGTGGAAACACAGTAGTTCTTCTATATTACAATCCTTACCTTTGTAAGACTCTGTAATTTTGCTTTTTAAGGCTAAAAAAATATTATCTATGGCATTCGATCTCGATCTGATTAAGAAAACTTACGCTGAATTTGAACAAAAAGTAAACGAAGCGCGCCAGTTGATAGGCCGCCCTTTAACGTTCACCGAAAAAATATTATACGCTCACCTGACGGAGCCCGCTACCCGCGTGTATGAACGTGGTGTAGATTATGTTGATTTTGCGCCCGATCGTGTGGCTATGCAGGACGCGACAGCCCAAATGGCGCTGCTGCAGTTTATGCAGGCGGGCCGCGATAAGGTGGCGGTGCCTTCTACCGTGCATTGCGATCATCTCATTATGGCCGAAACAGGCGCTGAGGCGGATTTAAAGCATGCCAATACTGAAAGTAAAGAGGTTTTTGATTTCCTGGCTTCTGTCTCTAATAAATATGGCATCGGTTTCTGGAAGCCGGGCGCCGGCATTATCCACCAGGTGGTGCTCGAAAATTATGCCTTCCCGGGAGGCATGATGATTGGTACCGATAGCCACACTGTAAATGCAGGCGGATTGGGCATGGTGGCAATTGGCGTGGGCGGCGCTGATGCTTGTGATGTCATGGCAGGCTTGCCTTGGGAACTGAAAATGCCGAAACTAATTGGCGTGAAGCTAACCGGCCAACTCAATGGCTGGACGGCTCCCAAAGATGTGATTTTAAAAGTGGCCGGCATTTTAACCGTGAAAGGCGGCACCGGTTGTATTGTAGAATATTTTGGCGAAGGCGCCGAATCGATGAGCTGCACCGGAAAGGGTACGATTTGTAATATGGGCGCAGAAATCGGTGCAACAACATCAACTTTTGGTTATGATCAAAGCATGAGCCGGTATCTTCGGGCAACTGGCCGCGAAGAAGTGGCTGATCTCGCTGATGCCATTGCGTCTAATCTTACCGCTGATGCTGACGTTTATACCCATCCGGAAAAATATTTTGATCAAATTATTGAAATAAATTTGTCGGAGCTCGAACCGCATTTAAACGGGCCTTTCACGCCCGATCTGGCAACGCCGATTTCTAAAATGAAAGAAGCCGCTGCGGCAAATGAGTGGCCTACCAAAGTGGAAGTGGGATTGATCGGCAGTTGTACAAATTCCTCTTACGAAGATATCAGTCGCGCCGTTTCGCTTGCCAAACAGGTAAGTGAAAAAAATCTCAAGACAAAAGCAGAATTCACGATCACACCCGGCTCAGAACAGGTTCGCTACACGATAGACAGAGATGGCTTCCTCGATACATTTAATAAGATCGGCGCCACCGTTTTTGCAAATGCCTGCGGGCCTTGCATTGGCATGTGGAACCGCGTGGGCGCTGAAAAAAAGGAAAAGAACACTATTGTGCATTCTTTCAACAGAAATTTTGCTAAGCGCGCCGACGGTAATCCGAATACCTACGCTTTTGTAGCTTCGCCCGAATTAGTGACAGCGCTGGCTATTGCTGGCGATCTTACTTTTAATCCGCTAACCGATACGCTGATTAACGAAAACGGCGAAGAGGTAAAACTTGATCCCCCGACAGGTGAAGAACTGCCTTCAAGAGGTTTTGCGGTGGAAGATGCCGGTTACCAAAAGCCCGCGGCCGATGGCAGCGGCGTGGAAGTGATTGTGGCTCCCGATAGTAAACGCCTGCAATTGTTAGATCCTTTTCAACCCTGGGAGGGCACGGATTTAAAAGGATTGAAACTGCTGATTAAGGCTAAGGGCAAATGTACAACCGACCATATTTCGATGGCTGGCCCTTGGTTAAAGTTTCGCGGGCATTTAGATAATATTTCTAACAATATGCTGATCGGCGCTGTGAACTTTTTTAATGATAAAACGGATGATATCAAAAATCAGCTGACCGGAGTATACGGCCCGGTGCCGGCTACGCAGCGCGCTTATAAGGCGGCGGGTATTGGCACGATCGTGGTAGGGGATGAAAACTACGGGGAAGGCAGCAGCCGCGAGCATGCGGCCATGGAACCGCGTCATCTGGGCGTGCGTGCCGTGTTGGTAAAATCTTTTGCTCGTATTCATGAAACTAATTTAAAGAAGCAGGGAATGCTGGCGCTTACTTTTACTGACAAAGATGATTACGAGAAAATCCAGGAGGATGATACCATCGATATTTTGGGATTGACAGAGTTCGCGCCAGGCAAGCCGCTGACCATCGTGTTGCATCATGCTGATGGAAGCGAAGAGCGCTTTGATGTAAACCATACTTATAATGCGCAGCAGATCGAATGGTTCAAGGCTGGCGCAGCGCTAAATATTATCAGAAAGCAATTTTCAGGAAATTAGATAACCTGGTTTATAAAAATGGAAAAGCCAATCCCACGGGATTGGCTTTTTATTTGAATCGCCTATCAGGCGAATGGTTATAGTATGGCGGTTTAATATTTCACTTCCTGATCGTAACGAGTTGCATAAGCTTTAGAAAAGTCGAGCTTTTTTGCAGCATTCGCCACATATTCGATACCTCCCATCAGGTGTTTGAGATAAGCAGGGTCTGAATAGTTTTCCTTTCCGTGGCCCAGCGTCGTGCACCAAGTGGTGCCTCCGTCAAAATCGTGCACCCAGGCGCTGGGAACATATCTTTCCAGGTTGCCTTTATGTTTGTCTAACAGATTTTTCTGCTGCGCCGTTGAGGTGTCGATAGTGGAAAAATCGTTGACCATTAAAGCTCTCGGGCCGGGCCAGATTTCTTTCGCAAAATAGCATTCATCAAATCTTTCCCATACTGCCGGCGTCCCTTTCATGGATGGATGCTTGGGATCTATCACCCTGACTGTAAATTTCTGTCCGCGCGCATGCCATGAAAAAGTGCCGCCCAACATCATTTTAAACCACTCCCAGTGCCGCTCAGTTCCGGTTACCGAATGAACGCCTACAAATCCGCCGCCAGCTTCAATATATCTTCTAAAAGCCAGGCGCTGTGCGTCGGTGTCGAACACATCATTATTGGTACTGGTGAAAATTAACATACGGTATTGTTTCAGGTTGGCTTCTGTCATCACCGAAGCGTCGGAAGAAGTGTCCACTTTAAAACCATGTTGCCTGCCTAAATCAATGATGGCCTGCGCTGCATACGGAACGTTGTCGTGAATAAAGCCTTTCCCGTTTTTTTTATAAACTAATACCCGCACCTGCTTCCAGTTGGTTTTGCTTTGTGCAAAAGCGGTTTGAAAACAAATAATCGCTGCAAGCGAAAGCACTAAAAATTTCTTCATTTTTGAATTTTTAAAGCAGGCGGATGCGCAAATGATTGCCATACTTCCTCTGCGTCATTTTTTGAAAGTTGATTATTAAAAATTAGGAATCGATATTTTAAGAGATAGGTTTTTCCCGGTTCCAGCAGCCAATCTTTGTTTTTGGTAGGAGAGAAGTTCAGAAAGACATCGCCGCGGCCGTTTGAGTTTTCCGGCCAGACGCGAAGCGGCTCCGGATGATTATAATTGGAAGGATAGCTCATCATTACCAGCCCGCCATAATCATCATCCAAACTGCCCTGAGCCAGGCACCAGCGTGCGGTGCTGCCGTCGGCTTCCTTACGATTCTTGCCTTCCGACGTTAGCGTCATACTGTTGTCTTTATTCCACGCTTCGGTAGCCCTGATGCCCAGTCCGCCATACCGGTATTCGAGCAGCAAAACGGGGCTGGCGCTGGCGCAGCTTAGTTCAGAGGTGAAATCTAAAATATAATAAGGGTCCTCGGGCTGTTGCTTGTAAATCCGGATTGTTTGTAATTCGTTGATGGCTTTTTTTTCTGAGCCATCTTTTTTGAATGCGATATGCTCATGCAGTGCACTGAAGCCGGCATAAACTGTTCCTTTTTCGATGGCCGAAAAGCCTTCAAAGCGAACTGTTCCCTTTCTGTCGCGCAAATTCCAGAAGTCAACAGTATCTTTTTCAAAAAGCACATGCGTCCAGGGATTCCACATGCCCCAGTGATGATAATGATCCTTGGCGTTGATACGGGTGAGCGCATGCCCGGCCGGCGTATTTAGCGGATGTATAAAACCGCTTCTTTTATAAGCGGTGTCAACGCCCTCCGGTGGGTATACCGTTTCCGAATGATATTGTAGTAACGGCTTGCCGTTATCCACAATCGTAAAGGCGCCGCCCTGCTCATCAATTCCTATTGACGGCAGCGCGCTACCGGTTGTACTTCTGATGATTTCAAAAACACGGTTCTTTTCAGGCGAAGGTGTGATCAACCAGTGTAAAATGCGCGTGTTGCCCATGGCTTCTATTTGAAAAGGGATGGCCATTCTTTTCCCGCCGGTTGTTTCAAACAATTGCAGGCTGCTGTCGGCGATATGCGTAATCGCATTCAGGTCGAGCTGCATCGGTGTGTTGAATTTCTCTGCGCCGCTTGTGGTCGCTGTTAAAGTGGCCACAAGCTGTGCTTTCAATGCCCCTGACGCAGCACAAAAAAGCAGCAGCCCGAATATGTTTAGTGCGATTTTAAATCGCGGCAGGATATGACATCGTTGCATGTGTTTATTTTTTATTTTTCTTTGGCTAGATTCCCGTCTGACTGAGGAGGGGATTTAGTAAATAATCATGCTTTTGGGTATGCAAAACCCTTATGGCTCGCTTCAAGTATTATTGTGCATCGTTCTTCTTCGCCATTTCGAGCGCCGAAGTGGTGATATAGTATTTCGTGATCATATTCGGAACTTCCCAGTCGGGCAGTTTTCCTTCTTTCAAGTATTTTAAATAAGCTTCTGTGACTTGCCCGAAATGTGCTTCGTGGCCGGTATTATATTTTTCAGGAATCACCGCCTGCCAGCCGTTTGTAGATTTTTTGATGTCGATGCCCGGATATTTTTTTTGCAGTTGAGATAAAGCAGTTTTTAACGCTTGTTCAAATGTTGCATCGTCTTTTTTTACAGGTTCAATATAGAGAACCGGCTTGAATCCTTCTTCCTGTCCCTGCCTGATAATAAGGTTGGCTCTTGTCCCTCTCATGATAGAGTAGTGCGTGTCGCCCGTTCCTTCGGGCGCTTTATATCCCCAGGTTACAGAAACTTTGGCGTGAACACCGCGCAGTTTATAATTGATTTCCCCATTGCTAAATACATTCAATGTGCTGTCATTTGCCATTGTGTTTTTAAAGTATTCGGGGAAGGCCGTTTGTTTCGTAATCGCTCCAAACTGGCTAAGGGTCATCGTTGTGGGCCAACGGCGGGCAGCAACCAATTCCACATCTTTATTGTAATCTAAAGCGACACCGGGAAAACATTCCCACTGCACCAGGTCAACAAGGTGTGTGGTGACGTCAACAATGCCTTCCCCCTGTTGTGTCACATCCATAAACCAGGAGGGACGCTGCAAAATATTACCCGACACAAATTTGTAGAAATAATGCACGCTTTCTTTGGTAACTGCCGGATTGTCTGGTGTTCCCTTTTCCAAGGTTCCAAAAACGGATTCAATTTGAGAAAATTCCTTTTGCAGCATTGTGTTGATTTCAAACCTTTCGGTCATAATATCATAAAGCAATACATTTTTTTCTTTCGCTTTGGCAAACGCATCTTTTAAAAGATTGAAGCCTTCCTTATTGATAGCCATCGGCTTGTCGGCTAAAACATTCATGCCCGCGTCTACGGTCTTGAAAATATACTCCGTCTTTTTTTGATTGTTGCCGGCCATTACAACTACATTTCCTTTTTTTTCTTCAATCATTTTTTGAAAGAAATCCGGCCCGGTGTAAACCTGCTCATCCCAGTGGGTAGGGTCTTCGGCCCGGTTGTTAAAACCATCGATCCTTTTAAGATGGAGTTGCAGGTCTTCACCTTCAGGAGCATACACATACACGTTTGAATCGACGCCCGGCAATTGTGTTTTTTGAACCAGCGCGGCGTGAAAATGCCCTGGATCAAGCGTGACAAAGGTTACGGCTGATGCCTTATCCTCCTGTTTGCTATTGTTTTTACAGGCAATCACCAATGGTAATATTAAAAGTGGAAGAAATTTTTTGATCATTTTTTATTTATTAATTGATTTCGTACAACGTCAGCGATGGCGTTGAAGTTTCGGCAGATCCTATATGCAAGCTTATTTCAGGTTTACATAATTTGTTCCGTAAGGGAAACGTTGTGGCCTGCTTAATAATTTATTAGCTTCAATATTATCTTTAAAAATTTCTTTTTTGGGATCCCAATAAAGTTTAGTTCCCATTTTCATGGCCGCAAATGATACAAGGCAGGCGCTGCAAGAGCGATGCGCCACTTCAGCAGGGCTGATTGTTTCTTTTTTATTTTGGATGCATTCGAGCCAGTTTTGATGCTGTTCCGGACTGTCGTATAAATGTATTTCATTAGGCTTGATCACTGAAGTCAGTATAGCAGGATCGCTTGCATTGAATGCTTTGTTGACTTTCGGCTGACCGGTTGTGGGATCTGACCCGGTTACCGACCCCGCGCCGCGTGTCACGAAAATCCATCCATCTTCGCCGACAAACTTAACGCCATTGGGGTTTTCGCTGTTCACAAACATCGTAACGCCATTGGCATATTTGGCTTCTACTTTATAGTCGCCATGCACATTCCAAAGGCCGGTAGTGGGAAATTCGGCAGCGCCCGTTATTTCAATGGGCCCGGTAAGTTCGGTATTCATGCCCCAATGTGCGATATCGATATGGTGAACACCCCAGCCTGTGATCATACCAGCTCCAAACTGTTCTAACCTTAACCAGCCGGGCCTTGGCCCGTTGATTTCTTTTTGATCATGAACGCGATCCTGGGTGTAGTAAATATAAGGTGTTGATCCCAGCCACATATCATAGTTGAGGCCTTCGGGTATTGGCATTTCGGTAGTTACGCCTCCCGATGGATCTGCCGGTAGCCCGACATGAACTTCTTTTAATTTTCCGATTCTGCCATTCCGAACGAGTTCGCAGGCTTTGCGAAATTGTACGCCGCCGCCGCGGGATCTTTGCTGGCTACCCAATTGAAAAGTGACCCCCATCTTCCTTACGATATCGCTCATAGAGCGTCCTTCCTCGATGGTGAGCGAAGTAGGCTTTTGCAGATAAACATGTTTTTTGGCGAGGGCGGCTTCCATCGCAGGTTGCGCATGCCAATGATCGGGCGTACTGATAATAACAGCGTCAATATCTTTATTCGCGATCAGTTCTTTGTAGTCTTCATAGGTTTTCGCATCGACATAGTTGGCCTTCCCGGTTTTTTTCGCGTAATAACCTTCAATGAAGGTTTTTCCTTTCTGCATCCGGTTCCTGTCCACGTCGGCTACGGCGATCACCCGCGCCACTTCATTTTTCATGGTTTCGGGCAAGTCGTGTGTCATCGCAATACGGCCAAAACCGATTTGGCCAATATTGATTTTATTACTGGGAGCATTTTTGCCAAAAACGGTTGAGGGAACGATGGTTGGCGCCCCGTGAAGGATTAATCCACCGGCGCTTAACGCCAAAGAATTTTTTAAAAATTTTCTTCTGCCTTTTGTTGAATGCGACATTTTTTAAAGTTTATAGCGTCAAGAAATTATTTGTTAGAAAAGCTGCAATCATTTCGTAAAATGTCGGGCGGCAATCAGATACATGCATCCGTTTAGGGCGACAGGTTACGATAGGACTAAGGTAAATATTTTGAACCACAGATAAATAGCCTGTAAAAATTACAACGTTTGAAATAATTGGAGATTATAAAATAAGGCCTCAACGGAGGCCTTATTTTATAAATCGGATCATTCTGCTCCAACTTGTAAGGGGGTTACGTTTCGTTCGGCGCCTGGATAACCAATGTTTTGATTGATAACGCCTTTAATATTTGTGTTGATGGCATTAGCAGGAACGGGCCATAGCAAATGATGAACACTGACTTTGTATTCTGCCCATTTATGTTTTACGCCCTTGTTGTAGAAATTGCTTTTGCTTACCACACGATCGTACCAGAAATTGACACCCATTTGTTTTACATTAGAATTAGTTCCTCCGGGGCCGCTGATATTTTCGAGACTGTAAACACGCCCGCCAAAAATTTCACAAGGTTTTTGGGTTTTAGCGTAGGTATAGGCAATCCGCACCAACTCCACATGCCTATTCTCTTCGTAATAAAGTTCACGGGCTCTTTCATCAAGAATTTCGCCGATGTTAACGTCGCCGGCCGTGAGCGGACTGGCTCCGGCTCTCGTACGCACTTCGTTAAGATTAAGTGCAGCTTGTGCCAGATCATTTTTCCAATAATAACATTCAGCGATCATTAGGTACACTTCCGCGGAGCGATAAATATACCAAGGGGTTTCTCCTCCATTCCATTGTGTTTGTAGTGGATCCGGAACAAATACTTTAAAGTGAGGCCATGGATACCAGCAGCGTATAGTATCTTCAGGGCTCATGGCGAGTGGTTTTACTAAATTCTTTCCATACCAGGGGCTATTGCCGGTTTTTAAAGATGGATGGTTATATCTCAGGTCTTCCATTCTGCGCCAGCTATTATGGTTGAAAATACCTCTCATGTCGTTGGCCTCTTTATCGGCGCGCCAGATGGCACTGGTAAAATAGGAGGTCGAGCGCAGACGCCCGATACCACGACCGTAAGTTCTGTTGAGATCGAGTTCCGGGTCAGTTTCGCCGGCGGCAACGGGTACGCTGGTTCCTGCCTTTCCATCAGGCGTCTTCACGTTTCCACTGTTCCAGAAGGGAACTGCGTTGCGCATGGTTTGAATGCGATCCGACCCGTCTACCTCCGGATAAGACACCACATACATTAAGCCTTCAGTGTTCGAAATATCAAGTTTTGCTTCAACGCTGTGCAAATCAAACATTAGATTCGTATTGGGTTTGGTTCGATTTGCGGTGAACCGCTCTTTCATTAGTGGGTGCGCCGCTACGATTTCTTTACCAACCTGAATGGCACGGTCAAAATCTGTAAGCGCCATGCATACTTTCATCAATAGTACGCCACAAGCGGCTTTTGAAGTGCGGCCGCGATCGACTTTTTCTGGTACCCATTGATAGGCAAACTCCAGGTCCTGTTTCATTTTCTCGAGAATGCTCCAACGGTCATAGGAGTAAAAATCGTATTTAGGTTCTTCGATTTCCTGATCTAAATAAGGAACATTGCCAAACTGATGCGTCAGCTTAAAATACCGGTATGCCCTGTGAAAATAGGCCGAACCCAGTACCGCATTTTTTTCATTATCATCTTTAAACGTAGCATTATCTATTCTTGAAATGACCGTGTTCGCGTATTTTACACCCTTGTAACCTTCATACCAATACCATCCTACTTTAGTGGTATTCACGTTGTTTAAATCCGCATCAGGAAGTAAGGCAATATCCATATCCATTTGCGGACCGGCCTTGTCGGTCGTGCCTTCTACAGCAATTTCAGACTGTATTATTTCGGTGAGAATAGGGGCTGCGTCCCCGAAATACTCGTGTCGCATATTTCTTTCGCAGGCGGTTAATGTTGAGTACATACCGTTGACGTCAGAAAGCGCCACGCCAGGTTCATAGAAGGAAAGTGGTTTGGGCGTCAACCAGTCTTTTTTACAGGCAACTAAGGTGACGGTGGCTAACATCACAATCGCTGATTTTTTATATAAATTGATTCGTTTCATGTCTGTATTTTTTACGGCCCAATTGAGTTTGATTTCAATTAGGCTCGGGTACTTAAATTAAAGAGTTAGATTAAGACTGAGGTTATAAGTTCGCGGCGTGGGATTGGCGCCTGATTCGGGATCGCCAAATTTCCAGTTTGGCGCCCAATACGCTGCATTTCTAACGGAAACCGAAATATTTAAACTTTGAATGCTTGCTTTGTTCAAAAGATATTGTGGCACAGAATAAGATAGGGCAACATTATCTAATCTAATAAACGAGCGATCTACATAATTGTCTCCTAAATTTTTCGAACCAATCCTCGCATAGTCGTTAATTGGAGTTTCTGGTGTCCATCGCGGCATAAAGTAATCAGTCGTTCTATCCGGAAAACTGTTGCTGTTTGCTGCTCTATTTAACGTGCCATATTGTCCCCAATTTGAATAAATAAAAAAGGATAAGCTAAATCTTTTATAATAAAAATCATTCCTCCAGGACCAGCGAAAACGGGGTGTTGAATAATTTTGAAAGATCCGGTCTGCGTCCGTCATTAAACTATCTCCATTTTGATCCCTATATTTAAAATCGCCCGGTTGGTTTCCATACTTGGCTGCCGCAGACTCTTCATTAAGCTGCCAAACACCCACGCGCTCGTAAGCCCAATATTGGTCGGGGTCGCGCCCTATAAACCAGCGGTTTTTGATGTCGTCTGCTTCTTTTTGACCAATGACATTCCCCTGATCGTCTTTGATGTCAATCATGTCTCCATAGAGACTTACTATCTTTCTTCTATTAAGCATGAAAATAATATTACTATTCCAGCCGTAGTCTCTATTTTGTATAATATCCCCAGTAAACGAAACCTCAAAACCTTTATTATTTAGTTGACCCAGGTTGGCGGCGACACTGTTAAAGCCGATAATTTCAGGTAACGCCCGGTCCACCAACAAGTCGATGGTTGTGGAAGTATAGGCGTCGATAGCGCCACTTAGGCGGCTGCCGAAAAGAGAGAAATCTAACCCCACATTATAGGAGGATTTGCTTTCCCACCGGAGGCCCAGATTCGCCATTCTGTTAACATAAAGCTGCGAGGATAAATAAACATTCCCATTTTGGTCGATATAGGGATGCAGACCTGAAGTCATGTCTGACAATGCTTCGTACTGGCCAATGTCACGGTTGCCGTTTTTACCCCAGGACAGCCGTAGTTTACCATAATCCAGCCAGCTCGTTGTGCCGCTCATGAATTTTTCTTCTGTAAAATCCCAGGCAAAAGCCAGGGCAGGAAATGTGGCCCGGGGATTCTGCGCTCCAAAGGCTGAATAGCCATCCCGGCGGATGGACCCGGTGAGCATGTACTTATCTTTATAGGAATAGAAAAGGCGCCCCATCAACGCGTCGCCGGTGCGATAAGTGTCATTGCTTTCATTTAGAGGAACAGATCCCGCCTGTAAACGGTGCCAGCCTAAGATATCGCTCGGAGTGTAGTTTGAAGCTGTTGCTTTGGTTCTCCAGAATTGGCCCTTTTCGGCATTTTGCAAAAGGGTGACTTCGAAATTGTGATCATCAAACCGCTTCTTCCAGCGCAATACATTATCCAAAAGCCATGTATACGTTTTTTCAAATGTTCTTTCGCTGCTGCCGCCATTGGCCGCCCATTGAGGATTCTTCGACGACTCGTGATTATAATATTCGCGCCAGGTAAAGGACGGCGTAAAGTTAGTTTGAAACTCAAAACCAAAAGGCAGCGTTACAATGCCATAGAGGCTTGAATTTAAAGTGCTGTAAATGTCTTTTCGATCCCTGTAAAGATTGTCGTGAAAGGGATTTACCGGCGTTACGTCGCCCGTAGGGAACCTTCTGTAAATACTGGTAGGGTCGTCTAAATTGTTAGATCCATAAGGAGAGATAACCGCCGATTGAGCCCAATCTGCTTGCAGGAAGCCCTCATCTCTGATTGCGAAATTGGAATTGGCGCCAACCTTTAGAAATGGTGTAATTTTTGATTCTAAATTTAGCCGAACGCGGTAATTAGTATATTGATCTCCAACAATAATGCCCTCTCTATTTACATAATTTAGGGATAAATAATAATTTGAACTTTCGTTTCTGTTGGAGACGGCAGCTGTATAATCTTGTTGAAAAGCGCGCTGAAAAACAAGGTCTTGCCAATCAGTTGTTTTATTAATCAGGTAATTGTCTATTTCCGGTACTTTTAATTCTAAGCGAGTTAACCAGATCCTGATGAGTTGTTCATCGGTCACAGATGTTACAGGAGTGGATTGATCGTAATTATACCAGTCGAGTTGGTTAACGCCGCTCAATTTACGAGGATCCACGAACATTTCCGGATACTGATCCAGGTAGGCCTGTGTTCTTCGTCCCACTTCGTAATCATAGCGCCATGCCAGGAATTCCTCGCCGTTCATGACGCGTGGCATTCCAGCGTTCTCTGCAAAACCCACATTACCATTGAATGTAATTCGAGGTTTCCCAGTAACACCTTTTTTAGTTGTAATTAGGACAACACCATTAGCCGCCATTGCACCATATACCGCTGTAGCACTTGCGTCTTTGAGGATGTCAACCGATTGCACATCATTGGGGTTGATGTCGCTTAAAGCTCCGTAAAAAATAACCCCATCGACTACCATAAGTGGACTACTTCCTGCTTTTAGCGTCCCAACTCCTCTAACAAGCAGACTGGCATCGGCTTTCGCTGAGTTTCCTTGGCCAATTACGAGGCCGGCGGCGTTTGCTCGCAAGAGATCTTGAATAGAGCGTGGCGCTTCTCGCTCCAATTTTGTGGCTTGCACAGAGGCGACCGCACCCGTAAGATCTTTTCTCCGGGCTGTTCCATAGCCGATTACAACCACATCGTTTAAGTCCGTGGCCATGGTCGTCATGGTAATGTCGATCGTAGCTTGGCTACCCACCGGCACTTCCTGATCGGTATAGCCCGAATAACTAAATACTAAAACAGCGTTTTCAGGAACGCTGCTGAGCCGGTAAGTGCCTGCATCGCTCGTTACCGTGCCGCTGGTGGAGCCTTTGATCATGACGCTCACACCACTCATCGGTTGTTGTTTGTCGTCTGTCACTTTTCCCGAAACCGTTCTTTCCTGGGCGGCCGCGGACAAGGAGACGAACAGGCATAGCATCATATTACAGGCAAACACGACTTTGCTACACCAAACTAAAGGCTTGATTTTTCTCATACAAAATGGGCTTTTAATCGTTAAACGTTGGTTTTTAGAAGTTCAATAAACAGAAAATGCTGAGGAAGCATGGTTTGTGCGCATTCCTTTTGCAATCGTATTCCTAAGATACTCCATTTAGAGAAAAAAAATCTGAAAAAAGCAATTACAACGTTTGAAATAGATTTTCGGGGCAAGCAAAAAGCCGTTCGGGAAGGAACGGCTTAATTTGTCGTCATCTTGTGTAAACCGGTGGGCTTCGGCAAGAATAATTCGATAAAATTTTTAGCGAACATCTTATATCCTATCGGAAACACAAGATGACAGTATCTTTAAATTGTCAAAGGACAATATAATAAACTATAAACGATTTAACAGGAAAAATGTTTTATCGAAAAGGTTAAATCCTGCTACTATTTTCCGGTCATCAATTTTCTGAGGTTCATTAATCCGTAGCGCATCCGGCCCAGGGCAGTGTTAATACTGCATCCCGTCATGTCTGCAATTTCTTTAAAAGACAGGTTGGCAAAATGACGCAGAATAATGACTTCCCGCTGCTCATCAGGCAATTGCTCCAGAAGGTCTTTTGCTTTACCCATGCTCTGCACCTTGATAATCTTATCTTCCGCGTTTTGATCGGTGCAATTAATCGTGTCTAATACCTCGTTATCAGTACTTCCCTTCACAAAAGGAAAGCGTTTCAATTTTCTGAAATAATCGACACAAAGATTGTGGGCAATGCGCATCGCCCAGGGTAAAAATTTCCCCTCTTCCTTGTATTTCCCGCTTTTGAGCGTCTCTATAATTTTAATGAAAACATCCTGAGAAATATCTTCAGCATGGTACTTATCCTTCACAATAAAAAGGATGGTATTAAACAGCTTATCCTTATATCTTTCAAGCAATGAATCGAGTGCCGATTCGTTACCACTTGTAAATAACTGAATAAGCTCGTTATCGCTTTTTTTTATATCAGTGGTCATTACTTTTAGAAATTAAAATAGTCAGTTTCTCTACTTTTTGACATGTCTCGAAATCTGATTTAAACAGGGCTACGCAAATCACACAAAAAATTGCCCAAAAGTGTTAAAAAAATTGTTAAAATTACATTTGTTTTAATTTAACTTATTGAAAATCAATCATGCATTTTTGTGCAATAGCGAAAATGCGGCTGTTCATAATTATTTACGATTACTACCCCGAAGCGGCCGGCTTTAAACAAAATTGCCGCTACATTTGTAAGCATCAAAAGCAATTCTAATCCATGGCCGTTAAGAAGAAAGTAAAAGAGGAAATATTGATTCAGGGCGCGCGCGTTCACAATCTGAAAAACGTAACAGTAGCCTTCCCCCGCAATAAATTAATCGTAGTGACAGGCGTGTCTGGTTCGGGAAAATCTTCTTTAACCATCGACACTTTATACGCAGAGGGCCAGCGCCGCTATGCCGAAAGTTTGAGCGCCTATGCGCGCCAGTTTTTAAACAGGATGAATAAGCCCGATGTTGATTATATAAAAGGGTTGTGCCCGGCGATTGCTATTGAGCAAAAGGTGATCACGCGAACGCCACGGAGTACGGTGGGAACGATGACCGAAATTTACGATTATCTCCGGTTGCTCTTTGCCAGGGCCGGTGTAACCATTTCGCCCATATCCGGTAAAGAAGTGAAAAAGGATGATGTGGCGGATGTGATTGAAGCTATCAAAACTCAGCCTGAAGAAACGAAGATTTTTATTTTGGTGCAATTTCGCCAGCATAAAAACCGTGATGTAAAAGAAGAATTAAATATTTTGATGCAAAAAGGTTTCAGTAGGGTGGCTATTGATGTGAAAGGCTCGGAAGAGGGGATGGCCATCAAAAGGATCGAAGACCTGCTGGAACTGGATGACGATGCTTTAGCCAAAGAATTTCAATCCTCTAAACAAAAAAAAGCTTCGTTATATATTCTTATCGATCGCATTGTTGCGAAAGATTTTGATGAAGATGATATGCACCGCCTGGCCGATTCCATTGGCACCGCTTTTTATGAGGGCGAAGGCGATTTATATGTAGAAGCTGTTCAAGCCAGCGGACAAAAAAAATTACTCAACTTCAACAACCGCTTCGAGCTGGACGGAATGGTATTTGAAGAACCGCAGCCCAATCTTTTTTCCTTTAATAATCCGCTGGGTGCGTGCCCCACCTGCGAAGGTTTTAGCCTGGTGTTGGGCATTGATGCAGACCTCGTTATTCCCGATAAAAGATTAAGCGTTTATGAAGGCGCGGTAGCGCCCTGGAAAGGGGAAAAGTTGGGAAAATGGAAAGACCATTTTATCAGGTCGGCGGCAAAAAGCGACTTTCCGGTTCATAAACCGGTTGCTGATCTTACCAAAGATCAATACAATTATTTATGGCGAACGCCGGGTGGCATCAACGATTTTTTCAAAGAAGTGGAGCAGAATCTTTATAAGGTTCAGTACCGCGTGTTGCTAAGCCGTTATCGCGGGCGCACCACCTGTCCCGATTGCAACGGTTATCGGTTAAGGCCGGAAGCTTTATATGTTCAGGTGGGAAAAAAGCATATCGGCGAGCTTTGCGAAATGCCGGCGCGCGATTTGAAAAAATGGTTCAACCAACTAAAGCTTTCCGAACATCAAAAAGAAGTGGCCAAACGGATTTTAATAGAAATCAATAACCGGCTAGATACCTTATTGAAAGTGGGGCTTGGCTATTTAACGCTCAACCGCGTTGCCAACACGCTTAGCGGTGGCGAGAGCCAGCGTATTCAGCTCACGCGCAGTTTGGGTAGCAACCTCACCAACTCATTGTATATTTTGGATGAGCCATCGATCGGGCTTCATTCCCGCGACACCGATAATCTGATTAAAGTTTTAAAAGAGTTAAGAGATCTCAACAATACTGTTATTGTTGTTGAGCACGACGAAATGGTTATGCATCACGCTGATCATATTATCGATATGGGGCCTTTGGCTTCGCATCTGGGAGGCGAAGTGGTCGCAGCAGGCGATTTTAAAACATTGATAAAAAACCCTGATAGCCTGACCGGTAAATATTTGAGCGGAACGTTTTCAATCGCGCCGCCCAAATCGGTTCGCAAATGGAACCGCTCCATACGGGTAGAAGGAGCGCGGCACCATAACTTAAAGGATATTACGGTTGAGTTTCCTTTAAATGTTTTGTGCGTGGTGAGTGGCGTAAGCGGTAGTGGCAAAACGACACTCGTGAAGCAAATTTTATATCCCGGTCTTCAGAAAATAAAAGGCGAATTCAGCGGTGAGAAAGTCGGCTTTCATAAAGCCATCACCGGCGATATAGAAAGCATTCAGCAGATTGAAATGGTGGATCAAAATCCGATCGGTAAATCATCGCGCAGCAATCCGGTTACGTATATTAAAGCCTATGATGAGATCCGCGACCTGTTTGCAAAAAGGCCGTTGAGTAAAATGCGGGGTTTCCAGCCCAAACATTTTTCTTTTAATGTCGACGGAGGCCGCTGCGATACCTGCAAAGGAGAAGGGGAACAAGTGGTTGAAATGCAGTTCCTGGCCGATGTGCATCTGGTCTGTGAAAGCTGCGGTGGCAAAAGGTTTAAAGAGGAAATTCTGGAGGTGACTTATAAAGACAAAAATATTTATGATGTGTTGGAGATGAGCGTTGACGAAGCCATTGACTTCTTTGCCGAAGAAAAGAAATTGTCAGCCGCGATACAACCATTGTCTGACGTAGGCTTAGGATATGTTAAGTTGGGGCAGTCTTCCGATACGCTTTCAGGAGGAGAAGCGCAACGGGTTAAACTTGCCTCTTTCTTGGGGAAGGGGCGTAGCGCGAATAAAGTGTTGTTTATTTTTGATGAACCGACCACGGGCCTTCATTTTCATGATATAAAAAAACTGCTGGCTTCTTTCAATGCACTGATAGAACAGGGGCATTCTGTGTTGGTTATTGAACACAATACCGACGTCATCAGGAGCGCTGACTGGCTGATAGAGCTGGGGCCGGATGCGGGTGATCGGGGAGGAGCGCTGGTTTTTGCTGGAAAGCCTTTCGATATAAAAAAGGTAAAAGAAAGCCATACTGGTAATTTTTTGTAACACGGAAATAATTTTTTGACTTAAAATTCCTTGTTCAGTTTTCGGTTGTTTTTTGCTGGCGCAACGGCTTAGTTTTGTTATATGATTTTAACTGATGATATCATGTACAACGCCTTCATCACAAAAGATACTGCGTTTGAAGGACGTTTTTTTGTAGCGGTAAAAACAACCGGTATCTTTTGCCGCCTGTCCTGCACGGCTAAAAAGCCCAAAAAGGAAAATGTTATCTTCTTCGATACGTCGAAAGAATGCTTAACGAATGGTTTCCGGCCCTGCCTGGTATGTAAACCGTTGTCTACGCTGAATGATATCCCAAAGCCCATCAAAGAAATTTTGCAGCAGCTACAGGATGATCCCTTTGAAAAGATAAAAGATGCGCAGCTCAGTGAAAGGGGAATTGAACCGAGCCGGTTGCGCCGCTGGTTTTTAAAACAATATGGCATTACGTTTCAGGCCTATCAACGTATGATGCGGATGGGCGCAGCCGCCAAAAAACTTAAAAGCGGTGAAAGCGTTACCACAACAGCGTTTGATACGGGTTTTGAGTCGTTGAGCGGCTTCGGCGATTCTTTTAAAAATGCTTTTGGCGTGTCGCCAAAAAACGGAAAGGACCGAAGGATAATCTATTCCAAAAAGATTGAAACACCGCTGGGAATGTTGGTAGCCTGCGCGGTTGACGAGGGGATTTGCCTGCTCGAATTTGCTGACCGGCAACATCTAGAAGAAAAGCTTAACGGCTTGTCCGATCTGATGAAAGCAAGGATCGTTGCCGGGGAGAGTGAGCATTTTCAGCAATTGGAGGTGGAATTGAAAAGCTATTTTGAGGGCGCGCTGCGCGGCTTTACGGTACCGATTTTTCCCGTCGGAACGGCGTTTCAAAAAGATGTGTGGGAGGCGCTTCGGGCTATACCTTACGGGCAAACAAGATCATATAAAGAACAGGCTTTGACAATCAACAAGCCTGGCAACGTGCGCGCCGTGGCCAATGCCAACGGCCGGAATCGCATAGCCATTATCATTCCCTGTCACCGCGTTATTGGAAGCGATGGCTCGATGACGGGGTATGCAGGCGGGTTGTGGCGAAAAAAATATTTATTAGACCTGGAAAAAAAAATACTGCATGAAGCCCGTTGATGTGTTGCCTTTTGACGGGCAGGCCCTTTATTACGGCCAGGTTTTTAGCGAAGAGGAAGCTAATCATTTCTACAACACACTTTTGGCCACAATCGACTGGCGCAACGACGAGGCCATTATTTTTGGCAAGCGCATCATTACCAAAAGAAAAGTAGCTTGGTATGCCGACGACCGGTTTGAATATAAGTATTCAGGAATTACGAAAACTGCTTTGTTGTGGACCGATGCGTTGCTCGATTTAAAAGCAAGCGCAGAACGGCTTACAGGCGATCGCTTTAATTCATGCCTGCTCAATTTATATCATGATGGTTCCGAGGGCATGGCCTGGCACAGCGACGCAGAAAAGGATTTGAAAAGGAATGGCGCCATCGCCTCGATGAGTTTCGGCGCTGCCCGCAAATTTTCTTTTAAACACAAAGCCAGCAAAACCGTTGTTTCAACATTGTTGGAAACCGGAAGTTTGCTGGTCATGAAAGGCGCTTGCCAAACGCATTGGCTTCACCGGTTGCCGCCCACAAAAAAGGTTGATACACCGCGTATCAACCTTACGTTCAGAACTATTGTCTACTAATTTTAATTGAGCTTCGCTTTCTCCGGGTCGCCTTCCTGGTTGACGAAAAGGGTTTGAGTTGGGAACGCAAATTCAATACCTTTCGCTTCAAATTCCCGATAGATCTCATAAAAAATGCGTTGCTGCGCGTCGCGGTGAGCGTTAAAATCGGAGGTGAGAATAAAATAGACGAACTCAAAGTTCAGGCTAAAATCGCCAAAAGTGGTAAAATGCCCGCGATCAAAAACCAGGTTTTCATCTTTCTCGATTATTGCTTTCACCATATTGGGAATAGCTTCAAGTACCTGGGGCGATGTACCGTAAGTCACGCCGATTGAAAAAACGACGCGCCGTCTTTCCATTCTTTTAAAATTGTGAATGCGCGAATCGGTCAGGTCCTTGTTTGAGCAAACTAGCTGATCTCCTTCAATGCTTTTTAAACGAGTGGTTTTAATACCGATATATTCCACCACGCCCAGTTTGTCATCTACAATAATAAAATCGCCGATCTCGAAAGGCCGGTCGAATAAAATGGAGAAATAGCTGAAAAGGTCGCCCAATACGGTTTGCGCGGCCAGGGCAATCGCAATACCTCCAATACCCAGTCCGGCCACAATGGTTGTGATGTTGTAGCCAAAATTGTCGAGTAAAAAAACAATACCAAACAACCATACAATTACTTTCACAATCACCAGCAAACCTTTTGCCTGTTTTTGTTTAGCCTCGCCGTCGTCCTGCTGCTTCAATACATTTAATATCGCATATTCGATCACTGCATTAATGAAACGAAGCGCAAAGAACGTACAAATGAAAAGCATGGCCACTTTGGCGATGTCGGTTGCTTTTTCTGAAAGTTCGAGATATTGCAATCCTGCATAAATGATAACAAAATATAAAACCGGCACCAGGGCTTTTTCAATGATCTTTAGCAGAAAATCATCGATAGTGGTCTTGGTTTTTAACGAAAATTTCCGCAGCCTTCTCAACACTAACACTTTCGTAAGCTTAAGGAGCGCAAAGCCAACCAGGATACCGCCGATGACAAGGAGCCAGCTTGATACAGGGTTGCCAAGAAATTCCGTGCTCAAAAAATCATTCATTTTTTAAAATTTTAGATTAAAGGGTCTGTTAAACGAAGCTGGCATAATAACTATTTTTTTTTAAACAGGCAAATGGCCAGCAGTATTAAATTTTAGGGAACGGGCTACAAAGACAAAAGGCCGATAGTGACTTCGGCCTTTCTTAAAAAAATCAGCGGGTTATACCGCGGGCTCCTGTTGGCTCAGGCAGTGAAAGCTGCCCAGCCCCCAAATAATTTCAGTAGAGTCGATGCCGATTACGCTTCTATCTTTAAATTGTTCCTGTATAATTTTTAAAGCCTGGTCATCTTTGCTGCATCTATAAGTAGGCACAATCACAGATCGGTTAGAGATGTAAAAATTAGCATAAGAGGCAGGCAGGCGTTGCCCTTCGAACACCACTGCATCAGGCATCGGCAACTCCACAATATTGAGTTGCTTCCCATTTAAAAGGCGCATTTGTTGCAGTTGTTTCAGGTTGGATTGCAACAGCCCATAATTGTCATCATTTTTGTTTTCTTCAACTACAGTGAGCACGGTGTCCTCATTTACAAAGCGAACGGTGTCGTCTATATGGCCGTCTGTGTCGTCCCCGACGATGCCGTCGTCCACCCACAGCACTTGCTTAGCCCCGTAGTAGTTATAAAGATATTCTTCGATTTGCTGCTGGTTTAAATGGGGGTTTCGATTCTCATTTAACAGGCAGGCTTTTGAGGTGAGAATGGTGCCGGCGCCATTAAATTCAACGGAGCCGCCTTCCATTACAATGCCGGGATTAAAAACCGGCAAGCCCAATTTTTGAGCAATCTTTGTTGGGATAATATCATCTAAATCGTAGGGAGGATATTTATCACCCCAAGCATTATAGCCCCAGTCTACCACGACCTTTTTGTGGTCTTGGGCCGCAGGATTGATGAGGAATGCCGGCCCATGATCGCGGCACCAG
This sequence comes from Niabella insulisoli, assembly GCF_039652435.2. GTDB lineage: Bacteria > Bacteroidota > Bacteroidia > Chitinophagales > Chitinophagaceae > Niabella > Niabella insulamsoli. Next base: position 2,760,938 of record NZ_CP190246.1, on the reverse strand, counting down.
GCGTCGTTTGTTTCATGAAAATAGAACGCTATACGCGTCAGGTCTGCGCCCTGTTTTTGCAAGTGTTTCAGCGCAAAGGATTTCATTTTATCGTCTTCTACATTGATTCTCACAATTTCGCCTTTGGCGAGTTCTTTGATAAAATGAGCGTAATAGGGATAAATGGTTTGAAGCTTTCCCGGCCATGAAGCTTCCTTATGAGGCCAGCTTAGCCAGGTGGCCTCGTGGGGGTGCCATTCCGCAGGGAAAAAATATCCTGAGGCGGCGGGAAAAGCCTGGTTTTCAGAAAGGTTTGCAGTTAATGAATTGGAATTCAACATTTATAATTAGGGTTTAATTGCCACATAAACGCTTCGCCGAAAGCGAGGCTATGGCTTAAATTTTTTGAAACTTATGCGTAAAAGAAAGCTATTGCTCCGCGTCGATAAACCGCCGCGTTATCGGCTGGTAAGAATCGATGCGCCGGTCTCTTAAAAAAGGCCAGTGCATTCTGAAGCTGTCGGCCTCTTTAAGATTCAGCTCCACCACTTTTGTTTCTTCTTTTTCGTGAGAAGCCAGGTAAAGAATTTTACCCTGCCCGTTTGTTGCAAAACTTCCACCCCAGAATTTCATGGCGCCGTCCTGCTCAAAACCCACGCGGTTAACACTCACCACCGGAATGCCATTGGCCACAGCATGAGATCGCTGAATGGTTTGCCAGGCCTCGTATTGATCTTTATTGGTCTCTTCGTCCTGGTCGGTTGCCCATCCAATGGCAGTGGGGTAAAACAGGATTTCGGCGCCCATTAAGGACGTAATGCGAGCTGCCTCAGGATACCATTGGTCCCAGCAAATGAGAACGCCAATGGTAGCAAATTTGGTTTTAAATACCTTGTAGCCCAGATCGCCGGGCGTGAAATAAAATTTTTCGTAGTAGGCCGGGTCGTCGGGTATGTGCATTTTTCGGTACTTACCCAAATAAGCGCCGTCGGCATCTAAAACCGCCGTGGTATTGTGATACAAGCCTTCGGCTCTTTTTTCAAAAAGAGAGGCAATGATTACCACACCAGTTTCTTTCGCTACCTGCTGTAAGGCATCAGTTGATGGACCGGGAATGGGTTCAGCAAGTTTGAAATTGTCGTAGCTTTCAATATCACAGAAGTATAAAGAAGTAAATAATTCCTGCAGGCAAACAATTTGAGCGCCCTGTGCGGCGGCTTCTTTTATTTTTTGGATGGCTTTATCAAGATTGTCCTTTTTATTATCGGAACAACTCATTTGCACCATTCCTATTTTTACTTTTGACATAACGTTGGGTATAAAGGCGCAAAGGTACTTTAAAAGCGAGGCTTATACGAAAAATGCGAAGCTAATTTTGCTTCGCATTTTTAAAATAACAAATTGTTAGTCTATCTCAGCCGGTTCAGGTCTTTGATCAGTTTTTGATCTTTCCTGATCCCCCCGATGGCAAAGAAAAAGCCAATTACCGTCAGCAGCGATAGCAACGCCGTTAATGCGAAATTGCCGGTGGTAAACCCTCTGCTATACATCCAGTAAAGTGCAATAAGTCCAATGGAACCTATAACGCCAAGCACACAAAACAATAATTGCCTGCTCCTGTCTTTAAACAAAAAGATGGTGGCTAACGATAAGATCGTAATTACTGCCGTAAGCAATATTAAAGGTATATTATCTACTGCGGACAACTCGCGCCCTGTTACGTTGGTTACACCGGGCGCCACCACGCCGCTATAGAACGGGAATTTGAATGTTAGCCCGCTGCTGATAGCAGAAAGCAGCAACCAAAGTGTTTGTTTTCTTTGAATCATGTTTGTTTTAGTTGAATCGATTTTTTTCCGAAAAGTTAAAAACAACGCCCGTAGGGCAAGTTAGCAAAAAGCTTTTCATAATATTAGCCTAATTCCGGATAAAGCGGGAACTGCTTCATGAACGATTTTACATCTTCCCGCACCTCAGCAATGAGTTTTTCATCATCCGCCTTTGTCAACACTTTATCGATCAAATCTACCACCTGAATAACATCCGCTTCTTTTAACCCGCGCGAAGTAACCGCGGGCACGCCCACTCTGATGCCCGAAGTAACGAAAGGTGATTTGTCGTCGAAAGGTACCGCGTTCTTATTCAAAGTTATGAAAGCTTTGTCTAATGTTTCCTGAGCTTTTTTACCGGTAATGTTTTTGTTTCTCAGATCGATGAGCATCAGGTGGTTATCGGTGCCGCCGCTGATCAAATGATAATCTTTTTCAACAAACGCCTTTGCCATCGCCTGCGCGTTGCTTACCACCTGCTTCGCATAGGTTTCAAAACTTTCGTCAAGTATTTCGCCAAAAGCCACCGCTTTTGCGGCAATAATGTGCTCGAGCGGCCCGCCCTGGATGCCGGGGAAAACGGCGAGGTCCAACAGCTGGCTCATCATTCTGGTATTCCCTTTTGGATCTTTTAATCCCCATGGATTTTCAAAATCATGGCGGATCATGATCACGCCGCCGCGGGGGCCGCGCAGGGTTTTGTGCGTAGTGCTGGTGATAATATGGCAGTGATCAAACGGATCATTCAATAAACCTTTTGCGATCAGGCCGGCGGGGTGCGCGATATCGGCCATTACAATAGCGCCGATCTTGTCAGCCACAGCGCGAATGCGTGCATAGTCCCAGTCGCGACTGTAAGCGGAAGCGCCACAAATGATCATTTTTGGTTTTTCCGCAAGCGCTTTTTTCTCCAAATCATCATATTCTACAAGGCCTGTTTCTTTATTAACACCGTAAGAAATAACATTATAATGTTTGCCGCTGAAGTTGGCGGGACTGCCATGTGTAAGATGGCCGCCCATGCTGAGATCGAGCCCCATAATTGTATCGCCGGGTTTTAACACCGCCATAAAAACGGCCGCATTCGCCTGGGCGCCGCTGTGGGGTTGCACGTTGGCCCAGCTTAAATTAAACACCTGTTTCAGGCGGTCGATGGCCAGGTTTTCAATTTCATCTACAACTTCGCAGCCGCCATAATACCTTTTGCCGGGATAGCCTTCGGCATATTTATTAGCAGGCACACTGCCCATGGCTTTCAACACTTGCAGGGAAACAAAGTTTTCTGAAGCGATTAATTCAATATCGTTGCGTTGGCGCTCTAATTCTTTATTGAGCAGTTCAAAGAGGATCGTATCGTTTTGCATGGCGCAAAATTACGGTTCTACGATTTTTTATCTGAAATTTTTTGTAACAGGGTGATGTTGTTCTAAAAAACGCTTCATTTGCGGGCTCGGCCATTGGCTTCAATCAATAAATAAGTCGGAACATCGATTCCTTGGTTAGATTTTCTTTTTTTACTTACCTTCACTTTTTTTACAACATATTCTAAACTATATCCTTTTTGGGATTTGTTCTATATGAAGGCAATCATTCCCGTTGCGGGTACCGGAACTAAATTAAGGCCGCATAGTTATACACAGCCAAAGGCTTTAATTCCGCTGGCGGATAAAACTGTGCTGAGCATTATTATTGACCAATTGCAGCAGGCCGGCGTTGACGAGTTTATTTTCATTATTGGATATTTGGGCGATAAAATTTATCATTATGTAAAAGATAAGCATAGTGATATAGTGGCCCATTTTGTTGGCCAGGAAGACAGGAAGGGCGTTGGCCATGCCATCAGTCTGACCAAAGACGTGGTAAAAGGGGATGAAGTACTGATAACGCTGGGTGATACCATTTGTGAGTATGATGTGTCCGAAGTGCTGCGGAGCGAGGGGTCCATGATTGGTGTGCGCAAGGTCGATAATCCCAAAGATTTTGGAGTTGCTGAAATAGATGAAAACGGTATTATCGAATCGGTCATAGAAAAACCCAATATTCCCAAGTCAAACCTGGCGATGGTAGGGATTTATAAAATTGTGGAAACGGATATTCTTTTCGATTGTCTTGAAAAAAATATAGGCGAAGGCCTGCTGGCTCACGGTGAATTCAGCATCACAGACGCCATCAAATGTATGCTCGACAAGGGTGTGGCTTTTCATTCTTTTAAAGTGGATAACTGGTTTGATGCCGGCAACAAGGAAACGTTGTTGCGTTCGAATGCTACCTTACTCAAAAAATTTGGCGCTGAAGTCAATTCCGATCTTTATCCCAATACGGTTATTATTCCGCCTGTAAGCATTGGTAAAGGATGTCATATTGAAAACAGCATTGTAGGCCCCAATGTTACGCTCGGCGAGTGCACATCCATGACGCAGTCTATTGTGAAAAATTCTATAGTAGGCGCCTACAGCAATTTGTTCGATATCGTTTTGGAAGATTCTTTAATTGGCAGCGACACCAGTTTAAAAGGAGAGTCCAGAAGCCTGAATATTGGCGATAATACCAGCATTGATCTGGGTTGATATTTTCTTACGCGGACCTAATACAAAGGCCCGGTAGCGATTTGTTCCCGTAAATATCTTTTGTAAGAAACGATTGTTACCTTTATTTATAGCTGAGGTAAGCTGTCAAATAAAGCAAGAATGTTTCCTTCTCCGATCACTCAATTATTTCAGATTCAATACCCCATCATCCAGGCCGGAATGGTTTGGACAAGCGGCTGGAGATTGGCAAGCGCTGTCAGCAATGCCGGCGGGCTCGGTTTGATCGGCGCCGGCTCGATGGCGCCGCCTGTCTTAAAAGAGCATATACAAAAGTGCAAAGCGGCGACCAGCAGGCCTTTTGGTGTCAACCTGCCTCTTTTGTATCATGGTGTTGAGCAACAGGTTCAAATTATTCTTGAAGAAGCAGTGCCGATCATTTTCACCAGCGCCGGCAATCCGAAAGCCTGGACGAAAGTTTTCAAAGATGCGGGGCGAACGGTAGTGCATGTGGTGAGTAGTAGTAAATTCGCCGTTAAGGCCGAGCAAGCTGGCTGTGATGCCGTGGTAGCCGAGGGTTTCGAAGCCGGAGGCCACAACGGCAGAGAAGAAACAACCACGATGGTTTTAATACCATTAGTGGCGGATGCAGTTAAAATTCCGGTGATTGCGGCCGGCGGCATTGCAACGGGAAGGCAAATGCTTGCCGCATTGACTTTAGGCGCGGACGCCGTGCAAATCGGAACCCGGTTTGTGGCCTCGAAGGAAGCATCCTGCCATATCAATTTTAAAAAGGCCGTGTCGGAGGCAGTTGAAGGGGCAACGCAACTTTCTTTAAAGCAACTCACGCCGGTAAGACTGCTAAAAAATAAATTTTATGAGCTGGTGTCAGCGGCGGAACGGCAAGGCGCCACTACCGATGATTTGCAGCAATTGCTGGGAAAAGGCCGTGCCAGGCGCGGCATGTTTGAAGGAGAACTTAACGAGGGCGAATTGGAAATCGGACAATCAAGCGCGCTTATTCATGACATTCCTGCGGCCGCAACCATCGTGAAGCAGATTTGGGACGAGTTCCAGGCGGCCAAGTCAAGGATTCAACAATTAAATAGTCTATGAAAATTTATGTCCTGACGATTTGGTTTATTCTTTCCTTTTGGGATGTCAGGGCACAATTTGATGCTTTTCAAAGCCGCGTAGAACAGCACGACAGCTTGCAGATTTTTGACGGGCGTGAACGAATTTTTATCCATACCGACCGGCAGCAATATCAGATTAACGATACGCTGTGGCTAAAGGGCTACCTGGTCGCTGGGGCTTACAATATGGTAAACGACAGTAGCCGTATCAGCTATATCGAACTAATCGATGCAGAAGGCGCTTTGGTGAAAAGGATCAGCGCGTATTGCTACATGGGGATGTTTTACTCAAATCTAACATTGACCGATCAACTTTTTCACCAGGGAACCTATACGTTGCGGGCCTACACTAACCGGTTGCGGAATTTTGGGGATACGCTTTTTTATAAAACCGATATCCGTATTATCGACCCTGCGGCTGCTTTATGGAAGGCCAGTGTCCGTCAAATTAGTTTTGATAATAACCGGCTGTTTATTGCGGCGGGCCTGAGATCTGAAAATTTGACGCCGATTGCAAATAGTAAAGTACTGGTAAGACTAAGATCCCGCAGTGGCCGGCTATTTCGCCGCGAAATGGTAACGGATGGGGAAGGAAATATTTATATTGATACCGTATTGAAAGATCCGCGCTCTGGCGAAAATCTAACGCTGACGATCCAAAACAAAAACCTGGACATACAAGTACCGGTAGCAACGAATCGTAAAAACTTTGATCTTCAGTTTTTGCCTGAGGGTGGAAGTTTTATTTCAGGATTCAGGCAGCGCCTTGCCTTCAAGGCCGTTGATTTGTACGGAAAAGGAGTCGATGTGAGCGGATGGATTGAAGACGGTAGTGGACATATCGTCGATTCGTTTGCATCCCTGTTTAAAGGAATGGGATATCTGTGGATTACACCGCGCGCCGATCAAATATATACTGCCGTGATGCATGATGGAGCAAGGATTCCGTTGCCGGCTGTTGAGTCATCGGGTCAGATGCTTCGCGTCTCCTGGAACGATGCTCAAGATTCGATTGTTGTAACATTAAATATAAGCGCGCATAAAGCCAAAACGCCCTTCTTTATGACCGGAGCGACGCGGGGGCTTAGTTTTATGAAAGCGAGGCTGAAAGGTCGGCCGCATTATGAAATTAAATTAGCCGCTGCTGATTTTCCCAGCGGCGTCGCCCGGTTTACGGTGTATGACGAGAAAGGATGGCCGCTCAACGAGCAGGCCTTTTTTGTCTGGCATCCCGAAGATCACCTGAATCTTACTGTTCGCCCCAATCGACCCTTTTATGGAAATAAAGATAGCGTTTCGTTGTCGATAGCGGCGGCTAATGCGGCAGGAGCAGGGGTTTCCGGCAGTTTTTCAATTGCTGTGGTCGATTCGGGACAGGTAGCTTCTGATCCGGATCGGGGGAATATTATGAGTTATATGTTGCTGAGTTCAGAGCTGCGTGGGAAGGTAGAGCAGCCCGGTTATTATCTGAAATATCCTAAGGCCGAAGCAACCCAGGCATTGATGCTTACGCAGGGCTGGGTTCGGTATAGCCTTGATGATACGCCTAAGACTTTTCCCTATGAGCGATCGTTTTCGATCACGGGCAGCGTTACGAATATTTTCAACAAACCTTCACCCCGAACCAAAGTAACTATTTTTGGCCGGCAGGGCCAGAGCGGTGGATTTTTTTTCGCGGATACATTGACGAACGATGCCGGTCAATTTTCTTTCAATGATTTCCAGGCTTTCTTGTCTGACAGTATTTCTATGCTGATAAAAGCAGTGAATAAAAAGGAGAAATCTTTTGGAATCGGAGTGGAAGTAGCGGAGCAAAGTTTTCCTGCGCTGCCCGAAGTGGCGGACGTGTTCAACCCTGGCCAAATTATTTTTGATACTACATTAACAAAGGCAATCGATCGCCGAACAGAGATTATGAACCAGCTAAAGCGTGATGGCCGTATGCTGGACGAAGTGATCGTTACCGCAAAGGCAAAGATCGTGGGCTCTAAAAACCTGAATGAAGATGGAGGCGCTGACCAAACAATTACCCAGGCGATATTAGAAAAAACGCCCAAGCAATCTCTGCTACAGGTTTTAGGCGATCAAATCGGCGGTTTTCCGATGACGCGCGGCGCTCCTTTCGCAATTGGAAAGGCCCGGATTTATATTGTTATCGATGGCCTGGACTTAGCTTTTTTCGAAATGAATCCCTTCGACGTTCTGCAATATTATTCCGCCGAAGATGTAAAAGGAATTGAAGTGATGCGTAGTATGAGATATGTTTCTGCCTATGCCTTCAAGTTTCTTCATCCAATGGAAGTTGATATGCTTACGCCACCGATATTTATTGAAATCACGACGTTTGGCGGTGTGGGCCCGTTTTTAAAGAAAGTGCCGGGCATTTATTACCTCAAACCTATGGCGCCTTTTGTAGGAAAGCAATTTTATAGTCCGCGCTATCCCTCGAAAGAAGAAGAAAATATTTTCCCCGACTTAAGACAAACGGTATACTGGAACCCCGATTTGATCACTAATGAGGAAGGGCGTGCCGAGGTTTCTTTTTATACCACAGAAAGTAAAAGCAGCTATCTTATTATCATTCACGGCACCGATTTGAAAGGCAGGTTTGGTACTGTAACATTGCCGCTTAGTATAAAACCAGATTGAGTGGGTAGGGAGGCGGTTGCTACTTTTCTCCTCTAAATCATAGGCTAAGAATTATTAAAAAAGGCTTTGAGCATGAGCCCAAAGCCTTTCTTGCGATTACGTAATCCAGTCTCTTACTGAGTGGGATTTTGCGTCAAGGTGCCAGGGTAGGAGTTGATCGCATTTTGTGGAATATAGTACACCACCCGATAATCAGTTGGGGCAATCGTTTCAAACTGTTGATGAGGCCCGGGATATCTTCTGGTTAAAGACCCTCCATTGCGGAACACGTCGTAGCTGCGTTCGGCCTGATAAGCGAGTTCCAACTGGCGCTCTTTATCAATCCTTTCGCTGGCGTTCGATGCATTAAGCGAAGCATAGCCGCCCCCTACAATCGAGCGGGTTCTGATGGTATTTAAATCGCCGAGCGCCTGATCGTATCTGCCCAGTTTGGCATAAGCTTCTGCACGATTTAAATAGATTTCGCCCAAGCGGCTTATAACCGGCGAGTGAAGATGAGAGTCTTCTCCTTCGCGCGAGCATTTTACAATATAGAATTGGGGATAAACGCGATTCAACGTGATGAAGTTGTCTATGACCCCGGTGTAAGTTTTTCCATCTTTATATAAAATAGAATAGATTTCCTGCGGTGCATCAACGGGCGTTAAGGTATAAGTGTCATTTCCTTCCTTACAGGTAATGCTGCTGCCGCTGCGTGTAATTTCCAGCTGCGCGTAGTTGAGCACTTCGGGTCCGTCTTGTTTAATAAAACGGAATACTTCAGCGCCGCCTTCTTTATAAGTGGGTTCTATAAAAGCGGCCCGCGCATCCACTATTTTATACTTGCTTGGACGCCAGTCGTTTCTGCCGGTTTCATTTAATAAGTCGATATATTTTCCGCTGGCATACATTTCGCCCCAGCCCATTCCACCAATATTGGCGTACATGCCACCCACGCCATAATAATGATCAAAACCTGAAAATTCAGAGGCTACGCGCTTAACGGCAAATATGGTTTCGGTATTGTTTTCTGGCGTGTAGGTATTGTATTTCATAAATTGATCTCTTGGAAGCAATGCGTAGTCACCAGAATTGATCACTTTATTGGCATAATCTACGGATAGCTGCGCGTACTCCGTATTTGGCGCCTGGTAAGTGCCGCTCATATAAAGATAAACGCGAGAAAGCATCGCCTGTGCCGCGCCTTTTGAGGCGTAGATAGGGCCATTATCTATGGTGAGGAGTTCCTCTGCTTTTTTCAAGTCGCTGATCACCTGGTCGTAAGTAGCCTTTACCGTAGCGCGGTCTGGTAGTTCGAGGTTGATTACATCATCAGGTGTACCGTTTACAATAGGAACGCCGAGGTTTGTTTCCGGATTTTGATAGAAAGGGCGTCCATAAGCGCGGACAAAATAGAAATATAACATGCCTCTAATGTAGTAGCACTCACCGAGCTTATTGTCGATATCAGCTGTTTTGCCTTCCTCGATGAGGTTGATAATGTTGGACGCCTGGGCAATGGCTTTGTATCCTGAATTCCAAAATTGATCCAGCCGGTAATTATTGGGCGTGCGCGAAAAGGAAATAAATTCGTAAAAAGCATCTGTAGAGGAGCCGCGAATCATCATGTTGTCGCCGGCATATTCTCCGCAGCGGTGCATAGGGTCCGACCATGCTTTCAATTGTGCGTAAGTTCCATTTAACAAAGACTGTAGTGAAGCTTCCGGATTATTGGTGATGGTTTCTGAATCCATCGCTCCGTAAGTAAAACGTTCTAATTTACAGGAGGGCAGTATCACCGACCCGATTATTATGGCAATGAGTATCTTTTTCATGTGTACATTTTATTTTTAGACTTAAGCTGCTTATCAGTTGGCGCAGGCTTAAGCCGTTTTGTTTTCGAAGTTTTTTTAGAATGAAACATTCAATCCAAACATATACTTGCGGGTAGCCGGATATACAGAAGGGCTTGTGGAGCTCAATACGGCGCCATCATTAGCCGGTATTTCCGGATCAACACCAGAGTATTTAGTAATAACCAGCAAATTCTCCCCTGTGAAAAACAGCCGTAAATTTTTGATCGCCGGCTTATCCAATTTGAAGTTGTAACCCAAAGTCAGGGTACGCAACCTTAAAAAGTCATTGCTTTCGAGATAGCGGGAAGATACCTGGTTGCCCTGCTGCGAATTGTTGTATCGCGCCACAGGGTGGGTGGCAATGTCGCCCGGTTTTTCCCAACGGCTCCATTCTGGCATTAACTTCATCTGATTGCGATCGGTATAAGTGCCGTCTGAGTCATATTCCTGGCGGGAATAGTTGTAAACCTTACCTCCGATCGAGTAGCCAAACACCGAATTTAGATCAAACTGTCGGAACTGCAAGGTCGTTGTAAAGCCACCGAAAAATTTTGGGGAAGCTTTTCCAAGTTTTTCAAAAGTTGCCTGGGCATATCTTGAAACAGTGTCCCTGGAAATCTCATTACCGTTTGCGTCGCGCTCAACCCGGTACCACAAAGGCGCGCCATTGTTTGGGTTCACGCCTGCCCATTCTTTTAAATAATAAGTATCGACGGGGCGGCCTGGCTCCAATACACGTTGTGCTGATCCCGCAATGCCTAAACCATCGCTTATGATTACCGGCTTAACAGAATAAGTTCCATCTGCGTTTTTGGTAGGATAAAGCTTGGTAAGTTTGTTTGTGTTATGGCCGAAATTCAGGTCTAAACTCCAAAGCCAATCGTTGTTGCGGATGATATCGCCGCCGATAGATAGCTCAATCCCTTTGTTATTCATTTCACCGATATTTTGCCAAATGCTGGTTACGCCGGTCAATCCGCTGATAGGCACCCGGTACAAGATATTATCAGTATTCTTATTGTAATAATCTAAAGTGATTCGTCCGCGATTTTGAAAAAAGGACGCGTCAACGCCAATGCCTGTCGTATAAGTTCTTTCCCAAGTCAGATCTTTATTGCCGATCTGACTGATCAAAGCGCCGGATTGCTCATCGTAGCTGGCAGCTGCTGATACTGAATAGAGATCGTACTGCGGATAAAGTGCGCTGGGGCGGTTACCCGCGGAACCGTAAGAAGCCCTCAGTTTCAAAATGTCGATCCAGGCCACATTAAACCAGGCTTCCTTATTAATGTTCCATCCGCCACTTATTGAAAAAAAGTTACCATATTTTGCGTTGTCACCAAAATTGGAAGCTCCGTCCCGGCGCAGCGAAGCTTCAAGAAGATACCTGCCTGCATAGGTGTAGTTGGCTTTGGATATAAAAGATTGAACCGCCCATTCGTTGATATCGCCTTTGGTGCGTTCGGGTTTGGCCACAACGTCTAAAACCTGAAAGCCGGGAATAAATCCAGTCCCATACACATCCAGGGTTTTGGCATAATAGTCGTTAAATTCATAACCGCCCACTGCATACAAAGCATGTTTGCCCCAGGTTCTGTTTACCGTCAGCATTTGGTTGGTATAGCGCCTTGCGTACTCGCTTCTGTAATCCGTCAATCGGCCGTTCACGTTAAGGCCGGCATTGGAACGCGGATCATTATACCCGCTTGCCGCATAGGTATTATACCGGTAGCTGTTTACAGAATTAAAAGTAAGCCAGTTGTTGATTTTTACCTCAAAATCGAGGTTCCCCATCAGCTCGTAATTTTTATTTTCTGCATGATTCCATTGCAGATCGTAGAGATAATTGGTGCCAGCGCTGTTCACCCATGTGCTGGAACGATGAGGCACAAGGTTGCCCACACTGTCGTAAGGACTATCCCAGGGAAAGTTAGAATACATCGCCGTTGTCGAATACTCGCGATCGTCAACCTGGCGGTAAGAGCCTACAATAGCCGGTTTGATTTTTAACCATTTAACCGGTTGGTAAGTTTGTGTAAGGCGAAGATTGTAGCGTCTGTAATCGTATCCTTTCACAGCGCCTTTTTCGTCATATAGTCCTATGGAGAAATAAGATTGTAATTTTTCTGTACCGCTGGATATCGACGCGTTATGATTCTGCGTAAAACCATTTTGAGTGGCTAAATCCCACCAGTCAAAATTACTGTTCCGCAGGTTGGGATTCCAGCGGGGAAAGGCTATAGTGTTCGCGTTGGCGAAGGAAGCATAATAATCATACAATTCTGCGCCATTCATCATTTTAAGGTTTCCATTGGTAAGCTGGTTGACACCCGTGCGCGAAGAAACATTAATCGTTGTTTTTCCGGCTCTGGCTTTTTTCGTTGTCACCACCACAACGCCATTGGCTCCCTGAGAACCATAGATGGCAGTGGACGCCGCATCTTTCAGTACGGTCATCGTTTCAATATCATCCGGGTTTAGGTCTCCCGCGCTTGATCCTACAATAACCCCGTCAATAACCCACAACGGACTGGTCGTTCCATTAAGCGTCGCCTGGCCCCTTATGACTACGGCTCCCCTGGATCCGGGTCTGCCCGAACCGGGCGCCACAAAGGCGCCTGCAACTTTGGCGTTTAGCATATTTTCAACGGAGGGGTTGGTGATATCTCTTAGTTTACCGCCGTCGATGGTTTGTAAAGCCCCTGTAAGACTTTCCTTTTTTTGAACTCCATATCCCACTACAATTACTTCATCCAGGCTGCCTTCGGTGGTTTGCAAAATCACGTCAAGCGTTTCCTGTATTGTGATGGTGATCTCCTGATCTTTATATCCAACGCGCGAGAACACGAGTACATCGCCCTCGTCTGCATTGATGGAAAACCTGCCGCTTTCGGTGGTGGTAACGCCCGTTCCGGTTGCTTTTATCATCACCGACACGTTCTCTAATGGCGCGCCGGTGTTGTCTCTTACAATCCCGGTTATGGTTTTGATAATGGATGCCGTTCCTGAGTCGGCGGCATTTTCCATGATGACTATTCTGTTGCCCTGCAGTTGCTTCCACGACAGATTGGCGCCTGCCAGAATTTTTTCCATAACATGGCTGATGGTAGCATTTTCTGCATAAATGGAAGCAAAATATTTTTTGGGTAATACATCGCTTGCAAAATAGAAGCGATAAGGCGACCTGTTTTCTATTTTCTTAAAAAGGTCGGGAAGTGATACATTCTCCTCTTTCAGGCTGATGGTTTGCCCGAAATTAGCTGCTGATACGTGCAAAGCAAACGAAAGAAGAATCAGCGATAGTTTCATAATGAACAGAGTTTTTCTGAAGCGCAGACGTTTGGCTTTTGCTTCATGGCAAGTGCATTTTTGCATATATTTGATTTAGGTTTTAAATATTCCCGCTGAAGTCAAATTTGGCGGGCATTTACTCAGGAGAATGTTCCAGCATTCTCCTTTTTTGTTTGTTTTTTGTTTATTTTTTATTCATAAAGTCTTTGTTTAAAAAGTGAAAAGTAGGGACGGCTATTCGATCCAAACAATATGCTTTTCTCGCCGATATTTGAAATGTTTAGAACAATCAAGAATTTTCAAAATTTCATTTAAATCGGTATCGCTATATACACCGTTATATCTATAGAGTCGGGCTTTCTCCGATTTGAATATAAATTTTACAGAAAAAGCATTTTCCAGCACCTCTGCGATTTCAGCAAAGGGCTTATCTACAAAAACCAACTGGTCTTGTGTCCAAGAGGTTTCTGCGATGAGGCTATCAACTTTCGTGATATGATCTATTTTTACTGGTTTGATATGCTCCTTTTCCGGGGTAGCATTTTCACGCCCTTCTTCACCAACCATTAACTTTTCACCGGGCTCAAGCACAAAATTTCTTTTCTGCAGATCATTTAAAGACACCGACACTTTTCCTTTTATCAGCGCTGTTTCAAAATATCCGTTTTTCATCGACCGCACGTTAAATGTCGTTCCCAACACCTTGATATCGGCATTGTTGGTATGGATAATAAACGGACTGGAGGCGTCGTGTGCAACATCAAAATAAGCTTCGCCCTCCAACGTCACTTCCCTGTTATTTTTTTTAAAAGTTTCGTCATACCGAAGGCGGCTATTGGCGTTTAGCATAACGGTTGTTCCGTCTGGTAATTTGACTGTTGATTTAGATCCCCTGGTAGTAGCGGTTTCGTTGCTGACGGTAGTTCTGGTCTTCCTTGTGTTTACGTTCAGAAACAGCATTGCTATGATTAATGCCGCCGCCGCAGGTACCACGATGCGATATATTTTCCTGACGAGACCGCGCCGCGATTTTTCTGGTGGGAGCTCATGATGATCCCACACGCCGCTCAGTTGCATTTTCATCACGTCGGATGTGAATGACTGTTCAGCCTTTTCCAAACTTTTTGCGTTAGGTTGCGCAGGTTTTATTAATTCATGATAAAAAAACTGCAGCTCCGGATGCTGTTCAAGGATTTCGTCTAACTGCTCTAAGTCTTCAGCGGTAGCGCTACCTGACAGCTTGCGGGCAAACAACCTGAAAAACATATTTTCCAGAATTTTGTCCATCATTAACTGATCGTTACTATATGACTGAATAAATGGAGCCTACCCTTAGTGGATATGCTATTTTTTTCTAAAAAGATAAGCATCGAGCGCCTGCCTCAACCTTTTTAGTGCGGTTGACATGTGGGCTTCCAGGGTTTTTTGTGATATCTCCAACACTTGCGCAGCTTCGTTATAAGACAGTCCTTCCTCTTTAACCAGCCGGTAGGCCAACTGGCATTTTTGAGGAAGGGCGGTGACTCCGGATTCAATTATTTCTGAGATTTCTGTCGCCATCAATTGTTGATCAGGACCGCCCGATGACGCGGGTATTTCAAAATTTTCGTCGATTTCAACGGCCCGTTCGTCGCGGATTTTTTTCAAATAGGTGAGTGCGGTGTTTCGGGTGGCCGTCAGCAGGTATGGTTTTAAATTTTCAACAAACGCAAGTTTTTTTTCCATGGTCCAGATACGCACCATGATGTCCGACACAATTTCCTCCGTCAGTGACTCCTGCTGAACGATAACATGTGCCAGTTTGTAAATGGAAGGGTGAAAATAAAGATAAAGCTTTTTATACGCTGCCTGATCGCGCGCATAAGCCACCCTGTTTTGGAGGTAAATCAGGTGATCTTTATCTATATGCTGATGGTCGTTCAATGTCTCACTGAAATCTGTAAATGTAGGAGAAAAAAGAAAATTTCTCAAACGACATGCGCTTGGCAATGGTTTTGCCCGATTTAAAACGCAGCCTTTCTACAAAATAAGGAGGTATTATTTAGCGGGAAAATCGGAAAGAATTTTCTGTAATGATGAAGCCGGCAGCATCACCAAACTGCCGCGCTGTCGTCACCGCGATGGTCGGCTACTGCTTCAAAACTTCCGTCAGGCAGCACTTTTATAACTTCGGTGCGGCCAATCTGCCCCCGGGGACTAATGGTGTACCCCATTTTTTTCAGTACGTTACTCGTTTTTTCATCAAAATTTTTCTCGACAAAAACTTCGTCAGGTAGCCATTGGTGGTGAAATTTTGGACTATTGACTGCCGCGTCAGTCGTCATTTTAAAATCAATGATATTAACAATGGTTTGAAAAACCGATGTTGGAATTGTAGTGCCGCCCGGTGTGCCTACCACCAGGAACGGCATTTTATTTTTGAGCACGATCGTGGGCGTCATTGAACTCAACATTCGTTTGCCCGGTTCAATGGCATTGGCTTTTCCGCCCACAGCGCCAAATAGATTGGGTGATCCGGGCTTCGCACTGAAATCATCCATTTCGTCGTTTAATAAAAAACCTGCGCCGCCCACGACGGTTTTGCTGCCATAGTTATTATTGAGCGTTGTGGTTACGGATACTGCATTCCCCTCATTATCGATAACACTTAAGTGTGTGGTTTCTTCGCTTTCATACCCCGGCACGACACCTTCTGCCACGAGGCTGCTGTTTCCGGCTTTGCCCGGCAAATAGTCGTTCATCCGGCTTTTTAAATAATGTTCGCTAGTGAGCGCCGCGACGGGTACTTTATAAAAATCGGCGTCGCCCATATATTTTGCGCGGTCTGCATAGGCCCTTCTTTCCACTTCGATCATAAGTTGAACGGAGGCCGGGGTTTGAAAGTTCATCGAAGCCACATCAAAGGGCTCTATCATTTTCAGCATTTGGTTGATGAGCAGGCCGCCGCTGCTCGGCATAGGCATGCCAATAATCTCATGGTTGCGGTAAGAAAAAATAACGGGCTCCCTGAACTTAGCTTTATAATTTTTAAGGTCGTTGAGTGTAATTAAACCTTTGCCCCGTTGCATTTCTGCTACGATCATTTCCGCGGTTTCGCCTTCATAAAACCCTTTCGCGCCACGATCCCGGATTCTCTTTAAAGTGTTCGCCAGATCTTTTTGCAGCAGTGTATCACCCTCTTTCCAAACCGTGTTTTTTACAAAAACAGGAGCAACGGTATTGTATTTTTTGAAGGACGATTGGGTATAATTTAAGGATCGCGCTTCAGCGGAGGTTATGGAAAATCCATGCGCTGCCAGGTCGATGGCCGGTTGAATCAATACTTTCATCGGTAGTTTGGCAAACCGGTGGGAAGCAAACAAGCCCGCCACGGTTCCCGGAACGCCACAGGATAAATGGCCGTAAAGGCTTTTTTCACTATCGGGTTCGCCTTTTTCGTCGAGATACATGTCGCGGAATGCTGCCGACGGGGCCATTTCCCGGTAATCGAGCGCCACCGGCTTTTGATCTTTCAACGTGGCAACCATGAAACCGCCGCCGCCAATATTTCCTGCACCGGGATAGACCACCGCCAGGGCCCACTGTGTGGCAATAGCTGCGTCAAAAGCGTTGCCGCCTTTTTTTAACATCAACATACCCGCCTGGCTTGCCAAAGGATGGGCAGAAACAACAGCGCCTTTTGCTCCGCGCGCCTCTTTTTCAATAATATATTTGAATCCATCTACCTGTGCCTGACAAACACAATGAAGAGCATATAAAACTATTAATATACGAAGGCGCATCATTTTTTCAGAAAGATAATGACAAACAGCCATCCACTGAAAGAAATAATCGAAATATTAGGTATGATTTATGCTCCCAACTAAACTCATATCATTTGACCTGAAACCCTTGTTTTTCGAAAAAAAAGTGCATTTTTGCATAAACCTGCCTTGATCTGATGAAGATGAATATTTACCACTCCCTCCAGGAAAAGAAGAAAAATGCGCAAAAATCTTTTGTCGTGTTGATCGACCCCGACGGAGTAACTGCATCTTCGCTCGAAAAGCTGATTCAATTATCCCTTCAAACCAAAGTAGATTATTTTTTTGTAGGAGGTAGCCTTGTTATTTCCAATCATTTAGATGAGGTGGTGCAGCAGATCAAAGCCAGTTGTGATATCCCGGTTATTCTGTTCCCGGGAAGCCCTTCGCAGGTGAGTAAATATGCCGATGCCCTCCTTTATCTATCATTAATTTCAGGCCGTAATCCGGAATTGTTGATTGGCCAGCACGTGGTTTCCGCGCCTTTTGTAAAAAAGAGCGGCCTGGAGATCATGCCCACGGGTTATATTGTGGTGGACGGCGGTGCGCCCACGACGGTTTCTTATATCAGCAACGCTGCGCCGATTCCTGCAGATAAAAATGAGATCGCTATGTGCACGGCACTTGCAGGAGAAATGCTGGGCATGAAATTGATCTATATGGATGCTGGAAGCGGTGCAAAAACACCCATCACCGAAAGCATGATCGCGGCTGTCGCAAAAAATGTCGAAGCTCCGCTAATTGTGGGCGGCGGTATTGCTGACCCTGAAAAAGCTTACCTCAATTGTAAGGCCGGCGCCGATGTCATCGTTATTGGCAACGCCATTGAAAAAGACCCTTCTTTAATCCTGGAAATGAGCCAGGCGATCCATACATCTTCTTCCAAAGTGGATATCTGATCTTAAATTTTAGTTTAGGGATAGTTTTCAAATTATTGATATTCACGCGTATGTATTACATGTAATATTTTTAAGAGAGATATCCTTGTTTTCCAACTTTTCTGCTATTTTCCTGTTAAGCATATAAATTAAATTTCTGAATCATGGAATTAGGAATAGGCATGTTTGGCGATTTACAAATTGATGCCAACGGAAAGCCGCAACCTGCGCAACAACGTTTAAATGAGATTATTGAGGAAGTGAAACTGATGGACGAGCTGGGCCTTGATTTTTATGGCATCGGTGAGCACCACCGCCCGGACTATGCGGTGTCCGCCCCCGAAATTGTGTTAGCGGCGCTTGCTACCGTTACTAAAAATATTAAGCTCGGAAGTGCGGTTTCTGTGTTGAGTTCCTCAGATCCAGTGAAATTATATCAGAGTTTTGCTACCGTAGATCTGATCTCCAACGGCCGGGCCGAATTGATGGCGGGCCGGGGAAGTTTTATAGAATCTTTTCCGCTTTATGGACAGAATCTCAACGATTACGACGCCTTATTTGATGAAAAATTAAAATTACTGCTACAAATAAATCAACAGGATCCTATTTCCTGGAAGGGGAGGTTTCGCCCGGAGTTAAAACAGCAAACCATATTGCCTCGTGCATTCAATGATCAATTAAAAATCTGGGTTGCTGTAGGCGGTACGCCCGAGTCCGTTGTTCGCGCGGCGTCCTTAGGCTTGCCGGTGATGTTCGCGATTATTGGCGGCAATCCTGCTCAGTTCAAACCGCTGTTTGATTATAATAAAGATATTAACAAAGAAGCCGGGCATGATATGAACAGGTTTGAAGTAGGCGTGCATGTCCACGCTTTCTTCGGAACAGATAGCAGGGAAGTGGCCGATTATTATTATCCCATCTATGCGGCGCAGATGGATCGGATCGGGCGATCGCGCGGATGGCCTCCGTTTCAACGGGCTCAATACGACCGGGGACGCGGCAAAGGCGGGCATTTAATTATTGGGGATGTAAACGAGTCGGTAGATAAAATTCTTGAACTTCATGATCTTTTCGGGCTGACGCGGTTTTCAGCCCACATGGATGTAGGCGCTCCAGATCACGCGAGAATGATGAAATCCATCGAAGTTTTTGGCAGCGAGATTGCTCCCCGGGTCAGAGCAGCATTAAAAAGCTGATTGATCAGGCTGATGTCCATATGATCAAAAGCGAACTATCTGAGCTGGCTGGTATCCACTCGCGAAGGCGTATCTTTTCCGGAAATGATCGATTTGGCGCTTATAGCAATGGCTTCAATGATGGCGGTCATGTTTTCAAGATCGAGCGTTTTCACTTCATCGCTTGCTTTATGGTAATGGGGTTCTATATCCATTTTTGAAGTAGAAATGGTATGGGCCGGAACGCCGAGCCGGGCGAGGGTCGCATTGTCTGAGCGATAGAATAACTGCTGATCGGGGTAAGGGTCAGGACGAAAAGTAAAATGACTTTCTTTCAAATTCGCCTGCAGCATGGCGCCCATGTTGGTTTTTTCAAACCCGGTTATATAAGCTGAGTTTTTGCCCCATTTGCTATCTGTGCCGATCATTTCTATATTAAACATAGCGATAGCCTGTTCGGGCAACAATTGTTTACTAAAATACTGCGAGCCGAAGCCGCCTGATTCTTCCGCGGTAAAAGCGGCAAAAATTAAAGTCCGGCTATTGTTTTTTTGCTTCGCATAATATTTTGCCAAAGCCATAACCGCCGTAGTGCCTGAAGCATCATCGTTAGCGCCATTATAAATACTGTCGCCGTTTTCAGGCTGGCCGATACCGATATGGTCATAGTGCGCTGAAAAAATTACATATTCACTTTTCAGGCTTTTACCGGGAAGTACGCCTACAACATTGGCCAGCTTCTTTTCTTCAATGTCGTGCGCAGCATGCACGGAAAAGCCTTTAAGGTCGATATTGCCAAGTATAAAAACAACCGGATAGCCGGTTTTGAAAAAGTTTCTTTTAAGGAAGGCCAGCCTGTTGAAGCGATCCGCAAAACTACTATCGACAAGAACGATAACAGGTTTACCGCCGGAGGCGTACCCCATCGCCTTCGAAAAGAAATTTTCACCTGCTTTTATTGTCGCCTGCGCCGCTTTTTCGGCAGAAAATTGCAGTTCGGGCTCAGATGTGAGGGCGATAATCCTTTTAGGATCGATGGCGCCGGCGCTGTTTGTAGCCGAAAGGGAAGTTTGCTTAGCGCTGACCATCGCAAAAGATTGTAAAAAGCTATTCCCTGTCAGCGGCTGTAAACCGGCTTTTTTAAAGGAAGCGGCAATAAATCCGGCTGCTTTTTCAATTTCCGGGCTTCCGGTTTTTCTCCCTTTCATTTCGTCTGAAGCCAGGAAATTTATCGTTTGGGATATTTCATTCAATGAGATGGACGGCTGTTTTTGTCCGAGCGAGGTAGCCGAGATGATGAGCCCCGCAAATAGGAAATGTAATTTTTTTATTTTCATTTGATTGTTTTTAGCCTCACTTCACGAGCTGAAATTAGGTTGATAGAATTAAAAACTCATTCTCTCCTTGAACTTCACGGTTTGCCTGCGGCTAATTTCGATCTTTTCCCCGCCCTTTAGCTCCACAAGGAGGCCGTTGTTAAAATAGGGTTCTATCTTTTCTACCATCTGAAGGTTGATGATGTGTTTGCGGTTAGCCCGGAAGAAAGCCTTCGGGTCGAGCCGCTCTTCGAGCGCATTTAATGATTTTAAAATCAAAGGTTTGTGGCCGTTAAAGAAAACTTTAGCATAGTTACCGACACTTTCAAAAAGCCGGACTTCATTAAGTTTTATAAACCAGCACCGGTCGCCATCTTTTACAAAAACCTGGCTATTTTCTGTGAGCAGGTCGGAGCCGGGAAGTTCCCCGGGCACTTTTGAGTCTACAGGGATGGAGGTGCTCAGCTTTTTAATCGCCGCTT
This sequence comes from Niabella insulisoli, assembly GCF_039652435.2. GTDB lineage: Bacteria > Bacteroidota > Bacteroidia > Chitinophagales > Chitinophagaceae > Niabella > Niabella insulamsoli. The sequence continues at coordinate 2,740,040 of NZ_CP190246.1, read as the reverse complement.
CCAGGCGTTGCGGTTCGATGGGTTTTAAAAGGTAATCGAGCGCATTTACCTCAAAAGCTTTGAGTGCATATTCATCGTAAGCGGTGGTGAAAATCACTTTAGGCACATATTCCAGTTCGGAGAGCATATCGAAACCGCTTTTGCCCGGCATTTGTATATCGAGAAATATAAGATCGGGCTGAAGGCTATGTATTTTTTCAATGGCCTCATTCGAATTGGACGCTTCGTCTAACACCTGAATGGACTCAAAATGACTCAACATTTTATTTAGTTCATTTCTTGCAAGACGTTCATCATCAATTATTATTGTTCTCATGTATTAATATTTTATATAGATGCCGGAAGTGTCAATTTCGTCCTCACTTTCCCTGGCTCAGATTGGTTGATTTCAAAATGAGCGTGATCTCCATACATCAGTTGAAGGCGCTCGCGGATACTTCTGATGCCGAATCCTCCGCCTTTTTGCTGTGGCTTCAGGCAGCCGGTGTTTTCAACACTTAACTCCAGGGTTTTTCCTTCTATCGCAGATTTTATCTCAACGAGGCCACCATTGACCTCATGACTGATTCCATGTTTAATAGCATTCTCCACCAACATTTGCAACATCATGGGTGGTACCGGTTTGTTGATGGTTTGCGGATCGATCTCGTAAGCGACCTGTAGCCGGTCTTCAAAACGCATTTGCTCGAGGGCGAGGTAATCTTTAATGATATCGAGTTCATCCGACAACGCCACAGTTTCCGATTTGTCGATATTAATACTGCTCCTTAAAATATTGCTTAGTTCTGTTATGGCCGACCGCGCACGCTGTGGATTTTCGTCCACCATAGCGCGGATACCATTCAGCGCGTTAAAAATAAAATGCGGATTAATATGCGTTTTGATAGTTTTCAGCTCGAGCTCTTTGATATGTGACTTAAGCTTTAGCGTGTCGATTTGCGCCTTTTGAGCGGCACTGACATAGTGATAGATAAAATATACGGCGCTCCATATAATAAAATAGCTAAACCAGGCAAGTGCGTTGTTTAGCAGAATGAGTAGCAAAGATTTATGAAAAATTCGTTCCTCCGCTTTAATAAATAAGCCGAGTTGTTTATAAATAAAAAACTCTGCGGTGCCTGCAATGAAAGACATTAATAAAGTAAGCAGCAGAAACAGCCAGATCTGGATTGCAATTTTTTTGGCCAGCACGCCCAGTTTAAGAATGACGATACGCAAAACATGCGTCATGGCGATGCCTAATAAAGCAAAACCGGCGGCGCGTTGGGTAATAATAAGCCTTTCTTCCGGTGAATTCATACGATCGACAGACCATGCGCCGAAAATATGCCATAAGAAAAAGCACCCCCAGCCAAATACCTGCAGGAGCCAGTAATGTTTTTTACCAATTATCATAAAACAAATCTAACTATTACGACGCAGCTTTAAAATACAAGTTTATCAATGGTAAAAGGGTTTTATAAGCGGATGGGAGCCTTGTTGAAATAAATTATTTCGATAAACAGTAAAATGCTATGTTGCATTTTGGAAAGCGGCCCGGCATCAAAAAACTCAAAAACGGGAGGGTGAAATTGGGCGGGTAACCGTCATTATTACTTACTTTTGCCCAATAATTTAATCTCTTGATGACTATCACGCCCGGTCCTTTATTGCAATCTGTTGATAAGCCCGAGGATTTAAAAAAAATCCCGATTGATCAGCTTCACGAATTTTGCGAAGAACTTCGACAATACATCATTGATGTTGTGAGTGTTCACGGCGGACATTTTGCGGCAAGTTTGGGAGTAGTTGAGTTAACGGTAGCGCTGCATTATGTTTTTAACACCCCTTATGATCAACTGGTTTGGGATGTAGGTCATCAGGCTTATGGTCATAAAATAATCACCGGGCGTAAAAATAACTTCGAAACCAACCGCAAGTATAAAGGCTTGAGTGGATTTCCGAAGCGGTCGGAAAGTGAGTACGACACTTTTGGCGTCGGGCATTCTTCAACTTCGATTTCTGCGGCGCTGGGTATGGCGATGGCCGCTAAATATAAGGGCGAACTCGACCGAAAAGTGGTAGCCGTAATCGGCGACGGATCGATGACGGCGGGTATGGCTTTTGAGGCGATGAATCACGCGGGCGTTGCCAATACAGATATGCTAATCGTGCTCAACGACAATGGTATTGGCATTGATCCTAATGTGGGCGCATTGAAGGAGTATCTTACTGATATCACCATTTCGCCGGCTTATAATAAGCTGAAAGATGATGTTTGGAATGCGTTGGGCAAACTTCCCGTTGGGAAGAGCTTTACCCGCGCTATGGCGCATAAACTTACGGAAGGAATTAAAGGCATGGTGAATAGCAATGCCAATTTGTTTGAAGCGCTAAAGTTGCGTTATTTCGGGCCGATCGATGGGCACAACATCAGCAAACTGGTAGACACTTTAAACGATCTTAAAAATATTCCGGGGCCGAAATTGTTACATATTATTACAACAAAAGGTAAGGGATATGCATTGGCTGAAAAGGATCAAACCAAATGGCACGCGCCCGGCCTTTTTGATAAAGTGACTGGCGAAATCTATAAAAAGAAATTTGATACGCCTCAGCCGCCTAAATACCAGGATGTCTTCGGCAAAACGATAATTGAACTCGCGAAACAGAATGATAAAATTTTCGGCATTACGCCGGCCATGCCTTCCGGGTCTTCGCTGAAATACATGATGGAAGAGATGCCCGACCGCGCTTTTGATGTGGGCATCTGCGAGCAGCATGCGGCTACTTTAAGCGCCGGCATGGCTACGCAGGGTTTGCGGGTTTTCTGTAATATCTATTCTTCTTTCATGCAAAGAGCCTATGATCAGGTGGTGCACGATATCGCTATACAGAAATTGCCCGTAGTTCTTTGTCTGGACAGGGCCGGGTTGGTGGGAGATGATGGCCCAACGCACCATGGTTGCTATGATATTGCTTATTTCAGATGTATTCCCAATATGATTATCAGTTCGCCCATGAATGAGGCAGAGCTAAGGAATTTAATGTTCACCGCGCAGTTGGAGACAACAAAACTTCCCTTTGTCATCCGCTATCCCCGCGGTGAAGGCGTGATGCCCGAATGGCAAACGCCGATGGAGGAAATCGAAATTGGAAAAGGACGCAAACTGAAAGACGGCGAGCAAATTGCGATTCTTTCATTGGGGCATCCGGGCAATTTTGCGGCTGCCGCTATACGCGATCTGAAGCGGGATGGAATTCATCCGGCGCATTATGATATGCGCTTTGCAAAGCCATTGGACGAAGCGCTCCTACATGAAGCCTGCCAGACATACGAAAAAATTATCACGGTAGAAGATGGAACCGTGGTGGGCGGATTTGGCGCAGCGGTGCTTGAGTTTATGGCGCTGCATGGGTATAAAAATGAGGTAAAGATTTTAGGCATTCCCGATCGGATTGTTGAACATGGCACTCCCAAAGAACTGCACCGCGAATGTGGCTACGATGCCGAAGGCATAGCTGCTGAAATCCGCTCGTTGATGAACGTGCAATATTCGGTTGCTGTTCAATAGAAGATATTCATAAAATCTTTCGAATGATCCCCGGTTTTAATTGGGGATTTTTTATGCGTTGAGCTAACCTGTGAAGCTCGCAGGCAGCCGCTATATGATATTATTGTTTAACCATTAGCCTATTGCCAATAAATATGGTTATATTGTACCTCTTTACCACTGCACAACGATTGATTGGAAAGCAACTAAACTCTAATACTCAAAAAGATTATGAACAGGAAAAAATTCTTATCTCAGACTGCGATGGGCGTTGCAGCCTTTACTATTCTTCCCCGAAACGTGTTAGGCGGAAAGGGCTATGTTGCACCCAGTGACAGGATTGCCCTGGGTTATATCGGCTTGGGCCGGCAAAGCCTTGGTTTGGTGAAAAGCATTAACGGCTGTAAAGAAACCATTATCCTGGCCGCCTGTGATGTTGATAAACATAAGCTGGACCGCTTTGTGGGCGTGGCAGAAAAGCAAAATGAAACGAAGGTTAAAACAGCTGTGAAAGGCTATGGCTTGTATCGCGAGCTTTTGGATAGAAAAGATATAGATGCGGTAGTAATTGCTACGCCCGATCACTGGCATGCGCAAATTGCTGTGGATGCCGCAAAAGCGGGCAAAGATATTTATTGTGAAAAGCCGTTATCATTAACCATTGAAGAGGGTAGGGCCATGGTCGACGCCACAAGAAAATATAAACGTGTTTTCCAGACCGGAAGCATGCAGCGTTCGCAGTTATATTTCAGAAAAGCGGTCGAGCTTATTAGAAATGGGTATATCGGCGATCTAAAAGAAGCGAAAGTATCAGTCGGTGCACCGCCCAAAGAAAATGATTTCCCTGTAACCGATGCGCCCGATTATATCGATTGGGACAGCTGGATCGGGCCTTCGCCTTATAACGGATATAGCGCGGTGTTGGCCAATCCGATCGGCGCTACCGAGTGGGCGCTTTGGCGGGAATACCGAAATTTCGGAGGAGGTTATATCACCGATTGGGGAGCGCATATGTTCGATATTGTTCAATGGGCGATGGATAAAGATGATTCAGGCCCGGTTCGTTTTATTCCGCCTTCCGGCCCGGCAACCACCGGCTGCTACTTTGAATATAGCAATGGTGTAAAAGTTACGCATACCGGCTGGGGTGTGAACAACGCGATTCAATTTATCGGCACGGAAGGAACGCTTGAGGTGAGCCGCAGTTTTTTAAGATCCAATCCGGAAAGCATAGCCAACCTGGAGATCAAAAGTTCCGACACACAAGTGTACCGCAGCGAAAATCATTACCAGGACTGGATAGACGCCATTAAGAAAAGAAGCAAACCCATATGCGATGTGGAAGTCGGCCACCGTACCTGCACGGTTTGTAATGCCACCAATATCGCTTACCTCCTGCAGCGACCGCTTGAATGGAATCCCAGAAAGGAAAGATTCGATGATGACGATGCCAACAGACTAAGGACAAGGCTTTACCGAGGTAACTGGCATTTTAAAGATTTTTAAATGCGATTACGCGCGTTTCTAAAATATCCATATTAAAATTGCGAACAGTTTCAAAACTTTGCTATTACAATAATCTAAATCTGAAATTACCTTTTATCTTCGCGCTCTATGAGCAACGAAAAAGAAATAGTGGTAAGCGGCGTGCGCCCTACAGGCAATTTGCATCTGGGTAATTATTTTGGTGCATTGCGCAATTATGTAAAAATGCAGGACGAATTCAATTGTTATTTTTTCATTGCCGACCTGCATTCACTGACCACGCATCCTGATACGAAAGAGCTGAAAGAAAATGTGCTGCATGTGGTTTCGGAATACCTGGCTTGCGGCCTGGATCCTGATAAAGTGGTTTTATATTGTCAAAGCGACCTGCCGCAGATTGCTGAATTGTATTTGTTTCTTAACATGATGGCTTATAAAGGTGAGTTGGAAAAGACGACCACTTTTAAAGATAAAGTGCGCCTGCAACCCGAAAATGTCAATGCGGGTTTGTTAACATACCCGGTTTTGATGGCGGCTGATATTATGATCCATCGTGCGAAATTGGTTCCGGTGGGAAAAGACCAGGAGCAACACCTGGAAATGACGCGGACCTTCGCCAATCGTTTCAATCACCGATACGGTGAAGTTTTTCCCGAGGCGCAGGCTTTCAATTTTGGCGCTCAGCTTTTAAAAGTTCCAAGCCTTGATGGCGCGGGAAAAATGAGTAAAAGTGAAAACCAGTATGCGACGTTATATCTTTCTGATGACGACGAACTGATCCGCAAAAAAATCATGAAAGCTAAAACTGACGCGGGCCCTACCGAACCCAACAGCGTTAAGCCGGATTATATCGAGAATGTTTTCGACCTGATGAAGCTTGTAAGCCAAAAAGATACAATCGAAAAATTTGAGGCGGATTACAACAATTGCGATATCCGTTATGGCGACCTCAAAAAGCAGTTGGCGGAAGATATGATCAATTATATCGCACCTATCCGTCAAAAAGCAAAGGATATTCGCGCCAACACGGCCGACCTGAATATTATTTTGAAAGTGGGCGCTCAAAAAGCAGCGGAAAGCGCCGACCGTACCATTAGTGAAGTTCGCAAAGCGATGGGGTTAAAATATTTTTAGACCATTCCGAAAAGAGTTACTATTTTTCATCTTTAAAACATCTTGCTTCCAGGCACTTTGCTTTAAGCAACAAGTATTCTTCAAAATGGCCAAATCAAAATTAAAACCTAAACATATTGCGATCGCGGGAAATATCGGGGCCGGCAAAACGACCCTGACCCAAATGTTGGCCAAACATTATAAATGGATCCCCAATTTCGAGGACGTTGATCACAATCCTTATCTGATGGATTTTTATGAAGACATGCCCCGGTGGAGTTTCAATCTTCAAATTTACTTTTTACACGGCCGTTTAAAACAGTTGTTGGATATTCAAAATGGCACGGAAACAGTTATCCAGGATCGCACCATTTATGAAGATGCTAATATTTTTGCGCCCAATTTGCATGAAATGGGTTTGATGAGCAAGCGTGATTTTGATAACTACTTCGAGTTTTTTCAAACGCTCAAAAAAATGGTAAAGCCGCCGGATTTACTTATTTATCTTAATGCTTCTGTTCCCACGCTGGTGGGGCAAATACAAAAGCGCGGCCGTGAATACGAAGAAAATATCCGGCTCGACTATCTGAAACGGCTCAACGAATTTTACAACAAATGGATTGGCGCTTATAAAGAAGGCCCTTTATTGGTTATCGATGTTGACAAAAATAAGTTTGGTGAAAATGAAGAGCACTTCGGAGAAATAATTGCAAAAATTGATTCGACCTTATACGGACTTTTTTAAGTTTGAGGCCTGGCGCATCGCCCTCTTTTGAACTACCTGTAATCGTTTTTTATTTATTTTTTTATTTGCTGTTGCGTTTTGATCTCGCCTGGCGTTTTAGTTTAAAACACTAAAGCTATGAGAGTCATAAAGTCCCTTCTTTTGCCGGCCCTGATTGCCGCTTTATTTGCTTACAAAAAGTCAGACGTAGTTATGGGCTACAAGCCTATTTATGAAGACACAACTGCTTTGTATAATATTACCTACCAGCCTCAGGGCAGGGCCATTGAAAAAGGCGGGAAGATCTACATTATGGGCGATACGCTTTACCAGGTCGAAGAGGGGTTGGGCATCCACGTAATCGACGTTTCAGAAAAAAGCCAACCTGAAAATATCGGCTTTATATCTATTCGCGGCTGCAGCGAAGTGGCGGTGAAGCAATCCACGATTTTCACTAATAATTACGATAAACTTTTGGCGTTGCAATTACATACGCAAGGCCTTAAAGTGTTGAGCCGCACGCCAGCGTCTTTTGCGGTTCAGGGGTTGCAAACGCTTCCGCCCGAAAGCGGCTATTTCGAGTGCCCGGTAAAGGTGCCGGGCAAAGTAATTACAGGCTGGAAAAAAGTGGAGCTAACCGATCCCAAATGTTTCTTTTAAAAGGAATCTGATCGTATAAAATTATCAAACAAAAAGCCCCGCAGCATTCCTATCACTGCAACATCATATTTCAGATTATATCGGGCTCAAATCTGTAGGCGCATCAACCTTCAAACAAAAAAATAAGATGAAAAACATACAATTATTAATCGCATTAATGACAAGTATTTTCTTTTCAAGTTGTGAAAAAGGCGACTCAGGGAACAACTTTACTGACGGTAGCAGCGGCGGCAAAGGCGGTTCTATTGCGCGCGTGGCCATTAGCAATAACCATTTATATATTGTCAATAGCAGCGAAATGAAAGTTTACAATGTTGCAGATCCGAACAATGTGAAAGAGGTAAATAAAGTGGCTATCGGCTTTGATGTGGAAACGATTTATCCTTACAACGATAAGCTTTTTATAGGCGCGGCATCAGCCATGTACATTTATGATATCAGTGATCCCAAAAACCCGGGCCGGCAGGGGATGGTAAGCCATATAAGAGCTTGCGACCCGGTAGTTACGGATGGCAGTTATGCTTATGTTACGTTGCGGAATAATAGTACGGGCTGCGGCGGTACGCAGAATATCCTTAATATCTATGATATATCCGGCGGCAAAATATTGAACCCTGTTTTAAAAGGCTCCACGCCGTTGCCCCAGCCCTACGGCTTAGGAATTCATGAAAATACTTTGTACGTATGCTGCGCTGAAGCAGGGTTGGCTGTAGTAGATGTCACCAACCGCACCCAACCTGAAGTGGTTAAAGTAGTTACGGAAGGAAAAAATTATACGGATGTGATCCCTTTTGAAAATACGCTTTTTGCCTATGTAAAAGGCGGCATCGCCTTGTTTGATATCACGGACGCAAATGATCCCCAATTTATAGCCGAAATAAAAAATACCAGTAACTAATGAGAAGACTATTAACCCTTATCACAGTGCTGCTCATAAATAGCCTGGCAGCACAGGATACAATTTATTTAAGAGACAACAGCGTGTTGGCCGCAAAAGTTATCGAGATTGGGGACGCCCATATTTTGTATAAAAAAGCAGATAATATTGCAGGGCCGGATTATAAATTGGCCGTGCAGAAAGTGGTGCGCATTGTTTTTGAAAACGGCACTGTCGAAAAGTTTCATAAAAGATATCCGCCTCGTCCGCCGCAACCTTTCCGCAATGATGCTTCGGAGCCTTCTAAGCGGGTGTTAACCATTTTAAAAAATAAAAAATTATATCCTCACAGCCTGCCCGATAATTTATTGACCGCCGGATATTTTGTAAATACGCATCATTTCAACGGTTACTACGGTTATGGGCATGTTCGCAACCAAATAGCCCACGGTTTGTTCGTAAAATATGAGCGGCTGCTGGCCAATGAGTTGGTGGGGTTGGGCGTTGCGCCTTTTGCGGCACTTAACAGGCAGCATATCGGCGCTAAGTTTGATGCTAAAATTTATTCCAAATTCTTTGGGAAACTTAGAATGGGCGTGGGCGCTTATTATTCCATGGCCCGGCAGCCATTCAGGGATCTTTACTACGTGCAAGATGCCCAGGAGGGTTTCACCAGATCGGGTTGGGTGAGTGTGCACAACGATAAAGCTACCGTGGGTAGCGTGGGCTTCGTCAGCAACGCCATGCTCCATATTAATAAAGACTATTTGATTTCTTTGGGCGCCGATGTAGGTGGTGTGGTTCATGCTACTGTTTTGCAGGGCTTGCCCGAAAACTGGTCGCGTCAAAAGCCTGGGAGGGGAGTGACAGTGGGCTGGGTCCACCTGGGGCTCACACGCCGCTTTTAGAAATCGTTTGTCGGGGAAGTGAGATTCCACCTATGAAAATGCATAATTGCAGGACGCCTAAACACCGGCGATTTCAATTTGACAGTTTTGCCTACCTTTAGCGGCTTAAACCGCTTTATGAATGAAATACTTTCCAATTAACCCGAAACTGTTTATCAATAATAGAGAGCGTTTCGTGAAAAAAATGCAGAAAAAATCAATCGCCATTTTTGTCGCGAATGATGAAATGCCTCAAAATGCCGACGCGCTTTATAAGTATAAGCCCAGCAGCTCTTTGTTTTGGCTGACGGGCATTCGCCAGGAAGAAACCATGTTGATCCTCTTCCCCGATAATCCCGATCCGAAATACCGCGAGGTGCTGGTGTTGACGCGCCCCAATGAAGCCAAAGAAAAATGGGACGGACGCCGCCTCCGCGCGGCCGAAGCTACGGCTATAAATGGTATGACCACCATTGTATGGCTCGATGCGTTGCCGGCGCTTTTTCAGGCCTGGATGCATGCGGCAGAAAATGTATATCTCGATTCCAACGAACACGATCGTAAAGGCTCCTGGCTCGAAACAGCGCAAACCCGTTATATTAAATATCTCCAGGAACGGTATCCGTTGCATCATTATTTGCGCGCCGCGCCGATTCTGCTTGAGTTGCGTGCGATAAAAACCAAATACGAAGTGGAAGTCGTGCAGCAGGCCATCGATATTACAGAAAAAACTTTCCGACGCTTATTGCAATTTATCAAACCCGGCGTGTGGGAGTACGAAATAGAAGCAGAAATTATGCATTCTTTTCTGAGTAATCGTGCTACCGGTGAAGGGTACAACAGCATTATTGCCAGCGGCGATAATGCGCGGGTGCTGCATTATATCTTTAATAATAATCAGTGTAACGACGGAGATTTAATCCTGATGGACTTTGGAGCAGAATACGGCGGTTACAATGCTGATCTGACGCGTACCGTTCCGGTAAATGGGAAATTTACTAAAAGGCAAAAAGAGGTGTATAACGCCTGTTTGCATGTGCATCGCTACGCGGCCGGCATTTTGAAGCCGGGCATCTCCATTGCCGATTATCATGAAAAAGTAGGCGATGAATTAACGAAGCAATATTTGAAAATCGGTTTGCTTTCAAAAGGGGATGTGAAAAACGAAGATCCGCAGAACCGCGCTTACCGGAAATATACGTATCATGGTATTTCGCATCATTTGGGTGTTGACGTCCACGATCTGGGTCCTTTTCGTGCTCCTTTGAAAGAAGGGATGTTGCTGACGATCGAACCTGGTATTTATATTGAAGAAGAGCATTTTGGCATCCGGATCGAAAACAATTTCTGGCTGACCAAGAACGGAAATATCGATTTGATGAAGAATATTCCCATCGAAGCAGACGATATCGAGCGACTGATGAAGGTGAAATAGGGGAATGGTGAGGAGTGAATCGTTGATGGTTCATGGATCATGGTTGATGGTCAATAGTCAATAGTCAATGGTGAATAGTCAATGGTGAATAGTCAATGGTGAGGAGTGAATAGTCAATGGTGAATACGGATTTCCCATAGTTAAGCATCCACCATCCAGCATCAAGCATCCAGTATCCAGTATCCATAAACCAGTATCCAAAAAACGACAGTGAATTCCAATGAAGCAAATTCCAAATTTATTTACTTTACTTAACCTGGTTTTTGGCTGTATAGCCATCATCTACATTTTTAAAGATGATGGGTTCCTGTTTTCTAATGACGCGTCGGCTTTTTCGATGGGATTGATGATTGGCGGCGTTTATATTTTCCTCGCAGCCATCGTCGACTTTTTAGATGGTTTTGTGGCCAGGTTATTTAATGCCGCTTCCGAAATGGGCGCTCAGCTCGACTCACTCGCCGACGCGGTTACCTTTGGAGTGGCCCCTGGAATGATCATGTACCGGCTTTTACAGTTGGCCTTGTCCGAAGCAGGCATGCCGGCAGATAATATCTGGTACCTGCTGCCCGCCATTTTGCTTCCCTGCTGCGCGGTATGGCGGCTGGCAAAGTTCAACCTCGATAAAGAACAACATTTCTATTTTAAGGGCGTGCCCACGCCGGCGGCCGGCCTGACCATCGCCTCTTTGCCTTTTGTGCTCAATCAGCACGCCGGCCTCGTCGAGCAATGGCTCCACAACCCTTATATATTATATGGTATCATCGGCGTCATTTCTTTTTTAATGGTGTCCAACCTGCCGTTGATCAGTTTCAAATTCAAAAATTTCAGCGTTAAAAGCAATGCGGATAAGTTCATCTTACTGGTGTTCGCCATTCTTTCCATTATTTTTTTTAAATGGTTGGCCGTTCCGGTAATATTTGTGGCTTATGTTCTCGTATCTTTGATTTTTAAGCCGAATAAAGTTTAAATAGTTATGACGACATATTCAGTTCAGGTAGTGATAATGCCTTTAAAAGAGTTATTAGACCCGCAGGGTAAGGCCGTAAAAGGCGGATTGGAAAATTTAGGATTGAAAAATGTTACCGACGTGCGGGTAGGAAAGCATATCACATTGCAGGTAGAAGCAGAAAGCGCAGAAGCCGCTAAAGCCATCGGGGAAGAAGCTGCGAAAAAACTATTAGCCAACGCCGTGATGGAATATTTCGAAGTAACCGTTTTATAATTTTTATGGACCTGGCAGCAGCCTATATGGCATCTTTGTTGCGTCGCACTCTTGTACTGCACAATATAGATCAACAGACTTTAAGCTCGTAGCGCCAGCGATAACAGGAATTTTCTGTATCAGCCATGCGTTGCGAACTGTCAACCATTATCCATGCTCTATCTTGTTCCAACACCTATTGGCAATTTAAAAGATATCACACTACGGGCCCTGGAAGTGCTGAAAGACGTGGATGTAATTCTCGCTGAAGATACCCGGACGACTTCGAAACTACTTAACCATTATCAGATATCGAAACCGCTATCCTCTTATCATCAGCACAACGAGCATAAAATTGTCGATCAACTGATTCAGCAATTGGCAGCTGGAAAGAAAATGGCATTGGTTACCGATGCAGGCACACCTGGCATTTCCGATCCGGCTTTTTTGTTGGTGCGCGCCTGCGTTCAAAACGATATTGAAGTACAAAGCCTGCCGGGCGCTACGGCTTTTGTGCCCGCCCTGGTCAACAGCGGCTTGCCCACCAACAGTTTTTGTTTTGAAGGGTTTCTTCCTCAAAAGAAAGGACGCCACACTACGCTCGAAAATTTAAAAAATGAGCGGCGCACGATGATCTTTTATGAATCACCGATGCGGCTGGTAAAAACGCTAAACGACTTATCCCAATACTTCGGGGCCGAAAGGCGCTGCTGTGTAAGCCGCGAGCTCACAAAAATGTTCGAAGAAAATAAAAGAGGTACGTTGCAGGAAGTTGCATCCTACTATGAGCAAAAAAAGGTGAGGGGAGAAATCGTCATCGTTGTTGCCGGCTCAGCATGACGCCCTGCGCTGCCGTCGCCCATTTCCCCGTAAACAAATATAACAACTGCTTATATTTGTAGCTATCACTTGAAGTTTAAGGTTACCACTATGATTAAAAGAATGATTGCGGTTTGCGCCGCAGCTTTGTTTTCTATTTCCTCTTTTTCGCAAAAAGGCTATTGGCAGCAGCGGGTAAAATATGTGATGGACATTGATATGGATGTTCAAACCAATCGCTTTTCAGGAAAGCAGCAGCTGGAGTATTGGAACAATTCTCCCGATACACTCAAACAGGTTTTTTACCATTTGTTCTGGAATGCATTTCAGCCGGGAAGCATGATGGATAACAGAAGCCGCCGCCAGGGAACTATCCGCATTGGGGGCCGGCCTGACTGGGATGCGCGCGTTAAGGATCGCATTCAACATTTATCGCCGGAGGAAATCGGCTACCAAAAAGTAGCATCGATAAAGATGAACGGCGTTGCCCAAAAATTTGAAGTGCTGGAAACCATTTTGATGGTGCATTTAAGCCAACCGATTTTACCAGGCCGGAAGGTAACTTTCGATATGGATTTTAATGCGCAGGTTCCCCTGCAAATCAGGCGCAGCGGAAGAGATAACCCAACGACAGAAGTCCGTTATTCTATGAGCCAGTGGTATCCGCGTATTTGCGCTTATGATAGAGAAGGGTGGCATCCGACGCCTTATGTAGGCCGCGAGTTTTACGGTCCGTTCGGACAGTTTCAGGTAAATATCACTATCGATAAAAGCTATATTTTGGGAGGGACCGGATATTTAAAAAATGCGAACCAGATTGGTTATGGCTACGAAACAGCAGGAGCAAAAGTGCAGCGCCCGTCGACAGATAAGTTGACCTGGAAATTTGTGGCCGACAGTGTGCATGATTTTATGTGGGCGGCCGATCCCCACTTTATACACAAGTCGCTAAAAATTTCAGACGGTATAACATTGCGCCTTCTTTGTAAACCTGCAGGAAAGGGTCCTGAAGAATGGGAGCAGATTCTAACGCTGGCGCAAAAAGCCTATCCCTTTATGAAAAAAACCTTTGGAGCCTATCCTTATAAACAATATTCGTTTATCACCGGGGGTGATGGAGGCATGGAATATCCAATGGCGACGCTGTTGGCTAGCCCGGGCGCCTGGCTGCACGAATGGTTCCATAGCTGGTATCAGGGCGTGATTGCGACCAACGAAAGCAAATTTCCGTGGATGGATGAAGGCTTCACTTCTTATGCCGAAGACCGAACCAAAGCATGGTTGGCGGGAGAAAGCGAGGAACTTGCCCAGGCTGGTAATTATAAGTCTTACATCAACCTGGCACGGAGTGGCTATGAAGAACCGCTTTCCACGCATGCCGACCATTTCAATACCAATTATGCGTATAGTGCAGCAAGCTACTCTAAAGGTGCGGTATTTATGGAACAGCTCGGTTATATTGTGGGTGCAAAACTGAGAGATCAAATACTGCTTGCTTATGATCAGCAATGGAAATTCAAACACCCGGCTATAGACGATTTGATCAGGTTGTCTGAAAAAATAAGCGGCATTCAACTCGACTGGTATCAGGAGTTTTGGGTAAACAGTACTAAAACCATCGACTACGCGATTGACAGTGTTTGGGAAGAAAATGGGAAAGCGAAAATCAGATTAAAAAACCTGGGATTGATGCCTATGCCGATCGATCTGGCCATCGTAACCAAAGGCGACAACACAGAATGGCATTATATTCCATTGGATCTGATGTTTGGGAACAAACCTACGGATGGACAAGCCAGGATAGATCACGCGGTTTGGCATTGGACCAGCCCGACCTACACAATTGAAACAAACTTGAAATTAGCGGACCTGGTTCGCATCGAAATCGATCCAACCCATCGCATGGCTGATATCGAACCGCAAAATAATAAGCGTACTTTTTAATGAACAGTTAGCTAAAATAAAAGGCAGGAGCGCTCAAACGGTGCTCCTGTTTTGCATTTGGAAAGGCATGTTCAAGCCCTTTTACCTTTCCAATATTCTTTTCAGATTGCCGAGCCCCTCCTTAAATTGATCGTCCATGTTCATAAACAGGTTCATTAAATTCCAGGGATAGGGCGATTTTCCGGTGATGCCCCAGGTCACTGACGTTTGCTCAGGAGCCAGCTCTTTGAGGATAAAGTAGCTCCTCGCCGGTTCGCCAAATCCAAAATCCAGTTCACTTTCCATGCGCTCGCCGTCAACAATATGCGTTATCGTTTGCGAGCCTTTGCCGGTTTTCTCTCCATCCCAACTGTATTTGAAACCTACCGACCCGTCTGCTCCCGATGCGATTGTTTTCATATCGGGGTCTGAAAGTTGCCAAACGCCAAAATTGTCCTGATTTTTTACAAATTTTATATAATTAAAAACCTGCTGTTTGGGTTCATTAATAACAACTTCGGCCTCACTGGTAAACGCTTTTGGTACAAAGAGCGCCACAATCAGCAAAAGAGCAACGAAAATAAGGATAGCAAAAAAAATTCTTTTTAAGATTTTCATGTTGAGTTGTTTGGTGAACAGTTAAGTTTTAATCAGTTAGTGCGAAGCACAGATTAAAGTTAGCTGATCCATTTTTTATTTCCATGTAATTTTTTGGGGAAGGAAAGGCTTACTCAAATGGATATTTTATCAGATAAATCTAATTAGCATTATTAAGGGTTAAGAAAGTTGAATTCTTCTGTGTTTTAATATCAGTTTCGTATTACATATGATAAGATATTAAGTCACATTCAATAAATTTGTCGAAAGAAAATATTAATAAAAAACGCCGGACAACCGCCCGGCGTTTTCGATTGTATTTTGAATAAACTTACTAAATCATTTTCACGCTTCTTTCTACAAATGAAGTTAATGCGGCACCCGTCAGCATACCCTGTGCCAGCAGCGCTAAGTCAAAAGCCTGTTGTGCCAAAGCTTTTTGCGCATCGCTATTGGTTTCCGAAAGTATTTTCGTCGCCAGCGGATGGTTCGCATTAACGGCTACTTTATATTTATCAGGCATGGAACCATAAAAATTCATGCCGCCGCCCATTGCCGCCATGTCTTTCATCCGGCGCATAAACTCATCCATCGTAACGGTCACAGGCATGGCGTCGGCTGAGAGATTTTCTACGCTCACTTCCATTCCCGGGTTGGTGATAGCTTCTTTGAAAACGGTTTCCAGCTGCTTGCTTTGTTCCTCGCTCAAACTGCTGTCGATCTTTTCATCTTTATCGATAAGTTTGTCGATAACATCTGCATCGACCCTTTTGATTTGCGTTTTCTCCAAATCTCTTTCAAGGTGGCTCACAAAGTGATTGTCCAGCGGGCCGTCTAATAAGAGCACGTCGTAGCCTTTTTTCTCGGCGGCGCTTATATAACCATGTTGTTTATCTGCATTATTGGAATACAGGTAAATTACATTGCCGTCTTTATCTGTTTGCATAGCCTCCACCTTTTCGCGATACTCCGCCAGGGTCGAAAATGTTTTGCTGACATTGCCCAGCAACACAAAATCTTTAGCGCGTTCTGCAAATTTTGGTTCGCTGATAATCCCGTACTTCACAAACACACCAATGTCATTCCATTTTTCTTCGTAGCTTTTTCGATCCGATTTAAATAATTCGGCTAATTTGTCGGCTACTTTTTTAGTAATGTGAGCGTTAATCTTTTTCACATTGCCATCGGCTTGTAAAAACGATCGCGACACGTTGAGCGGAATGTCAGGCGAATCAATCACGCCGTGTAACAACATCAGGAATTCGGGCACAATATCTTTTACATCATCGGTGATAAATACCTGGCGGCTGAATAACTTGATTTTGTTGCGCTGAATTTCCACATCATTTTTAATTTTCGGGAAATACAACACACCTGTCAGGTTAAACGGATAATCGACATTTAAATGGATCCAGAATAAAGGATCTTCGCTGAACGGATACAGTTCTTTATAAAAACTTAAATAATCTTCGTCTTTCAGTTCCGATGGGGATTTGGTCCATATCGGTTTCACGGTGTTGATGATGTTCGGAACTTCAACTTCTTTATATTTTGGTTTGCCCTCCTCGTCTTCTCCATCGGGCTCGCTTTCTTTTTTTGTACCAAATTGAACGGAAACGGGAAGAAACTTAGCATATTTGTCGAGGATTGACTGCAATTTGTAATCTTCGAGAAAATCCTTGTTTTCTTCATTAATGTAAAGAATGATATCGGTGCCGCGCTCGGTGCGGTTTCCTTCGCTTAATTCAAAAGTGGTGCTTCCGTCGCAAACCCAGCGTGCCGGCTCGGCCCCTTCCTGGTAGCTCAGGGTTTGAATTTCTACTTTATCGGCTACCATGAATGCCGAATAGAATCCTAAACCAAACTGGCCGATAATTTCATTGGCATCTTTGGCTTCTTTAAATTTCTCTAAAAACTCGCTGGCGCCAGAGAAGGCTACCTGGTTGATATATTTTTTTATTTCTTCGGCCGTCATTCCTATACCATTATCTGAAATGGTAATGGTCTTTGCCTCTTTATCCAGTTTTACCTGCACAAGCGGCTCGCCCAATTCGCCTTTAAACTGGCCCAATGACACCAATCTTTTTGCTTTTTGAATGGCATCTACAGCGTTCGAAACCAATTCCCGAAGAAAAATTTCGTGATCGCTGTATAAAAATTTTTTAATGATGGGAAAGATATTCTCTGTGTGAATGGATATCGTACCTTTTTCCTGAACCATATTGTATAAATTTTTTTCAATTTTTATCAAATTTAGTACCGCCGTGCTGAAAAGGTCAATATGTCAGAGCTAATGCAATTATTTCATTTAATTTAGTCGAATGAATGAGTTTTTTCAAACATCGAAGGATATTCCCTGGCAAGATCTGGGTAATGGCGTAGCGCGCCAGCTTTTTGGATATAATGGCCAACTGATGATGGTGAGGGTGAAATTTGAAAAAGGAGCGATTGGGGCTGTGCACCAACATCCACATGTGCAGGCGAGTTATGTCGAAAGCGGCCAGTTTGAGTTGACGATCGGTGATCAAGTCAAAGTGTTGAAACAGGGCGATGGCTATTTTGTGCCGCCCGATGTAGCGCATGGCTGTGTATGTTTGGAGAAAGGCGTGCTCATTGATTCGTTCACACCCGTTCGTTCCGACTTTTTGGTTTAACGAATAAATGGCGGGATTGATGTTGGAACTTTAGTAGTTCGTCGAAAACCCGCAAATCATTAGGCATCAGCTTTTTACTTTTGAAAAAAAGCTGATCGCATGGTGTTATTGGAGTCGAAACAATTGTTTACTTATTGGTTTAACGAGGGGAAAGAAGTTTTTTTTGAGTTTGCGCCGGAGTTGATCATTGCTATTCTCATTTATGTGGTCGGCTATAGGATTATTAAAAGACGTTGTATTTGGCTCAACAGAATTTTCAAGCTGCGGGATATATTTAAAGGTCAAAGCGCCGTGTCGCGGATATTAATTCCATGCCCGGTAAAAGGAAGCGCGGCTCATTTTACCGGTAAAAGTCGTTTTTCCGAAGACAGGCCTTTTCCGCCCGCCGACAATGCTTTTATACATCATGAAGTCAGGGTTGATGTAAATATGTACATTGCTTTTAGCATGGATGTTGAAAAGGCCCGCAGAATAGCCCTGGATGCAATCGGCCTGCATCCGAAAGTGATCCAAAAATCTACCCCAGAAATTAGGGTGGTGGAAGTGGGCGACGACCTGATTGTTTTAGCCGTGAGATGCTATACCACGCAGCCTCATTATTGGGAGGTTTTATTCGGTGTCCAGGAGCTAATAAAGAAAGGCTGGGACCAACACGGAATTGAGAACCCAAATCCACATAAAATTATAGTTGATAAATAAAGTCGGCAGCAGCTGTTGCTATCCTTTTTGCTTTATTTTTTTGAGAAATCTTAAGGTCAAAAAAATGGCAGAAAAGCTTAAGCCGCTGATAAATCCCATCCAAACGCCCCGTTCTTCCATACCAAAATAAAAGGCCATCACATAGCCCAGCGGGATACCCAATACCCAATAGGCGATAAAAATAAAAATAGTTGGGATGTTGACATCTTTAATACCGCGTAAAAGCCCCGCGCTCGTGGCCTGTATGGCATCGGGAATCTGAAAGGCCGCCGCTAAGAGCAATAATCCCGCAGCTATGCTGATAACTTTTTCTTCGTGATTAAACAAGAGCGGCAACTGATTTCGAAAAAGGATAAACAGGATAAAACAGACGCTGCCATAAATAACAGCCAAAAGGATCGTGCTCTTCCCGATCATAGAAATCCGCTTCCAGTTACTGCTTCCAAAAGCATGGCTTACACGGATGGAGCCAGCCTGCGATAAGCCCAGCGACACCATGAAAGCAAAGGCCGCACAGCTTAGAGCAATTTGATGCGCAGCCTGCTCGGCGGCGCCAATAGTGCCCACCAAAATACCCGACACGGCAAAAGCCCCGGCTTCCATCCCAATTTGCAAACTACTGGGAATACCAATTTTTAAGAGTTGCGTTAAAGTTGCTTTTCTGAGTTTCCATTGTGTTCGGGAAACGGAGATATATTTTTTAAAGATTTTATGGTTGAGAATGACCACGCCAAGTGCGACAAAAATCAGCGTTCGCGTGATGATGGTGGCATATCCGGCGCCAATCAGCTCCAGGCGCGGAAACCCCCAGTTTCCATAGATCAATAGCCAGTTTAGAAACACATTCAGCGGTATCGCAACAATCGACAAAGTCATCGCCGTGCGGGTATATTGAAGGCCGTCGGCAAATTGTTTGAGCGTCATGAAAAGTACCATCGGTATTATGGAAATACTCATCAGCGACATGAAAGGCATGGCGAGTTCCACAACCTCCGGATCTTGTTTCAGGTGCCATAAAATATCACGGCCAAAAAACAAACCTAACGAAATGAAGATCGCAAAGGCGGTGCATAGCCAAAAGCCATTATAAAAATAATGCGACACCAATTGTTTGTCGAATTTACCGTGGGCTAACGAAACCATCTGGGCTACCGAAATGGTGACCCCAATTCCGAAAATGAAAGGGATATTAATAACATTGAGCACCAATGCGGCCGCTGCAAGCTGTTTATAGCCCGTATAGCCGATCATTGCCGTGTCAATCAAATGAAGACTCATTTGTGCGAGCTCACCAAAAATAATGGGAAGCGCCAGTTTGAGTGTATTCCGGGCTTCCGTTTTATAACCGTACATGTTTCAGTTTAACTTAAAATCAGGCGTAGCTGTCGCGTTTCAGCTGCCGGAAAAATGTAACAAAATAAAAAGGATTTTGTTAAGCAGTTTTAGATGCGTTCAATCACCATCGCGCTTGCGCCACCGCCGCCGTTACAGATGGCTGCCACACCATATCGGGCTGCCTGCTGATGCAGGATATGGGTTAAAGTGACGAGGATCCGCGCGCCGCTTGCGCCCAAAGGGTGCCCCAGCGATACCGCGCCTCCATTAATATTTACTTTGGTGGGATCCAGGCCGAGCCGATGGGTGTTTTCGATGCCTACCACGCTAAATGCCTCATTCAGCTCCCAAAAGTCAATATCGTTGACTTGGAGGCCCGCTTTTCGTAGAGCCTTTGGAACAGCCAGCGATGGGGTGGTGGTAAACCATTCGGGAGCTTGCTCGGCATCCGCGTAGGCGACGATTTTTGCCAGGGGTTTTACCTGGAGCGCGTCCATTTTTTCCCTGCTCATGAGCACCAGGGCAGCAGCGCCGTCATTCATAGTGCTGGCATTGGCTGCCGTCACGGTTCCGTCTTTTTGAAAAGCGGGTTTGAGCGTTGGTATCTTATCAAATTTTACATTGAACGGTTCCTGGTCTTTATCAAAAACAATAAGGTCTCCCTTTTTTTGCGGAATATTTACCGGTGTGATTTCCTGCGCAAATTTTCCTGTTTCCCAGGCTTGCTGGCTGCGTTTGTAACTTTCAACGGCGAAAGCATCCTGCTCTTCACGGCTGATCCCACAAGTCGACGCGCATAATTCAGCAGCGATACCCATAGCATTTGTATCATAGGCGTCCGTTAGCCCATCTTTGGAGAGGCCATCAATAAGATTCGTATCACCATATTTTTTGCCCCATCGAAGGCTATCAACATAAAAAGGAACGTTGCTCATGCTTTCCATTCCTCCGGCTACAATAAGCTCCGCATCATCAAGCATGATACTTTGCGCCGCCTGCATCACCGCTTTCATGCCGCTCGCGCAAACCTTGTTAACAGTCGTGCAGCTCACTTCGTCTGGCAAACCTGCAAACCGGGCCGCCTGACGGGCAGGCGCCTGGCCCAGGTTGGCTTGCAATACGCAGCCCATCAATACCTCATCTACCTGCTGCGGTGCAATGCCTGCTTTTTCCACAGCGGCCTTTATAGCAACGGCGCCCAGCCGCGTTGCCGGCATATCTTTCAATAATCCGCCAAAACTTCCAATAGGGGTTCTCAATGCCGAGGCTATATAAACTTCTTTTGTATGCATACGTCGCTTTTTAGGGTATTCAGTAATGTGCTGCTCCTTCGAGGCCCGTGCTAAGGACAGGCGCTCTTATCGTTAGTATTACATTTTAATGCTCATAAGTTACGCAAAGATAATTTACTTATTGCAAGCTTTTTGATGTTAAATGGGGATAATCGGCGTTCTGCGCGAATAAACTTGCCGGCTGCTCTGAGCTAATGCAGCAGGCTTTGTATATTTGAAGATATGAAGCAAGTAAAATTGATATTGCCGGCGATGACAATAGCCCTGATACCCTTTCTTTTGTTCGCGTTTAAGGATAAGCGCCCTTTGCCCGAAACATCGCAAATTATTACCGGCGCCGATCAAACCGAATTGTATGTAGATTATCTAAAGGGAAAGCGTGTGGCGATTATGGCTAATCCCACAACTATTATCGGAAAAAAGCATTTGGTAGATAGCCTCCAATCCCTGGGCATTAATATAGTAAAAGTTTTTGGCCCTGAACATGGTTTCCGGGGCAATGCGAGCGCCGGCGTAGAAGTGAAAGATGAAAAAGACGCGGCGACCGGCATCCCGATTATTTCTTTATATGGCGGTAAAAATAAACCCAGCAAACAAGACATGGCCAATGTGGATGTGTTGATTTATGACCTGCAGGATGTGGGCGTTCGTTTTTATACAAACATCAACGCTTTATCACGTTTGATGGAAGCCTGCGCTGAAAACGGCAAAGAAATGCTCATATTAGACCGGCCTAATCCCAACGCGAATGTGATTGACGGCGCTGTGCTGGATATGAAGTATAAGTCTGGTATTGGTATGTTTCCTATACCCATGTCGCATGGGCTAACTGTAGCTGAATTTGCGCAAATGGCCAATGGCGAAGGCTGGCTTACCAATAAGGTAAAATGCAAACTAAAGATTGTTAAAGTGGCCAACTACTCCCACGATATGCCTTATACGTTGCCGGTAAAACCATCGCCGAATTTAAACACACAACAATCTATATTGTTGTACCCCTCCACTTGTATGTTTGAGGCGGTGTACGTGAATCATGGAAGAGGTACGATGTTCCCGTTTACCATATTGGGCAGTCCCGAGCTGAAAGGGAAGTATGCTTTTTCTTTCACGCCCAAATCCATCAAAGGCATGGCTGAAACGCCTATTTTTATGAACCAGGTTTGTTATGGTATTGATCTTAGAAAATACGATGCGGAGGCGCTTCGCAACAGCGGAAAGATTAATATAAAATGGATTATGGAGCTGTATAAAGCGCATCCGTACAAGGAAAAATTTTTTAATTCAAAGCTGAGTAACCAAATGAATAATATTGAAATTCAGATAGGTAATGGAATATTCCGTAAACAAATTATAAATGGCGCTTCTGAAGCAGAAATTCGCGCTTCATGGGAGCCGGGCTTGAGTGACTACAAAAAAATGCGGAAGAAATATTTGTTATATCCTGATAAAAGTTGAGTAGCATTATTCAACGATCAAGTTAAATTCGACCGGGTTTTATTCTGAAAGTCAGATATTTGCCTTCATACCAAATTTTGAAATTATTTTGCAGGAACAGTTCCATATCTCTAATGAAGAGACCATCATGCCCACAGAAAGCCATCTGGCTATGCAGGTGGGGCGTTATTTTTTTAGCTTTTGCATTTGTGATGCTGAAAAAAGGCGTTTATTACAATTAAAGCGTTATCGGTTTAGCGCTTTGTCGCTGCGCCATCTCGATAGTATTTTTAATGAGAATGCCGTGCTCAACGGGCATTTTCAAAGTATCACCACCGCCCTCGATTTCGGGTTTAGCTCTTTGTTGCCTGCCTCGCTTCATGTAAGTGAAACAGCGCCTTTGATGTATTTGGAAAATGCCGACCAACAGGATCATGTTATCACCGAGCCTGTGCCCGGCCACGATGCTTCGAATAGGTATACGGTGCCACCCGATATTCTGACCTGGATCGTTCACCATTTTCCCTCTTCTTCCTATTATCATACACATACGATTCAGATTGCAGCGGCGGCAACTGCGGGCGAAAACGGGTTGATTCGTGTTGATTTTTCAGATAATGTTTTTACCGTTGCCGTTTTTAAAAATGAAAATCTCCTCCTGGCTAAAACCTTTCGTTACAGCACTTCAACCGACGCAGTTTTTTATTTGCTGAAAATTTGTGAAGTCTTCGGATTAAAGCAGGAATCCGTTTCGGTGGAAATATCGGGCCTCGTTGATGCAAGCTCGAAGTTGTATCGCGAAGTTTATGATTATTTTTTAAATACTTCTTTCAAAGCAGCGGATTGGTTGGATGACAATTCAGAAGTTCCGTCACATTATTTCACAGCCTTAAATGAATTAGTTTTATGCGAATCATTTCAGGAAGTTTAGGAGGGCGTAAGATCAATCCTCCTTCCAAAATGCCTTATACGCGGCCTACTACCGACGTGGCGAAAGAGGGTTTGTTTAATACTATTCAAAACAGGATTGATTTTGAAGGCATCAAAACATTAGATCTCTTTGGAGGGACAGGCAGCATTAGCTACGAATTAGCCAGTCGCGGAGCAGCCGATCTTACGATCATCGAAAAGGATCATCAAATGTCCGATTTTATCAAAAAAACGGCAGCGGCGCTTCATATCGACAATCTGCGCCTGATAAAGATGGATGTTTTTAAGTTTTTAAATGGCCATGCGCAGACCTACGATTTTATTTTTGCCGGTCCGCCCTACGCATTAACTGAAATTGACGAATTGCCTCGAATCATTGTTCGCCAGGGGCTTATAGCGCCAGGTGGGTTTTTTGTTTTGGAACATACGCCCCGAAACGATTACAAAACATTTGATAAATACAGTTTCGAAAAAAATTATGGCACAACTATTTTTTCGGTGTTTACGAGTTGACGTCGGCCTTATGTAGGCCTGATTATTTGAAAATGACTGAAAAGTAATGCTACTTAAACGATGCTCAAATCCGCAGCGAGAAAAATATTTAATGAAAAGCGTCGCGCCGCGACAGCGCAGGAGCGTTCACGCTGGGACGATTTGATTTTAATACAGTTTCAAACCCTACCTGTCCCTGACATCCATACCTTATTTACCTACGCGGCGATGGAAGCCGAAGTAAACACCGATCCAATTGCCGATTATCTTCACTTTCGCCACCCTTCTTTGCAAATAGCTTATCCTGTTTGCGATTTTGAAACTTTTACGATGCAGGCGGTGCTGTCAACAGCCGACACCCCTTTTATTTTAAACAGGTTTGGAACGCCGGAGCCTCGTATGGATGGCGCGGAGATCCTGCCTCCTGAACAAATTGACCTGGTTGTGCTGCCCTTATTGTGCTTCGATGAACAGGGCTATCGGGTGGGCTATGGAAAAGGATTTTATGACAAATTTCTGTCTGACGTGCGGCCCGATTGCATTAAAATAGGATTAAGTTATTATGAAGCGCTTGATGAGATTGAGGATCGTAATCCGTTTGATGTACCTTTAAATTATTGTGTTACGCCACACCGAACGTATGAATTTTAGCAGGATTATAAAACGAAAATATATTTTGCTACTGCCATTTTCTTGGCTTTATCGATTCGGAATTTGGATCTTTCACAAACTGTACGATTTAAAATGGCGCCGTACTTATACGCCCGGCATTCCCACGATTTGTGTGGGCAACCTGTCCGTCGGCGGCACGGGCAAAACACCCATGGTGGAGCATATTGTTTCGCGGCTTTTGCCCTCAACAAAATTGGCGGTGGTAAGCAGGGGCTATGGCAGAAAAACACAGGGCTTGGTATGGGCCGACGAAATGGCGACTGCCGCCGATATTGGCGACGAGCCGCTGCAGTTTCATAAAAAGTTCCCGGCGCTGACCGTGGTGGTAGCAGAAAAAAGAGCAGCGGCAATCGAAGCATTGATGGCGCAACGGCCCGAAACAGATTTAATTATATTAGACGATGCATTTCAACACCGTGCGGTTAAGGCCTCGTACAATTTGCTGCTTACAGCTTACAACGATCTTTTTGTGAATGACTGGTATCTACCGGCCGGCTCGCTGCGCGATCTTAAATCCAGCTACCAACGGGCGCAGTCGATCGTGGTCACAAAATGCCCGGCTCAACTTTCCCTTTCAGAAAAAGAAAGCATAGAACGGCTGATCCAACCGCTACCGCATCAACATTTGTTTTTTGCGAGTTTTAGTTATGGAGCGCCCTATCATTTGTTCAGTGGCGTTGTGATGCCCGTTCAGGACATGAAGGACGGTATATTGATCACCGGCATCGCTAATCCCGCAACGCTGGTAGAATATTTAGAGCAGCGCCATGTAAAGCTGGATCACTTATCTTTTCCCGATCACCATGAGTTTTCAGGCGCGGATATCGAGCGAATAATAAATAGGTTTGCACAATGCGCTTTCGCTGATAAAATAATGTTGACCACCGAAAAGGACGCGATGCGTTTGCGTCAATGGCCCCAACTTGCGGCATTTTCCATTTTTGTTATTCCCGTAGCGCACCAGATTTTGTTTAGCGAAGCCGACCAATTTGACCGGGAACTTCTTAATTTAATAAATGCGCCTCAACAAGGTGGCAGGAATGTTGATATATAGTAAATTACACATTATACCGATATCTGGACTTTTATAGTTTAAAAGATAAATATGAGCAAAAGCAATAAACCCAAAAAGAAAACAAAAGAGCAAAAGCGCGGTAAGCGTGAAAAGCGATCGACAGAGCAGACCTTAAAAGGCCGTCTGGACGTGACCCGCTCCGGCCGCGGATTTGTAATTGTGGAAGGCCTCGAAGAAGATGTGATGATTGCGCCTGACGGGTTGAAAAACGCAATGGACGGCGACACGGTTCGTGTTAAGCTCACCAGCGGATATGAGGGCAGGCCGAAAGGGAAAATTACCGAAGTGGTGCAAAGGAAGCGAACTGAGTTTATCGGGAAAGTGCAGATGAACAAAGGTTTTGCGTTTATTTTGGGAGAAAAGGAAAAGAATATACCTGATTTATATGTGGCTGAAGAAAATCTCAACGGAGCCGAAAACGGGGCATCCGTAGTAGCGCGGATTTTGGATTGGGGTGGTGAGGGGAAAAAGCCTTCCGCAACCATTGTCTCAGTAATGAGCGGCGACGATGCCGCCGATGAAGCCATGAAAAGCATTATGCTCGAAAACGGCTTTGCTTTAGGGTTCTCCGACGAGGCGCTGGAGATTGCCGCGCGTATACCCGAAACAATCACAAAAGAAAATTTAAGCCACCGCAAAGATGTGAGGAGTGTGCTCACTTTTACAATCGACCCCGCCGAC
Source organism: Niabella insulisoli (assembly GCF_039652435.2). Classification (GTDB taxonomy): domain Bacteria; phylum Bacteroidota; class Bacteroidia; order Chitinophagales; family Chitinophagaceae; genus Niabella; species Niabella insulamsoli. The sequence continues at coordinate 2,713,522 of NZ_CP190246.1, read as the reverse complement.
GCTAAAGATTTTGATGATGCTATTTCTTATCGGAAATTGAAAAACGGCAATCATGAGATTGGCGTTCATATCGCCGATGTAAGCCACTACGTAACGCCCGGCAATGCGCTGGATGACGAAGCTTATCAAAAAGCAACTTCCGTGTATTTGCCAGACCGGGTAAATCCGATGTTGCCCGAACATATTTCGAATGTTTTATGCTCGCTTCGGCCCAATGAAGATAAACTCGCGTTCTCAGCTATTTTTCAGATTACTGATAAGGCGGAAGTAAAACAGTATTGGCTGGGGAAAACAGTTATTCATTCCAACCGGAGATACACCTACGAAGAAGCGCAAGAGATTATTGAAACCGGCGAAGGCGATCATGCGGATGTAATTAAAACGGTCAATGAAATCTCTCAAACACTGCGTAAATACAGGTTTGACGAAGGTGCCATCAATTTTAATTCGACTGAGGTCCGCTTTAAACTTGATGAAAAAGGAAATCCCATTGGTATTGTATTGAAAGAAAGCAAAGAAGCGCATCAATTGATTGAAGAGTTGATGCTGTTGGCGAACCGCTATGTAGCGCGACATGTGTCGAAGGTAAAAGTCAATAACAAATCGATTCCCTTTCCTTATCGGATCCACGATACGCCCGATGAAGAAAAGCTAAAGCCTTTTATTGCTTTCGCCAATAAATTTGGATATAAGTTTGACATATCCAGCGCAGAAGCAATTGCTGCTTCTTTTAACAAGTTGTTGAAAGATGTGAAAGGGAGGCCAGAAGAAGCGGTGCTGCAACAGCTGGGTATCCGCACCATGGCGAAAGCCAAATATACGGAAAGCAATGTGGGCCACTATGGCCTTGGTTTTGAGTATTATTGCCACTTCACCTCGCCCATCCGGCGGTATCCCGATGTGATGGTGCACCGCATCTTGCAAGACATTTTGGAGGACGGTGTAAAAGTGGATAAGCGAATGGAAGAAAAATGTAAGCATTGCAGTGAGCGGGAACGCGCCGCGATGGACAGCGAGCGCTCGGCCAATAAATACAAACAGGTTCAATTTATGAGCCGTTATGTGGGAGAAGAGTTTGATGCCATCGTAAGCGGTGTTTCCAAATTTGGCTTCTGGGCCGAAACGGTTGATCATCTCTGCGAGGGCCTTGTTGCTATTACAAGCCTTGCTGAGCATGATAGTTTCAAACATTCTGAAAGCGACTATGCCCTCGTGGGCCAGCGCACCGGCAAGAAATTTACCATGGGGGATAAAGTGCGTATCAGGGTAGTGGCGGCTAACCTGGAAAAGAGGCAGCTCGACTATGAATGGGTGAAAGAATAAAATTTTTAAAAAAACAAGTGAGTTTTTGTCCAGATTCAGAAAGTCTGATTGTTATAGGTTTTTAAACAATTTAAACTTTAAATGATGGAACAAAGACTCAATTTTTATGTAAAAGGAAAAAACGCTTTTCAGGCACTTGCGCCGGTAGCGGTTCATTTGGCTAAGTCGGGCCTTGAAAAACGTTTGTTACACCTTATTTATTACCGCGTATCGCAAATAAACGGTTGCGCCTTTTGCCTTGATATGCATTCGAAAGATTTATTGGCCGAAGGAGAAACGCCGCAGCGCCTGTTGGTTTTAGACGCCTGGCGCGAAGCCCCGTTTTATTCAGATAAAGAACGGGCAGCCTTGGCTTGGGCAGAAGCGTTGACGAGCCTCGATGGAGGGTTGGTGGCGGATGAAATTTATCAACAAGTAAAACAACATTTTGCTGAAGAAGCCCTGATCGATCTTACCCTTGCTATCTCAACAATCAACACGTATAACCGGTTTAATATTGCGTTTGGCGCTGCAGTTGGAACGTATAAGGTCGGACAGTTTGCTGTTAACTAAATTTTTAACGCTAAAAAAATAATCATGAACGATTTTTTATTCATATTCAGAAGAGATGAAAATAATATTCCTCAATTGTCGCCCGAGCAGATGCAGGAAGACACCCAGAAATGGATTGACTGGATCAGCGGTATTGCGGCAAAAAACAAATTAAAAGACCGGGGCAACAGGCTTGAAAGAACAGGGAAAGTGGTTAAAGGAAGCGATTTGATAACCGACGGGCCTTATATGGAATTGAAGGAAGCGATTGGCGGTTATATCGTTGTGAGCGCCGATTCGCTCGAAGAAGCCGCCTCGTTGGCAACGGGCTGCCCCGTTTTTAATTATGGCGGAAACGTAGAAGTCAGGGAGATCAAAGCTTTATAGTGAAAGAGCAGGAGCTGATACCGCATCTGTTTAGAACGGAGTACAGAAAAATCGTAGCTGTGCTCTGTTCTTTATTTGGCCTGCAGCATATCGAAACGGCCGAAGACCTGGTAAGCGACACTTTCCTGGCGGCCAGCGAACTGTGGGGGCAAAAAGGTGTTCCCGAAAACCCGGTAGGCTGGTTGTATACCGTCGCTAAAAATAAAACCAAAAACCACCTTAAACGTGTCAGCCATTTTGATAAGCATATTTCCGGAAGGCTGCCTAATGAAAATATAGAACAAGCGGAGCCTGATCTTTCTGAAAAAAATATCAATGATAGCCAGCTGGCGATGGTCTTTGCCGTCTGTCATCCGTCCATACCAAAAGAAGCACAAGTCGCTGTGGCGCTCAATTTGCTTTGCGGATTTGGCGTGCAGGAGATTGCCGATGCTTTTTTGACTAATAAAGAAGTAATTTATAAACGCATACAAAGGGCGAAGCAAAAGTTGAAGGAAGCCGGTATGCCGGTTGAATATCCTACAAAGAACGAGATCAATAGCCGCATTGAACCAGTTTTGTCGACAATTTATCTGCTTTTTAACGAAGGTTATTATTCGTCATCTCAAAATAGTGTGTTGCGCAAAGACCTTTGCTGGGAAGCGATGCGCCTTTGTCATTTGTTAGTATCTAACGATGTTGCCAATATTTCGTCCGCCAATGCCCTGCTGTCGCTAATGTGTTTTCATGCGTCGCGATTTGACGCGCGCCTAAATGGCGAGGGTGCATTGGTTTTATATAAAGACCAGGACCCCGAATTGTGGAACAACGAGCTTATCGCAAGAGGGCGGTATTACCTTCGGATTGCTTTCGAAGACGGGCAGCAGTCTAAGTATCATTTTGAAGCAGCCATTGCGGGCTGGCATACCATCAAAGAAGATGTTCCAGAAAAATGGGAAACGGTGTTGCAGCTTTATGACGGCTTATTGCAGCTGGAATACGCTCCAATGGCGGCTTTCAACAGAATCTATGTGTTGTCTAAAGTTCACGGGAAGCAAAAAGCCCTTGAGGAAGCTGCTTCGCTCGAAGGCCCCAAAAATCATTTTTATCACACGTTGCTGGGCAAGCTGTACGAAGGTGTCGATGATCATCAGGCTTTAAATCATTTTAAATCGGCCCTGCAACTGGCCGTGACGGATCCCGAAAGGGAATTGATAAAATTTCATATAAATCAATTTCAAAATAGGAAGGCCTGAGATGGATCTTCCCTTCTAAGCTGAGTCTCCTGAAAGGGACTCGGCGGTGTAGAATCCATTCTAAACGCCGCGTCCACGGCCAATTCACAAGATTCCTAGTGAGACTCGGCTAGGAAGAAAAATTTCATATAAATCAATTTCAAAGTGTTAAGGCCTGAGATGAATCTTCGGACTTTCCTGGTATAGATCTTATTTTTTGGTATATATTTGAATTAAGATTTACCATAAAAGCTAACAAATGAAACTTATTCCTTATTATCTGCTTATTATAGTTCCTTTTGTATTCGTGTTTTGGAGTGCTCAACTGAGCGGGTCAACTTTCGTCGTATCTATGTTGATTTACGCCATGATTTATCGGCCCATCGTTGATGGTGTAAGGCTTATTCACCTGGGATTGCTGAAGAGATCTGAAATTTGGAAGATGTTTATTCCCTTTTATCCAGTGGGCTATATCAAAGAGCTTTATTTTAAAAGATAGCCTTTAAACGCGGCGGATGGTGACTAAATTCAATCCTTATTTCGTGCCATTTTTCTCTATTTTTGACGCATGCAATCATTTGAGGAGTTATCGAAAAAATTTTCCGAACATTTCAACCGTGCTCATTTTCCGGAAGAGCCGTCATCTTTATACGAACCCAATAATTATTTTTTGTCGTTGCCCGGCAAGCGGTTCCGGCCGGTGCTTTGTTTGATGGCCTGCGAGTTGTTTGGCGAAATTCAACCGAGCGCCTGGGATATTGCATCTGCCATCGAGCTGTTCCATAATTTTACGCTGATTCACGATGACATTATGGACAAGGCGCCAAAACGCCGCGGGCAGCCTACTTTGCATACCAAATACAATGAAAGCACAGCCATTTTAGCCGGCGACGTAATGCTCGTAAAAGCCTACGATTATATTAACAAGTTAAGTCCGGAATACATCTCACCGATTCTGGCTATTTTCAATAAAACCGCGGCTGAGGTTTGTGAGGGGCAACAGCTGGATATGGATTTTGAAAAGCGAGATGCTGTCTCTTTTGACGAATACCTGCACATGATCACGCTGAAAACATCTGTATTGCTCGCTGCAAGTTTGCAGATGGGCGGTGTTTTAGGCGGTGGAAGCTTAGGAAACCTCGCGCTGCTTTATGAAACAGGTAAGAAAATTGGCCTTGCGTTTCAGATGCAGGATGATTACCTCGATGCTTTTGGCGATCCGGAAAAATTTGGCAAACAACCTGGCGGTGATATTTTGGCAAACAAAAAAACTTTTCTGCTGATACAGGCGTTGGAGCAATGCAGTACGGGCCAGCGGCAGGAGCTCAAAGAGCTGATGGCCGGCGCGGATAAAGAAAAAGTGCCTAAAGTGCTGCAGCTATACCGCGACTGTAAAATTGATGAATGGGCCCGTGAAAAAAAGAATCTTTTTCTCAACGAGGCTTTGGATCATCTCAATGAAATTGCGGTTATTAGTCAGCGCAAGCTACCGCTGAAGGAGCTGGCGCAATTATTAGTGAAAAGAGATTATTAACGCTTTGCCGCCGGCTATTTGAAATTTTTTATCAGCGCATCAACTAAAACCATCGAAATCCCAAAAAGAGATTAAATGTCAATACTGCGAAAAAAGAAAATCGAGAATATTTTAAAGGAGGCGGAAGCCGGCCACGGTGACGGACATGCTGCGGGCCTTAAAAAAGTTTTGGGCGTTAAAGATCTGACCTTTTTGGGAATCGCAGCGGTGGTGGGCGCCGGCATTTTTTCTACGATCGGCGGCGCTGCTTTTAATGGCGGCCCGGGCGTTTCTATTTTGTTTATCATCACGGCGATTACCTGTGGTTTCTCGGCCCTTTGTTATGCCGAGTTCGCCAGCCGCGTGCCCGTTTCGGGCAGCGCTTACACTTATTCCTACGTCAGTTTTGGGGAGTTGGTGGCCTGGATCATAGGCTGGGCGCTGATCCTGGAGTATGCGATTGGAAATATCGTGGTGGCGATTTCCTGGAGCGGTTATTTCAATAACCTGCTGGAGCATGTATTTCATGTTCATTTGCCCGACTGGATGCTTGTTGACCCTCAAACGGCTTCGGCCGCGTTTGCCAAGGCTACCAGCGAGCTGGCACAAAATCCGGCGCTTACGGCAAAGGAAATCGAGACCTATAATTTTGCGATAAAAGCTTATAATGAAGCGCCGCATATTGGAAACACACCGGTATTTTTTAATCTGCCTGCCTTTATCATCGTTTGCCTCGTAACCTGGCTGGCTTATATTGGTATTAAAGAAAGCAAGCAATCGGCCAATTTTATGGTCATCTTCAAAGTAGCGGTAATTATTTTTGTCATTATTGCCGGCGCTTTTTTTGTGGATACCAACAATTGGCAACCTTTTATGCCGAATGGTTTTGAAGGTGTTTTAAAAGGTGTGTCAGCCGTGTTTTACGCCTATATTGGCTTTGATGCCATTTCTACTATTGCCGAAGAGTGCAAAAACCCGCAGCGCGACCTGCCGCGCAGCATGATTTATTCTTTATTGATCTGCACGGTGTTATATATTGCCATCGCCCTGGTGTTGACGGGCATTGAAAGCTACAGTAGTTTTGATGGTGTTGATGACCCGCTGGCATTTGTTTTTGAAAATCGTGCGCCATGGATCGAGAAAATTATTTCTGTTAGCGCAGTCGTGGCAACCACTTCGGTGCTGCTTGTGTTTCAGATCGGGCAGCCGCGCATTTGGATGAGCATGAGCCGCGACGGGCTTTTGCCGAAAGTGTTTCAAAAAATTCATCCCAAATATCAAACGCCTTCGTTTGCAACGATCATTACCGGCGTTATCGTGGGTGCAGGCGCCCTGTTTCTTCAAAGCGGCCTGGTTACAGATCTGACGAGCATCGGTACTTTGTTTGCCTTTATTTTGGTTTGCGGCGGTGTTTTGTTGTTGCCACCGATGCCAAAGCAAAAAGGAAAGTTTAAGATCCCTTATATCAACGGCCGGCTTATTGTGCCCGCGCTTTATGTATTGTTTATTTATTTTTTCAGGCAGCGCATTTTTGACGCGGTCACAAATATCGGCGCGGAAGCCTACCAGGAAATCCTGTTCCTCATTTTCTTATTGATAGCTTTATGGATCACCTTCAAAACCGCAGTTCACCAATATTCTTTCATTCCTGTAATGGGTGTGCTTTCCTGCATGTATCTTTTAATTGAAATTCCCGCCGTAAGCTGGTTTTGGTTTTTTATTTGGATGGTATTGGGACTATTGATTTATATTCTCTACGGCTATCGCCACAGCAAACTGGCGCCATCAAAAAACGGAATATCTTAAATCGCCTTTAAGCAGCCCGCGCTTTCTTTCTTTGCTTTATTTTTGCAGTTCATGAAATATCAGATAGGAGATAAAGTATTAGTGCTGCATTCGGATGAAGAAGGCGTTATTGTTGATTTTATCAATAAGCAAATGGCGATGGTTGAGGTGAGGGGAGTGAAGTTTCCCGTTTATCTGGACCAGATCGATTTCCCTTATTATAAGCAATTTACGAAAAAGAAAAAGGTTGCGGCGCCTCCTCCCAAACAATATGTGGATGATTTGAAAAAGGAGCGGCCTTCGAAAGAAGAACGGGTGGAAGACGGTGTCTGGCTGAACTTTTTACCCGTAATGGATATGGATGAGTTTGGCGACGATTATGTCGAAAAATTAAAAATCTATCTTGTAAATAATACCAAAAGAGTTTACCGGTTTGATTATAACCTGACTTTTTTTGGGACTTCAGATTTTGACCTTAAAGGCACTTTGCATCCTTTTAAAAACTTTTATGTGCATGATGTCGAGTTTGGAGATATGAGCGATAGTCCCGCTTTCGAATTTGACTTTTCCTTGGCCGAAACAGAAAAAGGAAAAGCTGATCATTTTGAAAAGATTATTAAATTAAAGCCTAAGCAGCTGTTTGGCCGTATTGAGGAATTAAAGCAAAAAAATGAAGCTTCCTTTTCCTATCTTCTTTTTGAACGTTATCCGGACAAAGCGCCGGAAGAAGTGGTTTTGCCGCTTGATAAATTAGCGCATAAGGGCTATAAAATTTATAATGCCAAAGAAGCGCGAAAACACTTGGAGCCGGCGCGGAGCGTGGTCGATTTGCACATTGAAAAACTGACCGATAATCACTCGGGAATGAGCAATTTTGAAATCCTGGCCTTACAGCTGCAAACCTTTGAGAAATTTTATGAACTGGCGGTAGGCCACATGCAGCCGACGTTGATTATCATTCACGGTGTTGGAACAGGGAGGCTGCGCGACGAAATCCACGATGCTTTAAAGCTAAAAGATGAAGTGAATTATTTTATCAATCAGTATGATCCCAGGTATGGCTACGGCGCCACGGAGATTTTTTTAAAGTATTAAGTTTGATTGTTGATTTTGCATTTTAGTTTCTTCATGTTTCAAGCAATTACGAAACTCACTCAGGAATAGGATAATTCATTTTATCTTTGCAGGATTACAAGCCGGGTTATCGCCTTTGATAAAAGGGAGGAAAGTCCGGACAGCATAGGGCAGCATACCGGTGAATAGCCGGATTCGCCTGTGGGCGAAATAGAAAGTGCCACAGAAAATAACTACCTCGCTTCGCGGGGAAAAGGTGAAAATGTGAGGTAAGGGCTCACGGAGATATTTAGTAATAAATATTTCGGGTAAACCTTGTGTGCTGAAATGCCATGTAAACCCCGATTTTTTGCCGGCCCGGCAAATGCGTAAGCTATCGGGGAGGGTAGGCAGATTGATTCCGGAGAGTAATTTCCGGAACAGATAAATGATAACCATCCGCTTCGGCGGTTACAGAATCCGGCTTACAGGCTTGTAATATTTTTTCTTTAGTTAAAACAACCATCACGGCATTGCGACAACCTATCCTTAAATCATTTACCTGCATTTTATACCTGTGCGCCGTGCTGTTTTCTTTTAATTGCGCGTTGAGCAAAAATGCAAAGCAGCCGCCACCAGGTTCCGGCGCTATATCTGCGATCAAATTCCTCGACGTTTATGAAATCCCATTTGAGCAAAGCTTTAAAGGCACCTGGGTAGGCGGACTTTCAGGCATAGATTATGACCGTCAAAAGAATCAATATTTTGTGATCAGCGATGAAAGGTCAGCAACAAGCGCTTCACGTTTTTACACCTGCGCCATCGATATCATTGACTATAAAATCGATTCGGTACGTTTCTTAGCTGTTGCAACATTAAAAAATGCGCGGAATGATACTTTTGCCGGGTTGAAGGTAATGCCCGAGCATGCAGCGGATCCCGAGTCAATAAGATTCAACCCGTTGCGCCGTACCTTGGTTTGGAGTAGCGAAGGGGATAAGGCTTTGCGTGGCGGCAGGATGGTATATCAAAATCCATGGATCTACGAAATGGATCTCAACGGCTACTTTAAAGACAGTTTTTTATTGCCGCCTAACATTCAAATGTATGTGGGCGACAGCGGCGCCCGCGAAAATGACGTGTTGGAAGGATTGAGTTTTTCGGAGGGTACTAAATATTTGTGGGCCAGCATGGAAGGACCAACTTATGAGGATGGGCCCTTGGCAAGTGTCAGTTATGCCAATGCGCCGGTGCGCTTCATTAAGTTTGATAATCAGTCTAAAAAGGCCGTGGCACAGTTTGGTTATCTGTTAGATGCGGTCGCCGCGGCCCCCATTCCCGACTCGGCATTCAGCGTTAACGGTATTTCGGAAAACCTTTGTATTGGAAACCAGCAATTTTTGGTGTTGGAACGTTCATTTTCAACAGGCATTGCAAGTTGCGTTATAAAAATCTACCTGGCTGATTTTTCCAGGGCCACTGACGTGAGCAGCTATAAAAGTTTGTACAGAAATACCGCCTATCGCCCTGCGGCGAAAAAACTGCTTTTTAATTTCAACAGCCTCAATATTTATATCGACAACGTGGAGGGAATTACATTTGGGCCGGTCTTACCTAATGGGCATCAATCGCTTGTGATTATCGCCGACAACAATTTCAACCACTTTGAAAAACAACAGGTTTTTCTTTTTGAAATAGTGCCTTAAGATAGCTGCCCTCCAACTTCATTTTCACATTTTTTTACAGAAAAGCTGTATGCTTTTTTGCCTTTCAACGCGTCTTATTATAGAGTGGCAAAGAAAGATTGAGAAAGTGTATAAAATAGTTTGGTTTGGTTTGGTAGTTATAGGCAAGAGCCCCCGGTTTTCGGGGGCTTTGCCGTTTCATACCCTGAAAAGCTATTTTTCAGTTAACGCCACGTTTTCGAATTTAACGCCCGCCCATCCGTTTAGTATGAATTGACGAATATTTTGATGGTCGGTTTTATCGGGTGCGGCCAACACTGCGCGGTAATGCTCGGCAAACAACCACAGCGTATCTTCGGCAGACAATTGGTAAAGCCTGGCCAACGACAATACTTTTGCGCTTCCTTGATTTTCATGAGCTGCGTTGAGCTGCGCTCCGTTAGAAAAGCGGTAGGAGTGTGGTTATAATATTTTTCCATAAATGCGATGACGTCGGCAAACATGGCTTTTTCGTTTTTGACATCTTGCAGGAGTTGATCCAATTCTTCAAATTGTGTAGGCATTGGGATGGGGTTTATGATGTTATAAGTCTAATTGTAAATGAAATAATCAACAAAATAAAAAAGCACCTACAAATTTGTAAGTGCTTGATTTTCAGTGTGACCGCGTTAGGATTCAAACCTAAAACCTTCTGATCCGTAGTCAGATGCTCTATTCAGTTGAGCTACGCAGCCATTCCCTAAATGGGAGAGCAAAAGTAAGAATAATTTCTGATTTGCGCAAAACGTTTTTTAATAAAACAAAACAAATATCCTAACGCTTCTTCAAATGGGGAGAGCCTTCCAAAAATAATTCTTCGCCCATCCACCATTTTGTTTCCATTTTGAATTTTTGGGGAGTGACTTCTTTTTTCTTGATTAAAAGAAATTTTAAGGTACGAATAAATTTAGAGAAAAGGGTTTTCATATTTATAAATTTTCTTATAAGGTTGGTACAAAGGTACTACTAAAAAATATAACATTCCCTAACTAATAATAGGTATATATTATGCAGTTCTTGTATTTATAGCTTATTTTTGTAAGAAACGCCCGTATCCCTAATAGAAAAGCCTAAATCGTTGAAAATGATATTTTTCACAAAAGAATGACTGCTAAAAAGCCCATAAAAATTTCTGAAAAGGTAAAGATTACCATCGCCTTATGTATAAGCGCTTTGATCCTTATTGGGTTGGGCATTTATGCCGGTTCCAAAACGGTCCATTATAAAAGGTCAATGCGGGATGTGAATCTTTCCGGTATCATGATCACGCAATCGCAGGATGTGTTGAATGCGATTCAGGACGTGCAGTCGGCTTATCGGGGTTACATCATCACCAACGATTCTTCCTATCTCAAATCCTTCGACATTGCGTCGCGTTTTTTGCAGGTGCGCGTCAATTCTTTGAAAGCCATGCCGATGATTACGGCGCAGCGAAAACTATTGGACAGCATCAGTGCTTTGGTGAAAGAGCAAAGGCAGATCGCTTACAGCATTATCGTGAAGCGCCATTATATTTCCTTTTTGGAAGCCTGGCGTTTTTTTAACGGGGGAGAAGAACATCGCCTGGTTAATAAAATTCGTTACTGCGTTCTCAAGTTTATCAATACGGAAAAGGCGCTTCAGTCTTTAAAATTAAAAAGAGAGAATGAGAACTTTAATACCGTCATTTTTGTAGTGGTGATCAGTGTAATCGCGGCCGTTACCATCATTCTGCTCACATTGGTTTATATACGGGTCATTTATCAACGGCTGGTCAATACCGAGCAGTTGCTGATCAAATCGCAGCTACGCCTGGAAAGCATTCTCGATAAATTGCCGGTAGGTGTTATCATCGTAAACACGAAAAGCAATGAATACCATGCGAATAATAAAGCTGTGGCATTACTCAACAGGCATATTCTGCCCGATGGCAACGTGTTTGAATCGAATGATAAAAAAGATACGCGCAAAGGTGCACTTCAACACGAGCTGAGAGACAAGCTTTTTATTTCTCATGCCATACACGGAGAAGAAAATATTGGCTTCAATGAAACAACTATCCGGGTGGATGAGCGCGATGTGCCGTTTAGAGTAAGCGCTATCCCGGTTTACAATGAAAAAGATCAGCTTGAGTATGCTATTTCCGTATTCGATGATATTAGTAATATCAAGCAATTTGAAAACGAATTGATTGAGGCAAAAAAATTGGTTGAAGAATCTTTGCGGTTGAAGCAATCGTTCCTCAGCAATATGAGCCATGAAATCCGAACGCCTATCAACGCAATTTTAGGTTTTGCAGAGCTGCTTGGCAAACGAGATATTGGTTCGGAAGAGAATGAGTACGTACGCATTATCCGGTCTGCTGGCGAAAACCTGTTGCGGCTCCTAAACGATATATTGGATTTCTCCAAGCTCGAATCAAACATGATGGTGTTTGAAGAACACCCGGTCAGCATCGATGGTATTCTCAATTCTATCTGCGTTCTTTATCTGCCAAAGGCAAAAAACAAAGACATTACTTTAAGTTACGAGTGTCACGCCAATGTTCCTGATGTAGTGGTGGGCGACCCGGTGCGTTTAACGCAGGTGATTACGAATATTGTGGGGAACGCCATTAAGTTTACGCCCAAGGGAAGCGTGCTGATTTTTGCCAAGTTAATTTCGCCGCCCGAGGCGCCTCCCGTTATTGAATTTAAGATTAAGGATTCGGGAATTGGTATTTCAAAAGATAAGCTGTCGCGCGTGTTTAAAAGGTTTGAGCAGGCAGGAGTGGAGACCACGAGATTATATGGCGGAACCGGATTGGGGTTAAGTATTGCCAAACATATTGTGCAAAGCCAGGGCGGTGAAATCTCTGTTACAAGCGAGCTGGGCGTCGGTTCTATTTTCAGGTTTACCATGCCGTTTGCTGCGTTCAATCCTTCTAATGCGGCGAATTTGCCCACCGTTGAGTCGGTGACAGATTTATCATTTTTGGATGATCTGAAAATTCTTTTGGTTGAAGACAATGCGCTCAACATAAAATTGATCAATGGAATTTTTGTAGGTACGAATGTGAAAATAGATGTAGCCGAGTCAGGCGGCGAAGCGGTGGAAAAAGCGAAGTCCAATTTTTATGATATCATATTGATGGATATCGAATTGCCGGATATGAACGGCTATGACACGACCCGCATTATTCGGAATGAGCTGAACGTCAAATGGCCCATCATCGCGCTGACTGCGCATGTGCTCGCCGGAGAAAAGGAACGTTGCCTTGAAGCGGGTATGAATGATTACCTGACAAAGCCTGTCAATACCCGACAGCTATTCGAAAAAATCAATACTCTTTTAAAAAGAGATATTGGTTTAAAGGCACTGGTCGGTGAGGAAGTGAAAGTGACGGTGAATACACTATCGTCGCAACAACTTTTCGTTACGGATGCCGTAGTGGATCTTAGTTATTTGCGAGAATTGTCCGACAATAACAAAGAGTTTGAGAAAGAAGTCATCGAAATGTTTCTATCGCAGGTGCCCGGCCAGATGGAAGAACTGGATGTGGCGATAAACCAAAGAAACTATACTGAAATCAAAATGCTCGCGCACAAGCTGAAGTCGTCGACGGCAGTGGTGATTGGGAAAAAACTGATGCCGCATTTTGAACTGCTTGAAGAAAAAGCAGTGGGCGGGGAACTAGACGATAACTCTTTCAGAAGTTATAACAATATAAAAGAAGTTTTAACCAAAGGTATACAACAGTTGGAGCGCCTGCTGCAAACCTCTTACAGTGAAGTGTAACGGTGATTAAAACTGTGCCTGCATGGCTTCCAGGCCCTTCGCGCCCGGGAAAAAGCCGGCAATTTTTGCGATAACATTTTCTACCACTACGTCAGGACAAGAAGCGCCGCTGGTAATTAAAATACGCACAGGGCTTTTGTTGGTGAGATAATCGCTGGTTAAAACCTCTTGGTGGTTATGAAAATTATAATGAAGTATTTCTTTTTCAGAAATCATTTTTTCCGCGCTGTCAATATAATAAGTAGGCAACTGCTCTTCACAAAGCTCTACCAGGTGCGACGTATTAGAGGAATTATATCCGCCTACAACAATCGCTAAGTCGGCCGGTGTATTCAACATCGCAGTAACAGCAGTTTGATTGTCGTTTGTCGCGTAGCAAAGTGTGTCGCGCGTATCAGCAAAATGCGCAGATAAAGTTTCTTTAGTAAGTTGATATTTTTCGATCATTACTTCTTTCAGGTAATCGGCAATGGCCTGCGTGTCGCTGGCCAGCATTGTGGTTTGATTAACAACGCCGATCCTTTCAAGGTCTTTCGCTACATCAAAACCTTCGCTGTATTGATTTTTAAACTCCTGGTAAAAATCTGCAGGGGCAAGATCGCCTTTAATATAACCAGCCAGCCTGATGGTCTGCGCCATATCTTTCACTACCACCGAAGGTGCGCCGGAAGCAGCATGCGAAAAGGTGGCCCTGGTTTCTTCATGCGTAGGTTTGCCATGAATGATAATTGTATATTCTTTTTTCGCGATTGCCGCGCTCCGGTTCCATACTTTTTCAACAAAAGGGCAGGTGGTATTATACTTTTCGGTAGGAATGCCGATATCGTTCAATTTCTTTTCGATGGAAAGCGTGGTGCCAAAAGCAGGAATCAATACAATGTCGTCGCGGGTCAGCGTTTCAAAAGGAATTAATTCGTTGCCGCGTGTGTCTTGTAAAAAGCGAACGCCATGGCGCTGAAGATCCGCGTTCACCTGCGGATTGTGTATCATTTCACTTAATAAAAAAATCCGTTTGCCCGGATGCTCGTCCACCGTTTTAAAGGCGATCTCAATCGCATTTTCAACACCATAACAAAAACCAAAATGCCGCGCAAGATAAATTTTCACCGGCCCGAAATCGAGCAGGGTGGGCGTGAAATCTTTTTTTAATTTATCGTGCTGCTTTCTGCTGCTTTTGATGGCAGAAATAAGAGAACTTCTGTAAAAAACAGGAACATCAAACTGCTTCATACCGCAAAGATACACATGAAATGCCCAAGCGCAGCACACGCGTTTTTGCGAGATATTCCCGGCTAGCTTCTTTACCGACAAGTGTGGATTGGAGGACGAGATTGAGAAGCAATCAAGCTATGGAAAACATATTGCATCAAGTTTTAAGTTCGTTCAAAGATAAGATCAGATATTTCCCTATCTTCATTTTAACGCCAATCTGCAAGGTTGGCAGGTTAAAAAACTGGTTAACTAAATAGAAATTAATGTCAGCGACCCGGGAAAAAATGGAATGGATTCATTCTGCTAATATTTACGAAGTAAATCTGCGACAATACACCAAAGAGGGAACTTTCGATGCCTTTGCGCAAGAGTTGCCGCGGTTAAAAGATATGGGAGTGCAGGTGCTTTGGTTGATGCCGATAACGCCAATAGCCACCGAAAAAATGAAAGGAACGATGGGTAGTTATTACGCGTGCTCCGATTATACCGCTGTTAATCCCGAATTTGGCACTTTGGACGATTTTAAGAATCTGGTAAATGAGGCGCACCGACAGGGTTTTAAACTGATTATTGACTGGGTAGCGAATCATACCGGCTGGGGCCATGTTTGGACAAAGTCAAACCCGGAATATTATCTTCATAACGAAGATGGCAGTTTTCATGCAGCCAGCGGCATGGACGATATCATTGAATTGGATTTTAATAATCCCGACCTGCGCAGCGCGATGATCGATGCGATGAAATTTTGGGTAACCGAATGTAATATCGACGGTTTCAGATGTGATCTCGCGTCTTGGGTGCAGGTAGATTTTTGGCAGGAGGCCAGGCCCCTTGTGGATGCCATCAAGCCGCTGTTTTGGTTAGGCGAGTTTGATGAAATTGAAAACCCGGAACATGGGAAAATTTTCGATGCGAGTTATTCGTGGAAGTGGATGCATAAAACACGCGATTTTTATGATCACCGGCAACCGCTGCATGAATTGATTGAGCTGCTGGATCAATATGATGCGATTGGTAACGATAGCATGCGTGCGTGGTTTACTACAAATCACGATGAAAATAGCTGGAACGGAACCGAGTTTGAAAAATATGGCGATATGGCGAAGTTGCTAGCCGTGTTTAGTTGCACCTGGAACGGCATCCCCCTGCTCTACAGCGGCCAGGAGCTTCCGCTCGTTGATAAGCGGCTGGCATTTTTTGACAAAGATCCTATTCCCTGGACCGGGCGATATGCCATGCACGGGTTTTATAAAAAATTATTACAACTCCACGCTGAACATCCCGCTTTAAGGGGTGGAGATGATAAAGCTGCAACCATCAGATTGCAAACGACTGCTGACTATAAAATTCTTGCTTTTTTGCGTAAGAATGAATCGGACGAGGTTTTGGTTATTCTGAACTGGTCGGGCGACGCATTGCATTTTCACCTAACCGACAATCGGGCGAGCGGTATTTTTAATGAGTTGTTTTCGGGGGTTTTGAACGATTTTGATATGAATAAAAATTTTGAAATACAGCCCTGGGAATATTGGGTATTCGTTAAGGCTTAAAATCTTTCTTTTAAAATCATAAAAAAAGCCGGTCGTTTAAAACCGGCTTTTTAAATATCTCGCTATGTGGATTAAAAGGCTCCGCCGCCTTCGTCTCCGGCTAAATTGATCTGATAAGTATAACGCCCGCTGTAACCGGGGTAGATACCCACTAACGCAATCACACTGCTTCTGAGCTGGCTAAGCGTTTGCGCAAACTCATCCATGCTTTTCACTTCCTGCCCGTTCACCGATGTGATGATAAACCCTTTCTCCATTCTTGTTTTTTTGAATGGGCCGTCGGGTCGGATATTGGTCACTTCAACACCGCCTTTTATTCTTAACTGCTCGGCGCGGTCTCCGCTCACATTCTTTAAATCAACGCCTAATCTATCAGCGATCGCCTCCGCAGAAGACAACTGAACAATTTTCGATTGAGCTGATAATACCACGTCAACGGTGTTTTCTTTTCCATTTCTTATATAAGTGATTTTTACTTTGTCGCCCGGTTGCGCGCTGGCTATAGCTCCACTTATTTCCAGTCCGGAAACAATCTGGTTGCCATTTAATTTGGTGATAATATCTCCTCTTTTAATACCGGCTTTGCCTGCGCCGCCATCAGGATCTGTACCCATAACGTACACACCGTCCTGCACATTGGCTCTTTTCAAATACTCCTCATTTTGAGAAGGCTGGCTCGAGTAAGTTACACCCAGGTAACCGCGCTTCACATCTCCGTACTTCACAATATCATTTACAATCTTTTTGACAATTGACGAAGGGATAGCAAACGAATACCCGGCATAAGTGCCGCCCGGCGCCAATATCGCAGAGTTGATACCAATGAGCTCACCGTTGGTATTTATTAATGCACCACCGCTGTTGCCGGAGTTTACCGCCGCATCAGTTTGAATAAATGATTCAACCGGCGACTGGCTTTGCTGGCTGTTGATGCCGATACTTCTTCCTTTAGCGCTGATAATGCCGGCTGTAACAGTGGCTTCCAGGTTAAACGGATAGCCTACTGCAAGCACCCATTGTCCAAGTTGGAGGTTGTCTGAATTTCCATAAATAAGATAAGGAAGATTGATGGCTTCTATTTTCAATACCGCCAAATCAGTGCTGGGATCGCGGCCTACCACTTTGGCCGTGTAGGTTTTACGCCCTTCGTTTAAAGTTACTTTAATTTCGGGAGCAATATCTTTTCCATTGCGATCGGAAATAACGTGGTTATTGGTCACAATATATCCATCCTGGCTAATGATAACGCCGCTACCGGACGCTCTTTGCTCAGGAATCATTTGCGGGCCCATACCGCCAAACATATCACCAAAAAAATCTTCGAATGGATCGTAACCGCGGCTTTCGCTGTTGGGTAAATCGTTGCTGAGCTTTCTCGCAGGAATTTTGGTTTTAATATGCACAACGGCCGGTACAGCCGATTGAGAAGCTTTGGTAAAATCGGTCGGGTCGGCCGCGTTACCATTATTGTCAAAAAAGCTGGCATAATTGACAGGCAGTTTGCCGTCCATCGTTGTACCAATCCCGTTCGATGCGCCCCTGAAGAATTTACCATAAATATAAACGCCTCCAAAAGCAGAAAGAACGCTGATCACAACAATGAATAATAATTGTTTAAATTTCATATCTTTTTCACTTTTTAATTAGAATGATTCAAAAACTATTCCTTTTCGTCACAAAATAACAAATTGTCAGACGCATTTCCTTGCAAGTCAGTTTAGTTTAACAAAGTTTTACTAAAGTCTTCGTACTTTGAGAATGGGCAACATGGGTTCGCTTTAACCCAACGTTTCCAACCATTTCATCGTATCCACGCCATCCGCATAATCAGCAAGGGCGGGGTGTTGCGCCGATCCGAAGGGAAGGAAACCTTGGCCGACCACACATTGTAACGAATCGTTTTCAGTAAATTCATTTGCTAATCCTGCTTCGTTTTTATACACCTCATAATTGAGTTGGCTTACCGGTGAAAAGACATTCTTTTCTTCCACCAGCAGCAACGCAGGCGTGCTCATATAAGCCTTATTGTTGAGTAAATGAAGCGCCAGGTTGTAATCATAATTGTTTTTGTATTTGTGATGTTCTGCCAGGTAATCATATTTTTTCAGGATGTCTAACAGCGGTAAAAAATCGTAATCTTCCGGTACATAAATTTTAGTGACATTTCTACATCCCATGCCGAAATAAGAAAAGATATCGTCGGCGAGCAGCGTTAGATCTTCTTGAGATTCTTTCCCGGTCAAAACCGCCACGGAGGTTCGATTGCGGCGGATGATATGCGGGAATTTTCCAAAATAATAGTCAAAATAACCGGCCGAACTGTTGCTGCCGGTGGCGATGTAAGCGTCGCAGTTTTTCAGCATTTCAGAAAATATGATTTCCTCTTTTAAGGCAGGCTCCCAGCTGATTAATTGTGCCACCAGGTGTTTGATCAGCGTTTCATCTTTCGATGAGGGCTTGATGAGACACTGATGCCCGCTTATAAAAACGCATAAAAAATCGTGAAAGCCCACCAGCGGGATATTGCCGGCCATCACAATGCCCACCTTTTTTTTGGATGCAGGCGCATCCTGTATAGCCGGGTAGGCTGACAACCATTGCTGAAGCTTGTCTTTTTGAAGAAAAGTGTCGGCGATGTCGTTGGCGTGCTGGTCAATAAAAGCGGGCAAAAACCAGCCGTTTTCATGGTAGGCCTTTTGCTTTGCTGACTGCCATGCATCGCCATCCTGCCGGATATAGGTTCCGAGTTGTACCAACAAATCAATGCGTTTCGATAAATTCATTTCTAAGTAGTTTAAACTGTGGCTTATGTCGCCTTCATTCAGTAATTTTGCAGTTTGAACGACAAATATAGTTTCATAAAATAAACAATAGGATATGGCAATAAAAATTACAGACGAATGTATAAATTGTGGCGCTTGTGAACCGGAATGTCCCAATAATGCGATTTATGAAGGAGGAGTGGAATGGGCAATTTCTGATGGCACTTCAGTAAATGGCGAATTTAAGTTGATGAACGGAAACGTGGTTGATGCTCATTTTAAAAATGAACCGCTGGCGGTTGATACTTATTATATTACGCCCGATAAATGCACCGAATGCCAGGGGTTTCATGAAGAGCCTCAATGTGCGTCGGTTTGTCCGGTTGACTGCTGCGTTCCTGATGAAATGTACGAAGAGACCGTTGAGCAACTGATGGAAAAGAAAGAAAAGCTTCACGTTTAATCAGTACCCAACATAAGTTTACTTTATTTATATGCCACTTTGATGAATATCTCGGGTGGCATTTTTTATCGGTTAGAAGAACCCGCGAAGCAGGGGATTTGTGATCAAGCGCGGTTTCTGAAGTATAAAAATGTCGCACAACCAAATAAAAAGAAAAATGAAAAAAAATATTGCGCTTGTAACAGGCGGTTACTCGGGAGAGTCTGTTATTTCCTATAAAAGTGCAACGACCATTCAAACACATCTTGATACAGAACGTTATCGGGTTTACAAAATCGATGTCAGCAAAGACGGCTGGTGGTATCTTGCTCCTGATGGTTCAAAATCTGCCGTAAACAAAAATGATTTCACGATTACGGCTGACGGAAGTACAGTTCAGTTTGACGCGGTATTGATTGCACTGCACGGAACGCCGGGCGAGGATGGAAAATTGCAGGGTTATTTTGATATGTTGCAGATCCCGTATACCGGCTGCAATGCTGCAACCTCGGCCATCACGATGAACAAAAGTTATACTACCGGAGTCGCAGGGAAAGCGGGAATTAATGTGGCCCAATCTGTCCTGTTATTCGATCATACGCCCGTTGATGGCGCAGCGATCCTTGAAAAATTAAAACTTCCGCTCTTCATAAAACCGAATAGCGGCGGATCAAGCATCGGCATGAGCAAAGTGTTGGCGGCCGAAGAATTGGAGCCGGCTATTGAGAGGGCTTTTAAAGAAGACCGGCAGGTGCTTGTGGAAGAAATGATTACAGGCCGCGAATTTACCATCGGTGTTTACAAATCGAAAGGAGAGGTGATTACCTTGCCGATGACGGAAGTGAAAGCCGATGCTTCTAAAACATTCTTCGATTTCGAGGCCAAATATGAAGGCAAATCGATCGAAATCACTCCGGCCCAGGTAGATGAATCGATTGCGGAAAAGATCAGGGCCGCGGCCAAGCAGGTTTACACTATCTTTAACTGCAGGGGCGTTATAAGAATTGATTTTATTTATGATGAAACCAAGGGCGCGCCTTTTATGCTGGAAGTAAACACCGTTCCCGGACAAAGCGCCGCCAGTATCATCCCGCAGCAGGTAGCGGCAGCCGGTGGAAACTTAAAAGATTTTTATACTTTGTTGGTAGAAGAATGTTTTTCGTAAACAGTATATTTACCGCATAAAATTGAGGCATGTTTAGATTTATTACAAAAAGACCGCTTTGGGTGAACATACTGGCTGGTATTGTTTTGGCCGTCTTGCTATTTGTGGCGGTAATCAGTTCACTGGGTTGGTTTACAAATCATGACGATGCTAAAACAGTGCCCGGCGTTACAGGAAAGACTTTAGCCGAAGCAGAACGTATTTTAAATGACGCCGGTTTTTCGGTTGAGATACAGGACAGCCTTTATTACGACACGCTCGCGCCGTTACAGGTAATAAGGCAGGTGCCGGACGAGCTGGAAGTTGTAAAATCTACTAGAACGGTTTACCTGACGTATAATCGCGCATTACCGCCTCAAATTGAGATGCCCAATATTGTAGGCTATAGTTTCAGGAATGCGCTGATGGTGCTGGAGAATGCGGGTTTGAAAATGGGAGACACCACCTTCAGGCCCGATTTTGCAAAGAATTCTATTTTGGAGCAATTATATAAAGGCGTTACCATTCAACCCGGGGCGAAAATTGCAATGGGCAGCAAAATTGATCTCGTAATCGGATCCCAGCTCAGCACAAGCATGTATGCCATCCCCAACCTGATTGGATTGACGACCGCTCAAACCCGTGCATTACTTGATACCAAGGGAATTATCCTGGCTTCTATCATTCCCGATCCCGACGTGCGCGACACTGCGAACGCCTATGTTTATCGCCAAAGCCCGCAGCGGTTTGATGACAATGGAAATATTATCAGTATCCGATCTGGCCAGGTGATGGATATTTGGGTGAGCGTGGCGGCTCCTGCGATCGATTCGCTGGATATCAAACCCCTGACGGACAGCTTGCCTGAGTAGTTTTAAATAGTTAAAAACAAACTTTATATATTATGGAGACCATCACAGTTCAGCAACTAAAGCAGCGAATGGACAGTGGCGAAGCAATAAACCTGATTGATTGCCGTGAACCGGCGGAGTACGAAGAATATAATATTGGCGCGACCTTGATTCCGCTGGGAGATATTCAGAATGGCGATTTAGGGCCGCTTGAGGATAAGAAGGAGGAAGAAATTATTATCCATTGCAGAAGCGGAAAAAGAAGCGCTGCCGCTTGCCTTTATCTCGATTCTATGGGCTTTAAAAAGACAGTGAACGTGGAAGGCGGTGTATTAGCCTGGAAAGAGGCATTTGAGGTTGATTAAAATAGAGTATCTACATATTAAGGCCTTCAAGATTTAAAACCTTGAAGGCCTTTTTTGATAGCGTTACAAGTTTTCCAGGTCGTTTAAATCTTTGGCTTTAAACGCTGTTTTGTCCATAGCGGGCGGATGCTCCAAAGGATAATTGAATGCCATACTATTCAAATATGCCGTAATCCGCAATCGGTCCTGCCAGCTAAGATTTTTATAATGCCTGGCATGGTCGGCCGCATCGGCCGCTGTCTGCGCCTTGAACGCTGACCTGTTTAGTTTGTGCGAGACCATGTAAACAAAGTTAAGAAAAGAATAAATGACCTTTTCGCTTTTCAACCCCGCACGCAAGCGCCACTATCAGAAACCGAAATTAATTCCGATGTTCCAATTGGTTCCTGCCTGTGTAAAATAATAGCTCTCGGTAGCCAAAACGCCATCGTACAGGTAACTAAATGTGTATCCGTTGTTTTCATATTTTTTGTTGAAAACATTATTGACCATGAGGATAATGCTTATGTTTTTGAATGTGCCCGTGGATAGTTCGTAACGCAGCCTGGCATCGGTTAAAGCATACGGATTGATGCTTCTCAATTTGTTTTGAGCGTTGTCGAGATATTGACGGCCCACATATTTTTCAAGCAAATCAATAAAAAAACGCTGCCTGTTTTGAACTGTGGTAAAGGGCTCAAAAGTAACAGAAGCGCCGGCAACAGTGTTGGGCGAGAAGGAAATGTCGGTGTTCGTAAAAGTAGTTGCGATCTGTCCGCCGTTGTCATAATCATCATTATACTGGATGATATTTTTTATTTTGTTGCGGCTTAAAGTAGCGTTAGCGCTGGCCTGCAGCCAATCTACAGGACGAAATGCGGCGGTCAGGTCAACGCCGGCACGATAACTATTGTCAACATTAGTGCGTGCATAGGCGCCTACGTCGTTGATCTTCCCGGTCGCAATCAGTTGGTTTTTATATTTCATGTAATAGCCATTCACACCTGCGTCAAATTTTTTGGCAGTAAATTGATAACCCAATTCAAAATCGGTCAACTGTTCGTGTTTCGGCGCTTCAGTAGTATTGGCTTCGAAGTCGTCGCGGTTGGGTTCTTTATTCGCTACGGCCACCGATCCGTAAACTTTGCTCTGCGCTGTATTTTCGTGTCTTAAAATATAACTCAATCCTGCTTTGGGGTTGAAGAACGTGTAATCGTTATCCGATATCAGGCCCGGGTTTTTGCGAAAGCCATTAATTTTATAATTAACCTGGCGCAGCTGCAAATCCAAAAATCCATAGAAGTTGGTAATCAGTTGTTGCTGCAGCTTCGCGTAAACATTCATGTCGTTTTTAAAAGCAGTTAAATCGTACCATTTATAGTCAAGCGGAAAGCCCACATCAGCCCACTTTACAAATCCATAATGCTTGGCATCGTACTGGGAGTAGGCGCCGCCAATGTATAAATCGGTATTGTTTTTATTATAATTTGCAGAAAACACGGTGCCGTAATAATGATTGTCTAACCAAAGTTGCCTTGTCAGATTAGTGGCAGTGATTACCGAATCGCCGATGGTTACATCCGCTCTTCCATAATCTGAGAAGGGGTCTTGGCCGCGGTATTCGTTGTAATAGCCACGGCCCCTTGTCAAAAAGAAACTGAGATTCGCAGCCCAGTAAGGATTGAATTTATGGTTGAGGAATAATTGATAATAATCCTGCTGATAATTATCAGTTTGATCATTATAGTAAGTGCCGTCGGCCATTTTACCAAGCGTGTTGGTGCTTCTGCCCGCTTCGTCCAGTTGCTTCGAATAGTCAAAAGCGGGATCATTATTTTCGTGATAAGTGCCAATGCCGTTCCAGGCCTGGCCGGTTTTTTCTTTACCTGTCAGTAAATTGAATTTGATATCCGTGTTGGCATCTTTTGATGTCCATCCTGCAATAAATTGTAAAGATTTTAAATCACTGTTGGAACGTTGGATATAACCGCTCGAATTGATTTTAGATAACCGCACGTCAAATTGAAGACCACCCGGTAGCATGCCGGTGCCGGCTTGCAAAGTATGTTTCCAGGTATTGAAAGAGCCATAAGCGTTGCTGATTGTGGCAAACGCTTCTTTGCTTTGTTCGATATTGTAAATATTAAGGGAAGCCCCAAAGGCGCCCGCTCCATTTGTGGAAGATCCCACGCCGCGTTGCAGCTGAACGGAGCTGGTGGAGGAAGCGAGGTCGCCAAAATTAACGAAGAATGCCCCCTGCGATTCCGGGTCGTTTACGGGAATGCCATTAAACGTGACATTGGTTCTGGCAATATCAGTGCCGCGTACACGAAAAGAGGAATAACCTACGCCCACACCGTCGTCGGAGCTGATGACAACCGACGGTATTTGGTTGAGTAAGTTGGGGAAATTTTGACCGAGGTTTTGTTTGGCAATATCTTTTTTATTAAAATTACTTACAGCGAAGGGTGATTTTTCATTGAGCCTTGTGGAGCGAACTTCAACAGGGGCAAGGGTTTGCATACTGTCTAGCCGGCTGCTGTCGGTTTGGGCCATTAGAGAGGCGCTTGCTGCAGAGAGCAAGCCGCAGAACATGAGAGTCCTCTTCATTTGTTTTTCTTTTAAGAAATAAAAAAATTAATGAGAGGGAAATGCTGAAATGAGAAAGGATTAGATGTACTTCCTTCCCTGCGCAGGCATTACCCTGATCAGGTTTGCGGGTATTATCTCAGCTTCATCAATAGTGTATTGAATCGGCACCCCGGGAAACGCTGTGCTTTTTTTCTAAAGCGCTGCAAAGGTAAGGATAATTAGTCGATACTAATTGATGAGGAAATGATGCTATTTGATAATGTTGAACAGACGTTTCCAACGGGGCCCATTTTCGTAGCTAAACCAGATCATCCATGCTTTACCCACGATATGGGTTTCAGGTACAAAGCCCCAAAAGCGGCTGTCCTGAGAGTTATGGCGATTGTCGCCCATCATCCAAAAATAATCATACTTGAAAGTATACGTATTCGCAGGTTTTCCGTTAATGACGTAACTACCGTTGCCGGTGGTTTCGAGCGTATTATTTTCATAATTTCTGATCGCCCGTTCATAGATCGGATAATTTTCTGCGGTCAGTGTAATAGTAGCGCCTTTTTTAGGAATCCATAGCGGGCCGTAGTCGTCCGCAGACCAATGATGGGCCGTGTCATAATAAGGGAACAACTGATAGCTGTATTCTTCCGGATTGGCAATCTCTTTAGTGATCGAACCGGCTTCCACAACGGGAAGTGTTTTAAGCAGCTCCAATTCAGATAAGCTTAGGTTGATCCGGTAAGTGCCCTGGCCTATGGGCATGAAATCGTTGCCGTCAGGAGAAATGCGAATGCCCGACTCTCTTAAAAAATCATCGGTAATCGATACGTTGTTCTTCGACCGGAAAATATAGTAGGTGGCGGACGCCGGCGGCACAAACGCAGGCCTGCCGCTTACATATAAAATACCATTGACAATTTTGATGGTATCCCCCGGAACGCCTACACATCTTTTAATATAGTTATCCGTTTTATCCACCGGGTGAACAACCACCGGAAACTCGGCCGGATTGTTTAACACGTTGAGGGATTCCTGATGGCCCAATTCGGCGAAGCGCCGGATCTGATTATAAGGCCGCAGCGATTCAAACCCTTCCGCATGTATAACCGTGTCGCCGGCAGGAAAATTAAAAACAACACAGTCATTTCTTTTAACAGGCCCTTCAAACCAGCGCGTGTAGGGCAGTTGAATCAACGTGGAATAAGACTTTGTATTGATTTTCGGTAGATAATTGTGAACAAAAGGAACCGATAAAGGCGTGTTCGGAATGCGCGGGCCGTAGCTGAGTTTGCTCACAAAAAGAAAATCATTCACGAGCAGGGTTTTTTCCATCGAGCTCGAGGGGATGGTATAAGCCTCAAAAACAAAAGTGCGTATCAGGGTAGCGGCCACAATGGCAAATATGGCTGCGTCCACCCATTCTCTCCAGCTTGGCTTTTTATGTTTGTGCACCCCTTCGGCGCCGATAAACCTGGCGTCTTTATGATTGGCGAGCCAGGGAAAATAAAAAGGCGCTAAAAGAGCCGCGGCAGTGTGATCTAAAAAAGAAAAACGGCAGAATACTTTCGCAAATTCGATAAAGATACCAGGCGTGATAAACCAGCCCACTACCGGTATAAACTGCCAGAATACCCAATGTTTGGGACGTTGCGCAATATCCTGCATCACCCATGTATTGTAGAAAGGAACGTAAGCCTTCCACGATTCGCGACCCGCTTTTTTAAAAAGCTTTGCTAATCCAAAAGAAGGTAACCAAACAAGCAGTAGACTGATCAGGTATATAACAAGTAGTTGATTGATAGGCATCGGCCAGAAATTTAGCGGCAAATTTATTGGAAAAGGATGAAAAGGCGGAATGCGATTTGCCAATTAACAAATTATATTCATTTTTATAGTAATTTAGAATCGTTGAAAAAATCAGTTGCTTATGAAGTCCGATGCCTTTGTCTCTTTTGCAACCGAGGAATTTGACAGGCATTCATCTTTCTTTTTTTAAAAAAATCTGTACAATGAAACAAGACACCACGCGTCCTTCTCAGAAAACTCAAAATGTGAATGGTATCTCTTTCAAAGAAAGAATATTACAAGAAAAAGGTCGAATGGCGAGAAGCTGGTTGACCGTGGCTGTAGCCTTATTATTTTCCATAGCGGGATACGCGCAGGGAGCGGCTGCTACAGGAATGAATTTTGAGCACCTGGCTTCCTGGAAAGAAGTGGTAGCAAAAGCCAAACGGGAAAATAAAATGATATTCCTAGATTGTTATACGACCTGGTGCGGCCCCTGCAAGGTGATGACCAGTAAAGTATTTACCCAGCCCGAAGTCGGCGATTTCTATAATACTCATTTTATTAACGCCAAAGTGCAATTGGATACGACAGACAATGATGACGCGTATATAAAAGGCTGGTACAAAGACGGCCACGATATTGCTCAGAAATATAATGTCAGGGCGTATCCGACCTACCTGATTTTTGATCCGCAGGGCGAAATTATTCATCGCTTTGTAGGCTCAATGTCGCCCGACGCCTTTGTGGCTGCCGGCCAAAAAATCTTGGATCCTGAACATCAGTATTACACTCAGGTGAAAAAATTTGAAAGCGGAGATCGGAGCGCGCCGTTTTTGCTAAAATTAGCCACCATGTCTCAAAGCGCTTACGACAAAAATGCTAAGAAATATATCGACGAGTATCTGGCCACGCAAACTGATTATTTTACTAAAGCCAACCTTGATCTACTTTATTCCACTGCCAGAAGCAGCAAAGACAAAGGTTTTGAAATAGCGCTGAATGAGGGCGCCAAAGCCGATGAAGTGCTGGGCAGGCCCAAGGCAAGTTTTAACCTTGTGAAAGGCATTATACTGAATGAAGAGTTGGGCGGTATGTTGAGAAAATTAGGAAAAGATGAAGCGCCTGATTTCGCCAGTTTTGACAGTAATCTGAAGGCAAAATATCCTGCTTATGCGGATTATGTTTCGGCTTTTTCAAAAATGTATTATTACCGCAGCAAAAAAAACTGGCCGGAATTTGCAGAAAACGTAGATAAGCTTATTAAAATTGAAGCACCCTCGGGTGGCGAGTTGAATAGCTATGCCTGGTTTGCTTTTGAAAATATTGCAGATAAAGCCATACTTGAAAAAGCAGCCTCGTGGAGTAAACTTTCTTTGGAAAAGGAGGCCAACGCGGCCGCATATATAGACACGCACGCCAATCTGCTCTACAAGATTGGTGAAAAGGATGCTGCGATAAAAGAGGAGGAGCGGGCGCTAAGCGTGGCGGAAAAAAATGGTGAGGATACCAGTGGGTATAAAGAAATAATCGAAAAAATGAAAAAAGGCGAACCCACGTGGCCGGAGAAAATAGTTTCGATTTTAAACTAGATCATTAATAACAAACTTTTATTCATCATTGGAAAAAATCTTCTGTAGAGTATAAATTTAACGTTCGAACAAATAGAAAACATCGTAAAGCAGAAGGCAAATAAATAACATAATGGCTTTAATTGCCGAACGCTCCACTGATATTCTGTTGATTAAAAAAAGCCGAAACTGTCAGGCTTCGGCTTTAATGTTATTGTACTAATAGTAAATTATAAATGTATCGCTTCGCCATACGCCACTTCGATCGCGTCTTTTACGCTCTCGCTGATGGTGGGATGCGGATGGATCGCATTCAGCACCTCGTGATAAGTGGTTTCTAATTTGCGGCCGACAACAGTCTCTGCGATCATCTCAGTTACATTATAACCGATCATGTGCGTGCCCAGCCACTCGCCGTATTTGGCGTCGAAAATTACTTTTACAAATCCTTCGGTATGACCCGCTGCACTTGCTTTTCCACTCGCGCTTAATGGGAATTTACCCACTTTCACATCATAACCTGCTTCTTTTGCTTTCGCTTCCGTAAAGCCAACGCTCGCCACTTCGGGGTAGCAATACGTACAGCCCGGCACGTTATTATAATCGATTGGCTCTGGCTGGTGCTTATATTTACCTTCTGCCTGCGCAATAGCTTCCACGCAAATGATGGCTTCTTTACTGGCAACGTGCGCTAAAGCCTGGCCCGGCACACAATCCCCAATCGCATAAAAGCCGGCCACGTTAGTTTTGTAAAATTTATCTACAGTAATTTTTCCTTTTTCCGTTTTAACGCCCACAGCTTCCAAACCAATGCCTTCAATATTGGCAGCAACGCCAACAGCGCTTAATACGATATCCGCTTCCAGCACCACTTCCCCGTTAGCCGTTTTCACCTTGGCTTTTACGCCGTCGCCCGAAGTGTCAACAGAGGTTACTTCGCTGTTCACCAACACATCAATGCCCTGCTTTTTAAGATTTTTTTCCAGCTCCTTAGAAATATCCTCATCTTCAACCGGAACAATACGGGGTAAAAATTCAACAACGGTCACTTTAGTACCAAGGCTATTATAAAAATAACCAAACTCAATACCAATGGCGCCGCTGCCCACCACGATCATACTTTTAGGTTGTTGTGGCAATACCATGGCTTCGCGGTATCCGATGATTTTTTTACCATCCTGCTTTAGCGCCGGTAATTCGCGGCTGCGGCCGCCCGTCGCAATAATAATATGTTTGCCCTCTACAATTTGGGTTTTTCCGTCGGCGCCCTTCACTTCTATTTGGCCTTTCGCTTTCAGCGTACCAAAGCCCATTACCACATCAATTTTGTTCTTGCGCATCAAAAACTGTACGCCTTTGCTCATTTTATCAGCTACGCCGCGGCTGCGTTTTACGATGGCTTCAAAATTTGGTTTTCCGCTCGCCTCGATACCAAAATCCTGCGCGTGCTTGATGTCGTTAAACACCTGAGCGCTTTTCAGTAATGCTTTGGTCGGAATACATCCCCAGTTCAGACAAATGCCGCCCAGGCTTTCCTTTTCAATAATCGCTGTTTTCAACCCCAATTGTGATGCGCGAATCGCCGCCACATAACCGCCAGGGCCGCTGCCCAATACTACTACGTCGTAAGCCATGTGTGATAGATTTTTGTTTTAATTTGATAGTAAGATTTATTGTTTCAACAGATGAACTTCGATCATCCCCGTTGCGTCGCACACTTAAACTGCTGGTCATATCCCGGCAGCGTAAACGACGATAAAGAAACCCTGCGAATTTAGCTTAATTATGGTAAACTGCAAAAGGCATCATTTTGCTAACTTGATGGTTATTTATCCTTTTTAGCCGCTTCGGCCCATTGCGACCGTATCGTTTTCATAGCCAGCGGCAGTTCCCGCTCCATATCTTTAAATCTGCATTCGAGCGCAATTTTCCCTTTGTAACCAATTTTTTGAAACGCTTTAAAATAAGGCCTGAAGTCGTCGCCAGCCACGCCCGGCGCCGATCGGGTTTCCTTTTCGCCAATGTCGCAGTGATACACAAGAGGGCCGCCGTCCATAATAACACGCGCCGGTTCATTTTCCCGCATCATATGATAAATATCAACGCATATCCTGAAGTTGGGATGATTAACGGCGCGCGCTACTTTGATGCACTCCGCCACGGTATTCAAAAAATTACATTCCAGTTTGTTCTGGCTTTCCAAGGCCAGCACAATATCATATTTTGCTGCAAGGGCGGCCAACTTTTTACTGACAGAAACGAATTGCTCGAAAGCAGTGTCGTGGCTGAACCCTTCGGGCACCATGCGGGAAGCGCCGCTGCCGAAAACGATTAGGCGGATCTTAAGCTGATGGGCGCGTTCAAAAACTGTTTTGGCATAATCAAGCGTGCGGTCTTCGTCAACCTCCGGGCCTGTGGTTTTAATGCTGCCGGGGATAAAAACATTGATAACATCAATGTCTACTTCCGGGTTACTGATGTTTTCAGCGATAACATAGGAGGTGTCAGGTTGCAGCGGTTTTACCACTTCACCAACCGTAGGCTGTATAAATTGATAGCCTGCTTGTTTCACTAAATGGGCGTCACTCAATTTGGCGCAAACGCCGAGAACCGGAACCGGGGGTTGCGCTATCGCGCTAAAACAAGTAAAAATGGCCAGCAAACTGCAGAGCTTTAAATATTTCATGAGATAGGTTTAAGGTGATATCGGTTGATTAAAATTTCCTGGTGATGGATGAAATGGCCGGCAATAATATAAGCCCAGCAAAATGTCTTTATGGAGGTTTCACCGACAAATCCGGTGCGTAAAAGATCTTTTTCTGTGAAATTTTCGAATAGGGTTACTGTACTTTGGCGCACCAGCACACTTTCGTTTACCAGGCTTTCCAGGCTTCGGAGCCCGGTTTCCATCACCGATGCGTAGGCATTTTGGTCAAACCCCGGCAACCGCAGCTGCTCGCCGCGGGCGTGGCAAAGCGCCCGATAGGCAAAAATGCGCTCAGAATCAATACAATGTTGCAGCACTTCTTTGACGCTCCATTTACCGGGTTCATACCTTTGGTCGGCTGCTGATTCGCAAATAGATTTTACAAATTGTTGTAAATCGACGAGGGAAGCCGATAGCATTTTTTTTACATCGGGCTCCATGACCCGCTTCACATAGGGCTGGTAAAAGGTAGGATAATCGGTAGAATGGGGCAGCATTTTTAGCCATAAAAATAAGAGAAATTACCGGACGAACCGGTTTCGTAATGAATTGATTGAATGCGCACGGAATAATTATCTTTGCAACTTTTCGCGCCATAACATTAACTGGGTTTGTTGGCAGGTATTTTTTTAAAAAAATCTGTAAAAAAGAAGTGCCGTTTTTGAATAAAATCTCTTACCTTTGCAGTCCTAAAAAAAATTATTATGGCAAGAGTATGTCAGGTTACGGGTAAAACGCCGATAGGAGGGAATAAGGTATCACACTCTAATATCAAAACAAAGCGCAGGTTTTTACCAAATTTGCAAAAAAAGAAGTTTTATCTTGTAGAGGAAGATAAATGGATTACTTTAAAAGTATCTACTGACGCCATCCGTACAATTAATAAAAACGGTTTGTACTCTGTAGTGAAACAACTGCGCGCGAAGGGCGAAAAAATCTAATTTTTTAAAAGCATTATACCATGGCAAAAAAAGCGAAAGGCAACAGAGTTCAGGTAATATTGGAGTGCACCGAGCACAAGACCAGCGGTCAGCCTGGTACAAGCCGTTATATTACTGTAAAAAACAAGAAGAATAACCCTGAAAGATTAGAGTTGAAAAAGTTCAACCCAATCCTGAAGAAAGTAACCCTTCACAAAGAAATTAAGTAAATGATTGGCCGGTTGAAAGTTTTACAGCACA
The DNA here is from genome assembly GCF_039652435.2 of Niabella insulisoli. GTDB lineage: Bacteria > Bacteroidota > Bacteroidia > Chitinophagales > Chitinophagaceae > Niabella > Niabella insulamsoli. The sequence continues at coordinate 2,682,101 of NZ_CP190246.1, read as the reverse complement.
ACTGGTTCATTCACTAACATATCAACTTTTTAATAAGATAGACAATGGCAAAAGCAGCGTCAAAAAACTCGAAGGTAAAAGATGCCAAAGCAGCGGCAGAAAGTAAAAACTGGACGAAGGTGATCCGCGCCGTGCGCAGCCCTAAGACTGGTGCTTATACTTTTAAAGAACAAATTGTTCACAAAGAGAAAGTAAAAGATTTCTTAGCTCAAAAGTAATTTTGGCTTTTACAACAATATTAGCAAAGCTATTCGTAAACTGCGGATGGCTTTTCTTGTTTTGCGCTATTATCTCATCAGGATTCAATTTATATAGATTATGAGCTTTCTGAAAAAGCTGTTTGGAAAAAAAGAAAAGGAGTCGCTCGACCAGGGGCTGCAAAAAACAAAAGAAGGTTTTTTAAGTAAGATCAGCAAGGCTATCGCCGGTAAAAGTACGGTCGATGAGGAAGTTTTAGACAACCTGGAAGAAGCGTTGGTAAGTGCCGATGTGGGCGTTGAAACTACGGTGCGCATCATCAATCGCATCGAGGAGCGCGTAGCCAGGGACAAATACATGGGTACGGGCGAGCTCAATCAAATACTGAAAGAAGAAATAGAGAAGATACTGGTGGATGCTTCAGAATCGGCCAGTTATACTTTTGATAGCGAAATGCCCGCAAAGCCGTATATCATTTTGGTGGTCGGTGTGAACGGGGTTGGCAAAACAACAACGATTGGTAAACTTGCGCACAATTTCACTCAGGCTGGCAAGTCGGTGTTGCTGGGCGCCGCAGACACGTTCCGCGCAGCCGCGGTTGATCAGTTAACAATTTGGAGTGAAAGGGTGGGGGTTCCGATTGTGAAGCAGCCCATGGGCAGCGATCCTGCCGCCGTCGCTTTCGATACTGCTCAAAGCGCCGTTAGCCGCAATAGTGATGTGGTGTTAATTGACACTGCCGGCCGTCTGCACAATAAGGCGCATTTAATGGATGAGTTAAATAAAATCAAAAGGGTCATCCAAAAATTTATTCCTGAAGCGCCACACGAAGTGCTGTTGGTATTAGATGGGTCCACCGGCCAAAACGCCTTAGAGCAGGCAAAGCATTTTACCGCCGCTACTGATGTTACAGCGATGGCTATTACCAAACTCGATGGCACGGCAAAAGGTGGCGTAGTGCTGGCTATTGCGGATCAATTTAAAATTCCGGTGAAATTTATCGGCGTTGGCGAAAAAGCTGATGATTTACTCGTGTTTGATAAGCATGAATTTGTGGATAGTTTGTTTAGCCTGCAATCGTAAAACTTCATGGGTTTGATCCTATATCCGATATGGCGGTGAAGCGTCTGCGCTACATTCCGGGCGATCATCCTCTGACAACCTTTCTTTTTATTAATATGTTTTTTATGCATGCCGAGCGACAAGACCTTCGCTCGGCTTTTTAATTAACCCCTTTTCATTTTAGATTTTCAAGGACAGTTTGATATCTATCGAGGACATAGTATGCGTAGATAGGCGCTATTAATTGGCACGATTTTGCCGGTAAAAAAGAGATTGCTTTATTAATCTAACGAAAAATAGTTTGTGCCTTATTGAAATGAAAAGTTCCTTTTCCTATCAGATCCGGATGTCTTAGCCTGCAGGAAATGGCCAACATGCTGTAGTGAAAGCTATGTTTGCAAACGGGTGTTTCTACATTTTTACATTGTAAAAACATTATCGTGTAATGTGGAAGTATCCGTTCGATGTTTCACCATTAAGTTTTTATTAGCCTTTTATTATGGATTGGTTAATTCGTGTGAGCAGCCGTAAAACTCTTGGTTCTGCGCTTATTTTCGCGGCGCTTTTGAAGACTTATTTCTTAGTCAGATAGCAATCACGCCCTTTTCGTGATCTATTTTTTACACATAAACTAAACCATGATGAAAGGATTTCTAACCATTCTATTATTGGCTGCATTTAGCGCCAATGCTCAAAACGAACTAAAAAAAATACGGGGCGCGGTCAGGGACGACCAGTCGCTTCCGGTCGCCGGCGCTACCGTTTTTAATATGGTGCGCAACCTGTCCGCGCTTAGTACCAATCAGGGCGGTTTCGAGATTGACGCTGCAAAAGGCGACTCTGTGCTCATTACCATGATTGGCTACAACGACCTCACATTTGTTGTTACAGATGAAATCGTTTATGACCTCAGAATGAGCAAGAAAAATGAGGCTATGGACGAAGTAGTGGTGGTGGGTTATGGCACGCAGCGCAAAGTAAACCTGACCGGCGCGGTGGCACAGGTGAGCGGGGAGGTGCTGGAAGACCGTCCGGTGGCCAACATTACACAGGCGCTTCAGGGCGCCGTGCCAAACGTGAATATCACTTTTGGTGACGGAAGGCCGGGAACTGAAGGGCGCATCAACATCAGAGGTAACACGTCTATCAATGGAGGAGGAACACCGCTGATCCTGATAGATGGCGTACCCGGAACCCTGAATAATATCAACCCAAGGGATGTTGAAAATATTTCCGTATTAAAAGATGCCGCTTCCGCTGCGATTTATGGAGCGCGCGGTTCTTTCGGGGTCATTCTGGTGACAACAAAAAAGGCGAAGCGCGGCAAACTGACCGTGAATTATGCCAACAACTATGGATGGTCAGGCCTCACCACCAGTACCGATTTTATTACCGATGGTTACACATCTGCGATGCTGAATGATGAAGCATTTCTTCGCGCTACCGGTAATACCTACACGCGTTATACTGAAGAGGATTATGAAGAGCTTAAAAAAAGGCAGACGGATAAATCGTTGCCTGATGTTGTTATCAGCAACAGAAAAGGAAAAGACCAGTATGTATATTACGGAAGCACCGATTGGTGGGATGTTATGTTCAGAGACTGGCAGCCATCCCGGGAACACTCTATCAGCATCAACGGCGGCTCTGAGAAAATCGACTTTCTTATTTCGGGAAGAATGTATAGTAAAGACGGTGTGATGCAGATCAATCAGGATCGCTTTAACAGTTATAACTTCCGGGCAAAAATTAATGCGCGTATTTCTGACAAGCTGGAAGTGTTTACCAATACGTATTTCAATACCAATAAATACACTTATCCGGGATGGGGCTACAATAGCAATTTTGTATCCATCACTGTTCACGCGCTGCCTTCCTATCTGCCGGTAAATCCGGATGGCACGGCCACATACAGAACTGAGCTCAACAATTATACTATTGGAGATGGCATCTATGCCGATCTTTTATATGGCAAATCGAAAGGCGAGGAAAAAGAATTTGAGCTCATCAATCTTGTGGGAGCTACCTACAAGCCTTTTAAAGGAATGGAAATCAACGCCAATTATTCCTACACTTTCAATCCTTCTACCACCATGCAGCGGCGCGTGGCATCACCCTGGTCGATTTATCCAGGTGTGATTAGTTATGTCGGCAACGACTATCTCAACGAGGTCGTAAACAACCGCCAATATCACGCGCTGAATATTTATGGCAGCTACGCTAAAAGCCTGGAGGATCACAATTTCAAGTTGATGTTGGGTTACAACCAGGAGTTACAAACCTTCAAACGCATCACGGGGAGAAATACCGATTTACTTTCTGTTGATTTGAATGATTTTAACCTCGGCACCGGCCAACCCACTTTAACCGGCGGCGCAGACGAATGGGCGCTGATGGGATATTTTGCCAGGTTTAACTATGACTTCAGAGGAAAATACCTGTTAGAGTTTAATGGCCGCTACGACGGTTCATCGAGATTCCCGAAAGAAAGCCGTTTTGGATTTTTCCCTTCCGTATCAGGTGGATGGCGTGTTAGTGAGGAGCAGTTCTGGCAGTCAATGAAACCTATTGTAAACGAATTTAAACTGCGCGCATCTTATGGCTCGCTCGGTAATCAGCAGGAGGCCGCTATTTACGGATACCTGCCAACGCTAAGAAGAGGTACGCTGAGCTATATTTTTGATGGAGCGCGCGCGCAATACCTGGGCGTTCCGGTTCCGTTGTCGCCCAACCTTACCTGGGAACGTGCGCAATCAACCGATGTTGGTATCGATCTGGCGTTGTTAAAAAACAGGTTGACGCTGACCTACGACTGGTATGTCAGAAACACACTGGGCATGCTTATTCCCGGCAGAACGGTTCCATCGGTATATGGAGAATCCTCTCCAAAAACCAATGCCGGAGACATGCAAACCCGCGGCTGGGAACTACAGGTAGGCTGGAACGACACGCGCCAACTCGCAGGAAAACCTTTCGGATACAGCGTGAGCGTAGGGCTTTCGGATTACAAAGCGAATATTACCCGATTTGATAATCCGCAGGGGCTGCTAAACAATTATTATGTCGGACAAGAAGTCGGAGAGATCTGGGGCTACAAAATTGCCGGATATTTTAAAACCGATGCCGAAGCGGCCGAGTATCAGCAAACCGTTAACCAGGATTTTGTAAATAAACAGCGCCTCTCAGCTCCCGGTGAATGGTCTAAACTGCAGGCCGGCGATATTAAATTCATTGACGTAAACGGCGACGGCGTAGTGAACAATGGAAAGAATACGCTCGAAGATCACGGCGACCTGGTGAAACTTGGAAACAGGCAGCCGCGTTATTCTTATGGCGCTAACCTGGGTGCGAACTGGAACGGCTTTGATATCTCTGCCTTCATTCAGGGCATCGGCAAGCAAAACTGGTATCCTGGCAACAATGCCGACAAATTTTGGGGGCCCTACTCAAGACCTTATTATTCTTTTATTCCCGAAAACTTTCCCGACATGGTTTGGAGCGAAGAAAATCCTGACGCCTACTTTCCTAAGTTGAGAGGATATGTGGCGCTCAACGGAAATGGCGAACTGAATGTGATCAATGATAAATATTTGCAGGACCTGGCTTATGTGCGTTTGAAGAATCTTACGATTGGTTATTCTTTGCCAGCCAATCTGCTTTCAAGAGCAAAAATTACCCGTTGCCGCATTTACGTAAGTGGCGATAATATTTTCACCCGTACCAAACTCGAAACAGATTATATCGATCCGGAGCAGGCCGCTGCCGAGGCTAATGGCAGGGTATACCCCATCAGTAAAATATTTTCTTTTGGCCTGGATCTTTCTTTCTAACCCCTCAAAAACCTCAATCATGAAGAAGTTATATATCTCGCTTTTTATACTGGGCGCTTTCGCTATTTTTAGTTCGTGCAAAAAAGGATTTTTAGACCGCTACCCACTTGCCGACATTAATCCTGAACAATTTTTCAGAACGGTGAAAGACCTTGAATTATATACCAACTCTTTTTACAACGTAATGCCGTCAGCGGAGGGTATTTATAATGAAGATGACGACAACGTGGTAAAAACAAGCCTGAACGAACTGTTGACGGGTAACCGCGTGGTGCCTGTCTCTGGTGGAGGATGGAGCTGGTATCCGCTGCGTAATATCAATTATTTTCTTGAAAATTACCGCAAGGTAGATATTCCCGGCGCCGCCCATTATGGCGGTGTGGCCCGGTTATTCCGTGCTATTTTTTACTTTGATAAAGTGTCGTCTTTTGGCGATGTGCCCTGGTATGGCGGCGTCATCGACATCCAGGATTCTTCATTGCTGAACCGCCCCAGAGATCCCAGAACGCTGGTAATGGACAGCGTTTTGGCTGATCTTGATTTTGCTATTGCTAATATGAATAGTACCAAAAGCGTTGAAAAGATGACCAAATGGACGGCGCTGGCCTACAAGTCGAGGATATGTTTGTTTGAAGGTACCTTCCGTAAATATCACACCGAGTTTAACCTGCCCGGCGCAGATAAGTTTTTAGCAGAAGCGGCAGAAGCGGCTGAAGAACTGATCAATAGCGGCACTTATGATATTTATACAAGCACGCCTCAAACCGCCTATCTTGAGTTGTTTTCCTCCATGAGCGCCCAGGATAAAGAGGTGATTCTTACGCGCCGTTTTAGCAGCGACTTGCAGATCTGGCATAACGTAAATTACTACACGATCACCGCGTCCTACGGCCGCCCGGGACTGGAGAAAAAACTGGTGAATAGTTATCTGCTTCAAGACGGATCAAGGTTTACCGATCAGGCAGATTTTAATACGATCCCCTTTGCCGAGGAAGTGCAAAACCGCGATCCCCGTTTGTCGCAAACCATCCGCACGCCAGGCTACACACGGATTGGAAGCACCACGAAGTTGCCACCCGATTTCACAGGGACCATCACTGGTTATCAATTGATCAAATTTGTAACATCTACCAACGAAGATTCTTACAACAGGTCGCACAACGACATGCCTGTTATGCGTTATGCCGAAGTATTGCTGAATTTTGCAGAAGCTAAAGCTGAATTGGGAACGCTGACGCAGGCGGATATTGATAAGTCGATCAAACTATTGAGAGACAGGGTTGCCATGCCGAATATGAACCTGGCCGCCGCCAATGCAAACCCCGACCCTTATCTCGCTGGCCAGTATAAGCAAGTGGCAGGCGCCAATAAAGGAGTCATCCTGGAAATCCGCCGCGAAAGAAGAATTGAGCTGGTGATGGAAAGCTTTAGAAGAAACGACCTTATGCGCTGGAAAGAAGGCCATCTTTACACAGAACAATTTAAAGGTATGTATTTCGCTGGTGTCGGCCCTTACGATCTGGATGGCGACGGAACGACCGACGTGTATATTTACACAGGTACGAAACCGACCGAAAAAGGCCCTCAATACCTGAAGCTGGGAAGCGAAATCTTGTTGGAAAATGGCACTAACGGAGGCCTGATACTTGTTAATCCGCAAATTGCAAAGAAATTTGACGAAACGCGAGATTACCTGAATCCGATTCCTGTGCAGGAGCGGCAGCTCAACCCCGCGTTGGATCAAAACCCTAATTGGGAATAGTTTTTATTTTCAAATGATTTAAAAAGGTAAAGACCGGAGCACTGCAACGCTCCGGTCTTTGCGTATTAATATGATGCCCCATTCGACTGAAACCTGCGAATTATGCAGCCGTTTTATTTCTCATGGCGTAACTTTGCGGTTTATTTCAAAAAATCTCTCATTTGAAAGCGAAAACTCTAAAAAAGGATAAGGTAAATATTATTACGCTGGGTTGTAGTAAAAACATGGTGGATAGTGAGGTGTTGAGCGGGCAACTACGCGCTAATGATATTGATGTGGTACACGAAAATGCCAGGCGCGATCACAATATTGTTGTAGTGAACACCTGCGGTTTCATCGACAAAGCAAAAGAAGAGAGTATCAACACCATTCTCGAACAGGTTGAGTTGAAAAAGCATGGCCGGTTAGATAAAGTATATGTGACAGGCTGCCTCAGCGAGCGCTATAAAAATAATCTCGAAGAAGAAATTCCGGAAGTAGATGCTTTTTTCGGAACAATGGAGCTGCCTTCAATTTTAAAGCAGTTTGAGGCTGATTATAAAACGGAATTAGTGGGCGAACGTTTCTTAGCAACGCCCAAGCATTATGCCTACCTGAAAATATCCGAAGGCTGTAACCGAACCTGTACTTTTTGCGCCATTCCTTTAATGCGGGGCAAACATATCAGCAAGCCGATTGAAGAATTAGTTCTCGAGGCGGAAAAACTGGTGCGCATGGGCGTTAAGGAAGTGATGCTGATTGCGCAGGAACTTACTTACTATGGCCTCGATATCTATAAAAAGAGAATGTTGTCCGAGCTATTACATCGTCTTGCTGACGTGAAGGGCCTCGAGTGGATCCGGCTGCACTACGCTTACCCCACGAAGTTTCCTGTCGAAATACTGGATGTGATGCGGGAGCGCGATAATATTTGCAACTATCTTGATATTCCTTTGCAGCACGCTTCCGACCGTATGTTAAGCGCCATGAAAAGGCAAATAACAAAGGCCGATATGAACGAACTTATCGCAACGATCCGCGAAAAAGTGCCCGGCATTTGCCTGCGCACAACTTTGATCGCTGGTTTCCCTGGCGAAACGCAGGATGATATTGACGAATTAAAAGCCTTTTTAGATCAGCACCGCTTCGACAGGGTGGGTGTGTTTACCTATTCTCACGAGGAAAATACGGGCGCTTATCAATATGAAGATAATGTGCCGCAGGAGGAAAAAGAGCGCCGTGCACAGGAAATTATGGAGCATCAGCAAGAAATTTCTTACGAACTCAACCAGGAAAAAATAGGAAAGGTTTTTAAAACCCTGATCGATAAAAAAGAAGCGGGGCGTTACATTGGCCGTACCGAGTTTGACAGTGTCGAAGTTGATAATGAGGTAATTATCAGCAGTTCCCAGAAATTGAAAATCGGAGAATTTTACCAGGTACGCATCGAAAAGGCGTATGATTACGACCTCGAAGGCGTAGTGGTTTAGTTTTTGGCGATCTGGTGAAATTTAAGCGTCGCGAGCGACCATTTTCCCCCAAAGCTATTAATTGTTATATCGTCATATTGAAAATCAATCGTTTATAAAATAAAATCGGCATATTGTCACTCCTCTTAACATTTCATAAACGGATTTCGGGGTAATTTTGCGCCGTATTTTGCATGTAAGTAAAATAACGTTATAAAAACGCGATAAAATAAAAATGGGTTTTTCGCGTTTATTCTTTAACTAAAATATCTCACATGAAGAAATGGTTAGTTCTATTTTTCGCTTTTGCTTTTAGTTACACTGCCGCTGATGCGCAGACGTCTACTCAAAAAGCATCTTATTACCACAGTAAATTCAATGGCCGCAAAACGGCTACTGGCGATATTTACAGAGATTATCTTTTAACAGCCGCATCCAATATTTATAAATTAGGCACTCGTTTGCTGGTAACCAACAAGAAAACAGGTAAAAGTGTTCAGGTTGTTGTCAACGACAGGATGGCACCTCATATCAAAGGGCGTGTGGATTTAAGCAAATCTGCCTTCACAAGAATTGCGCATACCAGCAAGGGTATTGTGCCGGTGGAAGTAAAGGTGTTGGAAGGAAAAGGCGACGACAGCAACACGTTGTAAGTAAGATTAAAGCCTCTTTTCAAGAAATTAAAAAACCCCGCATTTGCGGGGTTTTCTTTTGAATTATGCGTTCTTTCCAATGCAATTCAGGTCTTCAAAAGCTGTTTCAAGACGTTTCACAAACGACTCTTCGCCTTTGCGCAACCATACACGGGGATCATAAAACTTCTTGTTGGGTTTATCATCTCCTTCAGGATTTCCAAGCTGGCCTTGCAAATAAGCTTCGTTCTTTTTGTAATAGTCAAATACGCCTTCGGCAAATGCCCACTGCATATCGGTGTCGAGGTTCATTTTAATAGCGCCATAACCGATAGCTTCGCGAATCTGGCTTTGCTCAGAACCGCTACCGCCGTGGAAAACAAAATACACCGGCTTTTTGCTTTCGGTATTGAATTTCTCGGCAATGTATTTTTGGCTGTTATCCAAAATAACAGGCGTCAGCTGCACATTTCCGGGTTTGTAAACACCGTGCACGTTCCCGAAAGCGGCTGCAACCGTGAACATATTGCTTACTTCTTTCAGCTTTTCGTAAGCGTAAGCAACTTCTTCAGGCTGCGTGTATAATTTGGAGTTGTCAACGTCGGTGTTATCAACGCCGTCTTCTTCGCCGCCGGTAACGCCCAGCTCAATTTCAATGCTCATGCCGAGCGGCGCCATGCGCTTAAAGAATTCTACTGAAGTGGCAATGTTTTCTTCGATGGGTTCTTCGCTAAGGTCCAGCATGTGCGAGCTGAAAAGCGGCTGTCCTTTTTCTTTATAAAATTTTTCTCCTTCATCGATCAGCGCGCTGATCCAGGGAAGCCATTTTTTAGCAGCATGGTCGGTGTGTAATACAACCGGCACGCCATAATATTTTGCTACGGTGTGCACGTGCAGCGCGCCGCTTACGGCGCCGTAGATATTGGCCTCTAAATTTTTATTCGGCATTCCTTTTCCTGCAAAAAACTGAGCTCCGCCGTTACTAAATTGAACCATAACCGGTGAGTTCACTTTTGCCGCAGTTTCCAAAACCGCATTTACGCTATCTGTTCCCACTACGTTTACCGCAGGAAGCGCGAAATTATTGTCTTTAGCATCGTTGTAAAGAGCCTCAAGCTCCTTGCCGTGTAATACGCCGGCTGTGTACTTGCTCATTGTTGTTCTTGATTATGTTTATTAAATAGAAAAAAAACCTTTAAAAGGCTCGCTAAGATAATAATAATATGTGATAAATACACAATTAGAAAAAACAGATAAAGCAAGCTTTACTTTTGAAACTAAAATGGATAGTAAACTTCAAAATAAATAGCTTCTTGCTCGACACGTTTCGATTTTTGCAGGGTCCACATATCAATGAAAGAATACTCAGTTTTCGTCGTTTTCCTGTTATTGCCGCGCAGCCTCAGCAGGTCCATAATAACGTATTCATCGGCGACATCTGTCACTTTTATTGTCGTTGAATCGGAAACACCGTTGCCGTGCATTAAAATAGCAGGCATCAGCAGGTTGATTTTGGACCTGGTCAGATAGGCCATCGTGCTGTCGCCGGTTTGAATATAGCTCGCGGCCAACGCAATAAGTAGTTTGAGCGACGCGGGGTCTTGGCTCAACAAAGGCTCACCTTCTTTTATTAGCTCAGCAAAATTTTTCTGGGCAAATAATTTCTCGAATTTCTTATGCCCCGCCAGGCTTGATACTGCGTTGCGTTCTTTTAAAAAGAGCTTTCCGTAATAAATGATTGCGCCTTCAAACGGATATAAATACTGCGGCGCCTGGTTGAATTTTTTAAGCAGCGCTTTATAACCTGTAGCCGATACGCTATCGTTGACAGCCTTTTTGATCGCCGTTAAATCGAGCGCGGTAGGATGTTGCTGAGCGCGACAAATGATGCCCGTTAATGAAAGTAAGATAATAAATGCGGTCGTTCTCATTAAATAACAGTTGTAGTGCTGGGCGGAGCCAGACTGGCCCTCTTCGCCAGGCTCCGGGTTTTTTCCTGTATCAGTTTTAAGTTGCCACGCAACATATATTTTAAATGAAGTTTCAAAATTTGCCCCATCGAATGACAGCGGTTAAATGCCTCTGTTTTAAAATGATCATTCAGCTGGTCAATCAGCAGCTGTTGTTTTTCAGGCGGCGCAACCGTATCCCGCGACATAATATCCAACAATTCCATCAAACGAAATCGGGTGACTGCCACCCGATAAGCCATAGCTGAGCGTTCCTCTGCCTTATATTGCTCCACCGACTCGGGATTGAGCTGGCCGACAACGGTCTTTACAAAAGCGTTATTTTCTTTAAAAAACTGCGGCATATACAAAGGCTTGCGCCCTTCATAAGATTGTTGATCGAAATCGATAGCCCTGATGCGATACTGATAGCTTTCGATATCGGGCGTAGCGACTACTACAAAATTATAAGAGCGCATATCGCCTAACAGACGCACAAAACAGCGTTCATTAAATTTTACGAACTCTTTGGCCAGGCGCGTTTTATTGGTTTCGGATTTGTTGAGGTAGTGTTCTAAAAATACATCCCCGGCAAGCCCCGGTATATGCTCCTCTACCAGCGTGCCTCCATGCGTGTAAAAAGTAATACGATTCGGGGAAAGAAAATGCTCCAGCTCCAAACCGTACACGCGTGATGCATCGGTTATTTTAATATAATAGTGATCGAAGTTAGAATTAAACTTGTTTACAATACGTATCCTGAAAGGAAGGGAATTGCCGAACGAGCAATAATCGATCCGGGCCACATCGAGTTGGTCGGCGAAACTCATGTCGCCTTCCGTGCGAAGAATAGCATAAATTTTCACCAAACCTTCCCTGAGGAAATCCCAGTCACGCTTGTCATAAATGGCTTTCTCCCAATACGTGCTGTTGCCTTGTTCATCTTTAATAGGAACTGACCAGGTGAAATTTAAAAGGTCGCGGTGGGAGACGGGCAGGGTTACCTCGCGGCCCTGCCGCACGAGATATGCCGCCAATTCATTATTAACCGGATAAAGGATTTTCTTTTTAGAAGGTTTATTGTTCAGAATATCCTGTTCGTTCATGTGCGGAAGTTAATAAATATTCAGTTTAACGCGGCATGTACCCGAGCATCGAAGCGCGGAAAACAAAGGCAGGTAAAATTTTTTTATTATTTCTACCCTTTTATATATATGTTTTTTGTAAATTTAGTTGTTAGTCAAATGTTTAGCCTGCCTGCAGGCACCCCTCAATACTTCAACTGGTAAAAATGCCTGCTTCAAAAAAGGTTTTAATTGTTGATGATGATGCCATATCACGGCTTATCGCAAAGAGGATATGCGAGTTCAGTGCCTATCCCCTTTCCATAGAAACGAGTGAAAACGGCCATCAGGCCATGCAGCTGCTTATGGATAGCATCAACAAAAAAAATGATTTGCCCGATTTGATTTTGTTAGACATCGATATGCCCGTGATGGATGGGTGGTCTTTTATGAGTGAATTTATTCGGCTGCCGCGGGAAAGCACCAAAGAAATTTCAATTTATATGGTGAGTTCGTCCTGCGACGACCGGGATAAAATGCGGGCCGTGAGTTTTCCTTCCATTAAAGATTATTACGCAAAACCGCTGACTGCGCCCGCTGTAAATGGTATGCTCGACGCTCTCTTCTAGTACGCGCGATATTTACACTGAATGTGGCGAAGGCTTTCTTAAAAAAGCATCAGAAACGGCGCTTATAAGCTCATCAATACCGAAAGGTTTTAGCAGGTAATAGTCGGCATCGGCCGAAGAAGCAATTTCCCGAATATTATAATTGGCTGACAAGTAAATCAAAGGAATGTCCTGTAAGGCTTCTTCCTGCTTCAAAATGCGGGCTGCCTCTACGCCACCGCAGGTTGGAATTGAATTATCCAGTATGACCACATCAGGTTGTGTGTCACGCAGCTTGGCAACAATGTCGTTGCAATCAGTGAACGACCAGATTTTCCATCCCATTTCTGTCAATATATCGGCGCAAATAGATATAAGAGCGGGATCATTATCAAATATGGCAAGGGTTTTAAAATCTCTCATGAATTGTCGGCACCATATTAAGAAGCGCCGACAAAAATAAGCAAATACATAGAATTAGCCTGCAAACCAGAAAGCAGATTGCGACAAATAAAAAAGTTGTGGCCCTGCCACAACTTAATCAATTATGAAACAAGATATTGCGTTTAATCGATAGCGTCCAGATTAATGCCGCCTTTTGCAAGATCGGTTAATGTTTCATCACAATTTTTTTCCTGGTCAAGTGTTTCAAGTAAAAGCGTCATCGCCTTTTTAAGGTCTAAAGCTTTCGCGTAAGTAGCGAGCGTTCCGTAGGTGGCGATTTCGTAGTGTTCCACTTTCTGAGAAGCCGCGATAATGCCGGCATCTCTCACGGCGCCAATGGAGGTTTCTTCCAGTATGCTTTTTCCTTCTTCCAAAAGGCCTTCCATGGCGTCACATTTTTTCGCCTGGGCCTTTTTGCCGATAATAGAAAAGACGCTCTCCAGATTTGAAACATGTCCTTTTGTTTCTTCCAAATGCTTGGCTATTGCTTTTTTAAGGTCGGGCGAACTTGCATTTTTTTCCATTTTCGGAAGCGCTTTCACCAATGCTTTTTCTGCCCAATAAATATCTTTCAATCCGTGTTCAAAAAGTTCCATTAATTCTGTTGCCGCATCTTTTTTCGGAGCAACTTTTCTGGAAGTGGATTTAGTGGATGTCTTTTTTGCTGCTGCTTTTTTAGCAGGCGCTTTTGCTTTTGCCATAGAATAAAGGGTTTAGTTTGTAAATAGTTATTTGAGGGATTGTTGTTATGCTATATCCTGGCTGATTTTTTCGAGATGGCTAACGAGCCGGTCAGTAATAATGCGGGTTCTTCTGCCGTCGACTACCTCCTCATGCCATTGCCATTCGGAAATGTCGATGGACGTGTTTACATTCGAAAGATAACCGATGGCGCTTCCTGTAAATAAAATGGGTAGCTTTTGATCCTCTCCGGCGGGAGCGTTTAGCGGATCGTTTTTGAATATTCTCATGGTTGAGCTTTTTATATTTTTATAATAAATTGTTTCAATCAAATGGAAGGTTATTTGTATCCCCAATTAATGAGACGAAACCGCGAGGTCGCGTAATGCTTTAATCTTATCGTGCGACTGCAGGAGCTCCGTTTGCTGCTGACGGATTAGCGTTTTTGTTTGCTGCATTACATCGTCGTCATCCAACGCCATTTGATACGCTTTTTGAGCGGCGTCCTCACCGGCCTCGCAGTTTTTCAACACCGTAGCGCGATCGCCTCCGGTAAACGCAGCCCTGACGTCCATCCATGCGCGGTAAAGTTTTCCGGAAACCGTGCTGCCTTCTGTCGTTTCGCCGCCATAAGTTTTCACCAGGTCTTCCAGCTCCCGCTTATAATTGCTGCTTTCGTTGATCATAGCGCTGAAAAGCGTTTTAATATCCGTGTCCTGGCCATCTTTTAATTCATCAATCGCTTTTTCATAGCCCGCGATTCGGTCATTATTAATTTTAATTAAATCATTCAGTGCATCAATACAGGCTTTGTGTTCCATTTTTTGTAGGTTTTAAAGGGTTTGGGAATAGGTTGCGATCACAATCTATGTCAGTATTGCAATTTGCATACCAATATTATTTTTGCTACCAGAAAAAGATAAAAGCTTGGGTTGGAAAACTGTTAAATTCGCATTAAGCCCGTGTTTACGGGCGTTTGCGCAAGCTACCCGGGAAATTTTAATGATATATTAAAAACGGGAAAGGCGGCGAAGGCCGATGTGAATGACCAAGTCTATATTATTAATTATGTTTGCTTCACCTAACACGATTTAAACTTATTTCGAATGAAGCCAGCCATTAAAGCCCTGTTTACAAGTGCTGTTTTTTATTTAGCCGGAGTTTTATCCGTTCACGGGCAGGCCCTGCCGCATCGCGCAGGGATCTTGTCGGAAGAATTTCTTTATCTCGAAGCAGATTTTCCTCAATGTCATTCGGCGACTATCCTCGAACTGCAGGGCGGCGAACTGTTATGCGCTTTTTTTGGAGGCACCCGTGAGCGCCATCCCGATGTTGAAATCAGGCTTTGTCATAAAAAGCCCGGCGGCAGCTGGTCAGCGCCCGTTAGCATTGCTGATGGCGTTCAGGCAGATGGCAGCCGGCTGCCCACCTGGAACCCGGTTTTGTTTCAGCCGAAAAACGGCCCCGTGTATTTATTTTATAAAGTGGGGCCCAGTCCCAGCAAATGGTGGGGCATGGTGAAAACTTCCACCGATGGTGGGAAAACCTGGAGCGATGCAAAAAAATTAAAGGAACCTATCATCGGGCCTGTCAAAAATAAACCGGTGCAATTAGCGAACGGGATCGTGCTTTCCGGTTCCAGCACCGAACTAAACGGTTGGAAATGCCATATCGAACGCAGTGAAGATCAGGGTAAAACATGGTCGTTTATCGGGCCGCTCAACGATGGTCGATCCATCGGCGCCATTCAGCCTACTTTGCTAACGTACGGCGGCGATAGTATTCAACTCCTGGCCCGTACTAAATTTGAAGAAAAAGGATATATCGCCGAAAGTTGGTCTTTTGACCAGGGTTTGACCTGGTCGAAAATGAAAGCAACGAACCTTCCTAATAATAATTCGGGAATTGATGGCGTAACGCTTCGGGACGGGAGCCAATTATTGGTTTATAATCATTCCACCAGAACGCAGCCCGGAATGGGGCACAAAGGCCGTGGCGTATTGAATGTTGCGCTTACCAAAAATGGGAGGGATTGGGATGCCGCGTTGGTATTGGATTATATCGATGAACCCGAAAAGCAGTTTTCCTACCCCGCGGTGATTCAGACCGCGGATGGGTTGGTGCATATCGTGTACACCTGGCACAGAAAGCGGATCAAGCATGTGGTAATTGATCCGTCTAAACTGGAAACCTATCCAATCAAAAATCGCAAGTGGCCTATCGACCAGATTCCATTGATCACCAGCAAAGACGCGCAGTAACTTTTCAAAACAAACCGTAGCAACAAATTATTTAAAATGCAAAAGAAAGCAAAAGCCAACCTGTTTGGCATTTCCCTGATCGCGGCGCTGGCCGGTTTTATTTTCGGGTTTGATACCGTCGTGATTTCCGGAGCTAATTTGCCCATAAAAGAACTGTGGCACACGTCGCCCTTATTTCACGGGTTCTTTATTATGTCAATGGCCTTGTGGGGCACCGTGCTTGGTTCCATATTCGGGGGGCTGCCTACACAGAAGTTCGGAAGAAAAAAAGTGCTTCTTTGGATCGGCGTTTTGTTTTCGCTTTCCGCGATTGGAACGGCTGTGGCACAGGATCCTTATACTTTTTCGTTGTTCAGGTTTATTGGTGGCGTGGGGATTGGCGTGTCGTCGGTGGCTGCGCCGACTTATATTTCTGAAATCTCAACGCCTAAAACCCGCGGCAGGTTGGGCGCCATGTATCAGTTTAATATTGTATTTGGAATTCTGATCGCTTTTTTATCTAATTATTTGTTGCAGGGTGTGGGCGGCGACAACGACTGGCGCTGGATGTTGGGCGTTATGGCCATTCCTTCGTTGATTTATACGGTGATGGTTATCAGCATCCCGGAAAGTCCGCGATGGTTGCTTTCTGTTAAGAAAGATGTAGTGAGTGCCAAAAATATCATGAGTCAGTTGGGGGTTGAGAATCCCGACGAAGAAGTGGCTTCCATTCTTAAGCATGAACAAGTGGAAGTGCACAGCGTCAATAAAGGCGAAGCTATTTTTGCTTCACGATATCGCGCTATTTTATGGCTGGCCTTTTTTGTGGCGTTTTTTAATCAATGGAGCGGCATCAATTTTATTCTGTATTATGCTCCGGAAATTTTGGAGCGCGCGGGTTTGGCGGCCAAAGACTCGCTGGGCAATTCTATATTAATCGGCGTTACCAATCTGGTATTCACCTTTGTGGGACTTTATTTGATTGACCGGGCCGGCCGGCGCAAGTTGTTGCTGATTGGTTCTTTGGGCTATATATTGAGCCTGGCGATGGTCGCCTGGGCTTTTTACAGCCACGCCGGCGCATCATTCTTATTATTTTTCCTGATGCTTTTTATTGCTTCACATGCCATAGGGCAGGGGGCTGTCATATGGGTTTTCATCTCTGAAATCTTTCCGACAAAAGTGAGGGCCGGCGGTCAAGCATTTGGTGCAAGTGTGCATTGGGTGTTTGCGGCGATTATTACTTTAATCACGCCCGTTTTTTTAGATGAGGAAAACGGATTATTTAAAGACAATCCATGGCCTATTTTTGCTTTTTTTGCTTTCATGATGGTGCTTCAATTGATATGGGTAGTGGCCAAAGTGCCCGAGACCAAAGGCGCATCGCTGGAAGACATTGAGCAAAAGCTGGTGAAAAATTAAATGGGCGCGGGGCCATTTTTGTAGCATGAAGTGTAATGCTGTTAATATTATTATATTAAAAAATATAAGTAAAGGAAAGTTTTTTGGTTACCTTTAGCGTACTTTGTTTATGTTAGCATCTGTGTTATGAGTGATATCCCTACGATCAAAGAAATAGCAAAAAGACTTAATGTTTCTGTATCCACTGTTTCCAGGGCTTTGAATAATCATCCGCGGATTGGGCTTAAAACCAAAGAAGCGATTCAAAATCTGGCCAAGGAACTAAACTATGAGCCCAACCCAAAGGCCATTTTCTTCAAACAGAAAAGAAGTTTTGTCATTGGTGTTATCCTGCCTTTAATTGCGGAAGATTTTTTTTCGAAAAGTATCAGTGGTATTGAAGATGCCGCGATGGAACATGGCTACACCATCCTTTTCGGCCAAAGCCACGACAGCATTAAAAAGGAGAAGACGGTAATAGAAGCGATGGTTAAACAAAGAATTGATGGCCTTCTGATTTCATTATCCAAAGAAACCAACCGATACGATCATTTAGAGTCTTTAGACAAGTATAATATTCCCGTCGTTTATTTTGACCGCGTGCCGCCTTTTGAAAATGCCTGCAAAGTATATTGCAGTGTATATGAAGGTACCGAACAAATGATCGAATGGCTATTTCGGCAGGGACGCAAACGAATTGCATTTATTAATGGCCCGGATGGCATTGCTGCAAGCAAAGAACGATTGAAAGGGTATATGGACGGCATTTCAAAAAGAAAATTGAAGATTGACATGCAGATGGTCGAAAAGACCGACTTGTCTGAAGAAGGTACCCAGCTTGCGTTAGACAAACTGTTGGCGCTGAAAAAGCCGCCAGACGCCATTATCAGCTTTAATGATTATGTTCATCTCGACGCGGTGAAATATGCGATGCACAAAGGCGTTGAGGTGAATGATGATATCTTATTTGCCAGCTACGCAAATATTTCGGTTAATAAACATGCGGCTTTTCCTCCCGTTGTTTCGCTTGACCAATTTCCTTATCAGCAAGGCCAGCTCGCCATGAACATGCTCATCGATATCCTCGACAAAAAGCAGGCAGGGGCCGCAGTTGAGGAGCCTTTTCAAAAAATAGAAGTGCCGGTAACGCTGGTTTATAGTTGATCTGAAATTTATACAATCGTTTGCACACTTTTGCTATGCGTCTAAGTTCTACCTTTATTCGAAATGAAATTTGAAAATGGAGACCATGCATCATGTGCTTGCCCGCTACGGTTTTGATAAAGATAATTATACGGTTGAAAAATTTGGCAGCGGTCTGATTAACGAAACCTGTGTTGTAAAAAATGGCAAAGAAAAATATATTCTTCAAAAAGTAAATGAGAAAGTATTTGTCGAACCGTTGCTTATTGCCGACAACCTTGAGAAGATCGAAAATCATTTGTCCCAAACTAATGCTGACTATTACTTTACGAATCCGCAATATGCCTTAGATGGAAAATCGATGGTGCATGTGGATGGTGGTTATTATCGCATTTTTCCTTTTGTAAAGAACAGTAAAACGCTCGATGTGGTGCAGACTGCCGGACAGGCTTACGAAGCGGCGCGACAGTTTGGGAAATTCACTAAAGTGCTTTCAGCAATCGACATTAGCTCCTTAAATATTACACTTCCTTCGTTTCACGACCTGTCGTTGCGCTATCATCAGTTTCAGAAAGCTTTAGAAGAAGGGAATCAGGAGCGGTTGAAGGAGGTTTCAGGCTTGGTAGATCAGCTCAAAAAGCACAGTGATATCGTAGAGGAATTTGTAAAGATCCGGCATAGCGATGCATTTAAATTGCGCGTAACGCACCATGATACCAAAATAAGCAACGTATTGTTTGATGAGCATGACAAAGGCATTTGTGTAATTGATCTCGATACGGTAATGCCCGGATATTTTATCAGCGATGTGGGGGACATGATGCGTACCTATCTTTGCCCGGTTAGCGAGGAAGAAAAGGATTTTGACCAGATTGAAATCAGGGATGAGTTCTATATTGCTATTGTCGATGGTTATAAAGCTTATATGGAAGACGAACTAACCGCTGAGGAAAGACAATATTTTTTCTACGCCGGTAAGTTTATGATTTATATGCAAGCGCTGCGTTTTCTCACGGATTATATCAACAATGATATTTATTACGGCTCGAGGTATCCCGGCCATAATCTGGTTCGCGCGACTAACCAGGCTACTTTACTCAAGAGGTTAATAGAAAAAGAACATCAGCTTTCGACTTACGCATAAACAGGTTTTTTCCTTTTAAAAAAAGTAAAAGGCTTTTGATTATTTTAAGAATTTCCATTACATTTGCAACCCATTAGCAAATCCGGATTTTTCGGGAAGTAGCGCAGGCCGGTAGCGCACCTGGTTTGGGACCAGGGGGTCGCAGGTTCGAATCCTGTCTTCCCGACAAATTGTATTGAAAATCAATTATTTAGAAACTGTTCGGACATATTTCGGACAGTTTTTATTTTTTGAGCTTGTTTGTATTAGTCCCTGTTAAGTTAGATAAACAAATTACTTACAGATGTAAAAATCAATGCAGGCTTGTTGGTTTAGAGTAAAAATCAAAAAACTGCTTTCTTATTTCCAATTCAGCTATTTATACTTTGCTGAAAACAAAAACATTTGCTCGCGTAATATATCTCTGATACTTCTCTCATTGACTTTTATTCCGGTCTTTATCAACTTGCGCTTAAAAATTGATAAAGATGAACAAAATGATTATTGTAGAGGAAGATCAGTTACGCCAGATCGTATCTGAATCTATCAAGCAAGTTTTGGATGGCGAAAATTTGCCTAAGAAAAAAAATGAAAAAGACACCGAGCCATTATTGACTCGTGAACAAATGGCCAGGGAGTTACATATTTCGCTGGTCACCATTTCTGACTGGATGAAGAAGGGATTACCCTATTTACGGCTTAATGGCCGAATCTACTTTCTGCGTTCAGAGGTTTTGGCATCCATGAAACATAATTGTTTAACTCCTTCAATTTAAGCCATGGAAATCACAAATGATTACCTCCGCATCGGCACCAGCTATTTTAAGATTGTTCAGAAGCCTCTAGCTTCAGGAGATACAATTGAAATGCTGCTCCCCTGGTCAACGGATTGTATCAGGCAGGATCATGGAAAAGATTTTTTGTCCTCGGTTGCCAAGTATGATGGCTTTTGCCTGGTTCCGGGCCACCTGGATTATAAAAGAGAAGTGGGCAGGTTTTATAACAAGTACAGCCCATTTTTACATACTCCCCAGGCGGGTTATCCCAAACAAACACTGGTCTTTTTAAACCACATTTTCCGCGAACAAATTGATATAGGTTTGGATTATTTTAAGATCCTGTTACTCTATCCTACACAGATACTTCCTATCCTTTGCCTGGTGAGTAAAGAACGCAATACCGGCAAGACTACTTTCCTTAATTTCTGCAAAGCCATTTTTGGTGATAATATGACCATCAATAGCAATGAAGATTTCAGGAGCAACTTTAATGCAGAATGGGCCTCTAAATTAATCATCGGTGTAGATGAAACTTTCCTGGATAAAAAAGAAGATTCCGAGCGGATTAAAAGCTTAAGCACTTCCAGGTATTATAAAGTCGAAGCCAAAGGACAGGACAGGCAGGAAATTGAATTTTTTGGCAAGTTCATTCTTTGCAGCAATAATGAAGACAATTTTATACAAATCGATGCTTCAGAGATCCGCTACTGGATCAGAAAATTACCATCCCTTGAAAAAGATAATAAAGAACTTTTGGGTGAACTTAAAAAAGAGATACCCTTCTTTATTCATTACCTGATCCAACGACCAGAGTCTACTAAACGCACCACCCGGATGTGGTTCCGGCCGGAGCAAATTGCTACACCTGCCCTAAAACATATTAAACGCTTTAACCGCAACCGGCTTGAAGTAGAAATAGCCCAGATCCTGCTCACCATCCTGGAAGCAAGAGAAGAAGTTTCCGAGATACAGTTTTGTATTACTGATGTACAAGATTGGTTACAGAAAAAAGGATTTCACCATCGTGATAGTACAGCCATCAGGAAGATCGTTCAGCAGGACTGGCAATTGAGGCCATCAGGTAACTCTAATGCCTATCAGCAATACCGGCTGGGAACAGACGGCAACATTTATGAGTTCACCCAAAAAGGCAGGTTTTTTACTATCGAAAAAAAAGAGGTGCTGAAGCTCAATAATCTTGATGATTTTGATGACAGCACTATAAGTTAATCAATATCAAAAGATTACCGTCATCAAAAACGTCATCAAAGCGTCATCAAAAAAGGGTGATGATGACAACTGAAATGTTTTGATGACAGTTCGGATGACAGCCTAAATAATTAGGAACCAGTTAGATAAATACCCTTTTCATCAAATCATCAAAAAAACAGGAAACTATGACCCCTCAAAAATGGAACTGTGAGCAGGTAAAAAAGATGGATCTTGTTTCTTACTTGGAAACACTAAATATCAGGCCCGCAAAAGTGCGTGGTAATGATTATTGGTATTACTCTCCTTTTCACCAGGAAAAGACCCCTTCTTTTAAGATCAACCGGAAGCTGAATGTGTGGTATGATCATAGCCTGGGAAAAGGTGGCAACCTCATAGATTTTGGCATCACTTATTTTAATTGCGATGTCTCGAGCTTCCTTGAAAAAATCAATAGTCAATCTCTTGATTTTTCTTTTCAACAGCAACATTTTTTAGAAGCAGGCTTAGCTAAAAATTTAAAGGAAAAAGAAGCTTCTAAAATACAGATTTTAGGCATCAAAAATATTGAGGACAACCAACTCAAAAACTATTTTGAATCCAGAGGAATTTCTCTTGCAATTGCGCGCAAATATTGTAGTGAAATCACCCTTGCTTCAGGACAAAAAAAGTTCCCGGTGATCGGCTTTAAAAACCAATCCGGCGGCTACGAGTTGCGCAGTGCTGGAAGTTTTAAAAGCACGATCAAACCCAAAGATTTCAGTTTTTTCCAGCAGGAAAGAAAATCCCTTGCGGTAGTGGAAGGCTTTTTTGATTTTCTTTCGCTGCTCGAAAAGCAGCACGCCATCCTACCTGAACTGACAAATTTTCTGGTGCTTAATTCCCTTTCTTTTTTTGATAAGGCCATGCCTTTGATGCAACAATATGACAGGGTCTATTTGCTTTTGGATAATGACAGTGCCGGTAAACACGCTACCTCTTTAGCATTGAAACGATCTCAAAACTTTATAGACCTCTCTCACAAATACGGATTACACAAAGACCTCAATGAGTGGCTGGTGAAAGAAAAAGCCCTCGCACAGCAACGGCTATATAGCAGAGGTCTGGGGCTGAACCGTTAAGGCTGGCAGGAAGTATCCGATTATCAAGCACTTCTTTTTTCACACCTAAATAAGCTGGAATACAGTAGCTATAAAGATGAATAACTCCGGTAAAAGCTTATATGGATATGAACAAGCTCAAACACATAGCAATAAGCTTAAATCAATGCATCCAGGTTCATTTACGCTCGTTGGAGCTTATCAGGGTATTCAGAATTTTAGGAGCCAGCTATGTTCTCGTGGGCTCGTAACCTCGGCCCCCTTCGAACATGCTGGCCCATTCATGACCGCTTTGAGGGCGGCATTCATGGGGCAGGCTTTGCCTGTTTTGAAAATAAGATAAATATGAGAGGAGGTAATATCATGAACAATAATAACCATAAAAATAAAGGCGGCAGGCCTTCAAAGACAATTAAAAGAAATTACCGTCTTCGGGTAGCTTGCAGTGCGATAGAGGTAACAGTGATCAAATCAAAAGCCAGGAATGTGCAACTTACCGTTTCTGAATTTCTTCGGGAAGCAGCCCTCAAAAGTCAAATTGTCAGCCGCCAAAAAACACTCCCTAAAGAGGTTTTGACTTTCACAGCCCGGCTTAATCACCTGGCAGCAAACATTAATTCGATGGCCTATAAAAATAACCGACTGGAAGATTTTTCGTTGTTGGAAAGGGCAACTTTTAAGTCTCTGGCAGGCCAGGTAAAGGAGCTGGCGCAGCAGATCAAAAATTATATTTCATGATCGGAAAAATGATGATAGGAAAAGGTTTTTCAGGATGCATTAGTTACTGCCTGGAAGATAAAAAAATGTTGCAGGATAAGGACAAGCTGATTGTTCAAAATCGTGCTGAAATTTTATACTACAATCAATGTTTTGGAAATAAAAAAGAGCTGATCAAACAGTTTAATGAAGTCAGAAAACTGAATGCAAAACAGTCCAGGCCAGTACTTCATATTACACTCAGCATGGCACCAGGAGAACTGCTTGAAAGAGGTCAATTATTAGATATAGTACAGCACTCTTCAAGAGAGTTTGGATTTAATGAAAACCAGTTCCTGGCGGTGGAACATACAGACACCCATCATCAGCATGTACACATCATCGCCAACCGCATCGGGTTTGCAGGAAGAACCAATGTTTCTGACAGTAATAATTATAAACGCATGGCAGCGTTTTGCCGCAAAATGGAGCGGGAGTTTAAACTTCAACAAGTATTAAGTCCCAGGAGATTTTTACATAAACAGCAGCAACAGATCCCCCGTAACGACCAGCGAAAACAGCAAATTAAATCCCGGTTGATGGAAGTATTATCACAATCAAAAAGCATGGAGGCGTTTTGCCAAAATGCTAAAGCGCTGGGGTTAGATGTAATTAAGAGCAGAGGGATTTCTTTTATTGATGAAAAGGGTGTGAAAATTAAAGGCAGTGAGATGGGTTTATCGCTTCAAACAATCGAAAGAAAATTGGAGCTGCAAAATCAAAAAGAGGTGCTGAAAGAAACGCAGTTCATTAAAATTAAACAACGACAAAATTATTTATCACGATGAAAGAAGAACTAAACGAAGGCCTCCTGTTTGCACTGGAAGAAATGGCAAAGGAGCAAAAAGAAGGAAATGTGAGTCTTGGGCTGTTGACAAAAGCAGTCGAAAACTTTTCTGATCGATTAACCGAAATGGAAATGAAAATCGAAAATCAAAAGCCGCCGGAGGTGGACACAAAGCCGGTAACAGATCTTTTAAAAGTTTACTTTGGAGCTATTAAAAATATCATAGAATCTCAACCCAAAAATGTTACGCATACAAAGCGGGTACAATTATTCCCAGTGGAAAGTTTTAAGCGGGATTTCTATTTGAAAGTGATCGGGATGATTTTGAAATGGGCGGTAATTTTAACTATAGCGTTAGTCTTGGTTCGGAGAGTCATTACCTTTGTTTAATCCAAAGAAAATTTGAACTGAATAATAATGTCCAATTACGCTTAAGGAGCTAATTATTTTTTTCTTCGTAATTTATTATACCATTTTTCGAACCAGTAGGCGTAATATTTATTTCTCCATTTAGCATGCATACCGGTGAATTTTGAAGTGCCATTTTCCGGCCATAACATACCGATGGCATCCAATTCTCTAAACATGGTTCGAATATCTTTTGCTTTATAATGTTTTTGACCATAACCGTGTTCTATAAAATATTCTACTAAATGCTGTCTGGCCTTCTCCCTACCTTTGCGCTTCCATCCGCCGCAGGATAGATTATCCATAAAATCCGACACTATATTATCGGGCGTTACACCCGCCAGTTTTGCCATCAACAAGAATGAGTAAGGCAACATACCCTCCCATTCCACATACCGATTGTATGCTCCGGTTTGCCATTCGAGTTCAGGCTTGATTTGTTTTCTGTACTTTTTCATTCTGGCAGATGGGACCATTTGTCTCATAGTATATCTTTTTTTCAAGGTTATAAAATCCCAGGGAAGGCGGTAATTATTTTACCGCCAGTATTTGTAAGAATAGTAATCGTATTAGCAGGCTTATTTAATTTATCAAACCCAATTATTGATGCAACCTCCAGAGTGCGCTTAACATATACGGAATTGAGAAGAGGCGTCGGTGGTTGGCAAGCAGCCTCTTTTATATAGGTTAATATATCTGTTACTGGTACGGTGAATTTGCCACAATTAGGATAACGGCTGATCTTATAATAATGCCGTTCCAGAATATGCGCCACAGCCTGGCAGCTTAAGTAGTAGCTATTCCGTAGCAGCTTCTTTTTACAACCAATGGGCAGTTGGTAAAACAAGCTTTTTTCTGCCTCCTGCAGCCAGCCATGTATATCACTTAACAGGAAGATGGTTTTGATCCACTGGTCTTCGTTGTAGATATGCTGCTGTTCCATACACACCAAGTTCTGCTATTGCTTATTACTATCCTATAGGCTACGACAATAATTTAGCAGCACGCGCAGGTACCTTACCAAAATGATATTAGCTATATTTGTACAAAGGATTTTTGAATATGGAAAAAACAATACACCAGGGCCGCAATGTAAGACGCTTCCGCGAGATGATGGGCCTAAAGCAGGAAGCCTTGGCTACAGAGCTAGGCGATGAATGGAACCAACGTAAAATATCACTGCTGGAACAAAAGGAAGCGATAGAAGAACCGCTATTACTTCAAGTAGCTACCGTCCTCAAAGTACCCGTGGAAGCCATTAAGAATTTTGACGAAGAAGCCGCAATAGCCTACTTTAATACATTTGAGAACGGAAGTATCAATAACGGTCATTTTTCTCCCAATTTTAATAACTGCACTTTTAACCCCTTGGACAAAATCGTAGACCTCTACGAACGTATGCTTAAAGAAAAAGATGATCTGATTCAAAAACTGATGAAGTAACAGTTAGAGAATCGAATCCAAAATAAGGAATTTCCTCTTTCGCATTTTGTATATTTTATTATAATGTATGAAGTAGCTAATAAGTTTAAAAATAATTGTCCTAATTGCAAGAGTAATAAACTTTCATATATTTATATGAGTTAGCGGTAATGTTAAGACACTACTGCGAATTAAAACGTTTCTGACGAACTCCGACATAATATCAAGCAATCTGCATTGAGATAAGAAGATGCTGATATTGAACATATATATATCGTTTCAAAAGGTTCAAGAATTGAATGAATTGTGTGAACAATAAAATATTGAAAGTAGATAAGCACTAACTGGCAGTTTCAATTTTAATGAAATAAAGATATTATCTCCATCAAGAGAATTTTACACTGACAAAGTTCAGTTATTTACAAACATTGATTTTCTCAAAGTTGAGAATTATCAAAAGACTTTTTCTCAAATCAACGAATCAAAAGAATTATTAAAACCTTGCGATGTAGTAGATGAAAAAAATGACGCTTCACCTGAAATCTTTCTGCCACAGTAATTCAATTAACAGTAAAGGAAAAAGATATATTCTTACTAGTGATGCTGGCGTTGAGTCATTTGATGATATGGAAAGATATAGCTTCAATTCCCAAAATCTAACAATTGTTCAATTACTGTCTTAACCCCTTATAAACTGGACTGATTTTTCAAAATGGTTTGCTACTAATTCATCGTTATCCCGGTCACCGTCCAGGCAAAGATAAGCCGGTTCGCTGCACTTGTCAAGGCTATACAAAGCGGACTCAGCGCTCATAGCCATGCTGTCCGGCCTTGACAAGCACATCGCCCCTTGCTTCATTAGTGCCTTAACAGCTGTTCGGGATAAGCCCTGTGCCCATTTTTGCATTGGTGTAATGAAGCCTATAGCGCCATGTTTGCGTCTTCGGTTATACCAGTGCATATATTTTCCAATGTGCTGCTTGGCGTCGTAGAAGCTTGCAAAAGAATGCCGCTCGATCAACTCATGCTGCTCGATGGAGTGAAAGGCCTCGATATAGGCATTTTCCTCAGGCGTGGCCACGTGTGTAAATTCCTGTTTTGCTTCCATTGACCGTAATGCTTCGCGAACCTTATGGGCGATGAACTGTGAACCATTGTCATTGCGGATGATGACCCCCTTTAAGCCAAAACGAAGGTCCAGCCATCGCATCAGTGCAATTACATCTGTCTGGCGGACGCTTCGCTGAAAAATCCAGCACAGGATCCTGCGGCTGAACACATCCATTATGGCTAACTGGTAATACCAGCGGCCTTCGCCCTGAACCCAGATGTATTTGATATCCAGACACAGATATTCCATAGGTTGCTTTGCCTCAATTCGGCGATGCTCCACCCATTTGCGTTTACCTTGAACTTTTATACGCTTGCCGCATAATAAATGGCTTTCCTTCATTAGACGATACACCTTCTTAGGATTGATCGTGTACTCCAGATCACGCAGCTCTTCGGTCATCTTCCGGTAACCATACACGCAATAGTCCATCGAAAGAATAGCACGCATCTGGTCTACGACCAGGCTATTTTCTACAAGGCCGCAATTACCTATCATCGTGTGCGTACTTGGCCTGATCCCTCTTGGACCAGGATGAGCATGATAATACAGACTGCTCCTGGCTACTGATGCCCACTGGCAAAGATCATTCACGCCGACCTTGCTTTTGTACTCTACGATCATTTCCTTAGTTTCTGATAATGGGCATCGCTTTTTTTTAAAAGCTCGGTTTTAAACTCCAGCTCAATGGCCTGTTTAGCTATCAGCCGCTTTAACCGTTCGTTCTCTTCCTCCAAAGCTCTGAGCTGTGGATCAACCTTCTTATAACTGGCCTTTAAACCGTCTTTGCCTTTGGCCAGATACTTTTTCCTCCAGTAACTAAGTACTGAATGAGCTAAGTTGTACTTACGGGCTACCTCGGTTGTCCCTTCCCGCTCTGCTTCCTGAAGGATGCTGTACTTCTCCTCAGGCGTAAACTGTCGTCTTGTTTTCGTCATAATTCCTAAATTTACTGTGACTAAATTAATTTACAATTTTAGTCCAGCCTTTTAGGGGGCTAAGACATTACCACATTACGGAAGTAGAAGAAATATTAGTACTGAATGGATTGCTAAGTTTTCTCAGAGTATGTATTTGATTTCCGCAGAGGGAAACGAAAAACATCCAAGAAGAGCTGTTATCAGCTGCATAAAGAAAATGTCCCTATAGTATTCATAAAAATAATAATCCAGAAGTTTCCCAAATAGAAATTGGGGTAGGGCTGAACATTTGTAAAAGCACTACCGCTAACAAATGTAACCGTTGCGTAACTGTAGGTGAGCGCTGCCATCAACACATGTTTATTGGCGGTTTGCATCCGCCGGGCGTTAACTCTTCACCATACAATTGCCGGGTACGGCTGATGGTAGAATACCAGTGCAACTTCTCATCCAGATCATAACCCAAAAACAAACGAATGCTTAAAATGTCTGCACACTAGTGTAGCAATACCCGGTCGCTGTCGATGTTATTGAGATAGCCTACCAGCAGTATTTTGAATAACACCACCGGGTCTATGCTTTGTTGTCCCTCACTGCCATAATATTTTGAAGTGGCTTTATAAACAAAATGAAGATCCAGCTCACTATTTAGCATCCTGTAAAAATTGTCTTCAGGCAGAAGCTTGTCCAAACTCGTGTTGTAAAACAATTGCGGGATGAGGTGCTTTTTACCTTGCATATTTTTCAAATCACAAAACACATTTTCGATTTTGTCTATTCACACCCTGTGCATATCTTTAGTTGTGCAACAAGCAAATGGTTTTGCTAACTGCGGTGCAAATTTCAGCTTTTGTGCTTATATTTCCCCGCCTTCGGCAATACCCAAAACGTTGGCGGTAATACTAACTTGAATTTTTAGAAACTTTAGAGTATGGGTACTGAAAATAAATTTATAAACCAAACTACAATTTTTGCTGCTGTATCCGCTTACATCTATTTTGTTTGGTTTCAATTTGAAAACGGGTTTTATAGTGAATATAAAATTCCCAACTATTATATCACTCCAAGTATCTCTGGATTATTAGTAGTTGCAGCAAGTATAACTTCAATCTTACTTGCTTCGTTTAAAACCTTAGGACTTGCAGCACCTTTTTTTAAGCAATTGAAAAACCCAAAGCGGGGATACTTACATGGTATTTACTTTATAAATGGACTTATGATTGTTATTGGAATTTTGATGCTTCATACATATCCCTTTAGCTGGATGGGTATATTGCTTTTTTTTATAACAGCAATCGTGATCAATCTTTTGATTTGGGGTTTAGCATTTTTATTTAAACTCAAGGACAAAAAATCATTTGAGCAAAAAATTATAGAATCTATTACAGAGTCTCGTGATGAAAATTTTGATATGTTGAATCTGCTTGATCTAAAATTTAATAGAAATCAGTGGTTACTTATCATCACTTTGCTAGTACTTCCTGCGGTGAGTTATTTGCTCGGTGGTGGGACAGCAGCAGGACAGAAATCTTATCAATGTTTGAGTAATGAAAAGAATCTAGCAGTTCTAAAAAAATCTGAAGACTTATTAATTTGTCGAAAATTTGATTTGACTACAAAGACGTTTTTTGACACATTATATGTTATTAAAATGTCTGATAATAATGAGTATAGATTTTGGGAACAAAAAGGGATATTAAAAATGCGATAGTGAAGTACTACCGCCAACGGTGTATTTGCAATACGGCGGCTGGAAGTTAACGGCTCAACTTTTGGATTTCTATTTATCTTTAGTACAAAACTCAACTGATGAACAAGCATTGCCGCCGCATCGCAAATATTTGTTCGTTGTGTGTCACCCTATTTGGGTACAGCGTTCCAGTTTGACAAGTCCTAAATCTTTGCTATGCTGCCCAACGCATTTTTTACCACATGGCAAGGCACACAAACCCAAACCCACCAACCTTGCCAAGAGCTAAAAATGCCAACACACAACCCACCCACCCAAGCTGACGAATATCATGACCATTTGCTCGACATTTTAAAAAAATATTTTCACTCGAAACCATGCCCACCCACCACCCAAATTATACCATACTCATACTTTTAGTTATTTTTGTACTATTATTGACTTATAATATATAACAACCAGAAATGCCCCAGTTTCGATTTAATACAATTTCTAGAGCTGATATTGAACGGTCAAGAGGCGGGAATATAATGATACAAGCTATAGATTATGATGGCAGCAACCATCAATTAGTTACTGGTGTTCCGGGAAGTGGCAAAACGACCGTCACAATTATGCGTGCCGAACGTTTAATAAATAGTGACAAGAAGATTCTTGTACTCACTTTTCAAAATCTCTTATGTGTCAGCTTGAAAAATATAGCCCAAACTGAAGCACTGAGAAATTGCATTTTTGGATTGTATGATTGGTATCCACCAAGATTTGGTTGGCTTGATGATACACATTCTGCAGAATACATGATTGGTCGAATGCATAATTTAGCTCAGTACGATGAAATTCTTATAGATGAAGGACAAGATTTTGAAGCTAGGGTTTATCAAGCTTTTTTAACGAAATGTAGGCGAATGACCGTAGGTGCTGACAATGCTCAAAGAGTTCACGAAAGAGGAATATTAGCCCCAGCAATTAGGGTAGAGCTTGAAAACAGCCGTAATACAGTTCCAATTCCGTTACAATACAATTACCGCAACACGTTTGAAATTTACAACTTTGCCCGATACTTCATGCCAGACAATGAAAGAGCCAACAACCCAATCGCCTTACAGCTCATGCCAAGAGGGACAGGGAATATGCCCGTTATCATTCAGGCATTATCTGACGAAGAAAAATTTAATCGATTAAGGGTTATTCTCGAAAACGCTGGAGACGTAAATATTGCAATATTACTCTATGGTCAAAGAGAAGTGGATTATCATTATCAAAGGATAACTCAAATGGGATTTTCTGCGACCAAATGGTATCACGGACACCAGCCGACCGATATTGAAAATATCTTAGTTACAACCTACAAATCTGCTAAGGGTTTGGAATTTCAAGTTGTAATCATGCCAGATATGCATACAGCAATGAATTCAGAAGAAAAAACAGCCGAACATTACTATATTGGCTGTACAAGAGCAAAAGAAAGTTTATTTCTAACTTTTACAGGAACAAATTTGCCAGATTACTTTGAGGATTTTGCCGATAATTCTTATGAATTTAGGCAATCAGAGTATAGAGCCCAAAGAATACCTCCACAAAATATTACTTTGGACGATTTACCATTTTAATTTTAAAATAGAATGAAAAAATATAAAGACCATAAAATAGCCGAACTGAGAGACTTCTGCAGGGAGAGAGGTCTTGACACTAGCGGCAAAAAAAATGATCTGGTCTCAAGATTACTTCGGTCAGATGATTTAAAGAGAGATATGTTTAGTCAAAACGTAATGGAAGATGGGGTTTCCATAAAACGAGCTAGATCAACAGCAAAATTCTCAATGAATGACAATTTCTATTTACAGTTAAAATCATCTAATCTATCCAACTATTTTACTTTTGGCTACTTCTATCCTATTGCGTTGGAAGAGAGCGAAATTTATAAAAATGAAAACCGGGCAAAAGATATTTTATCAATTTTTGAAGAGTATATTATTGTCGGAAGAGCTCCAATAGCCAAATTGGAAAATTCTGATATCTTAGTCGAGCTTGTATTAAAAGGAATAAAAACAACCGAGTTTGACAACAGTGGGCTATATTATGTTTCAGAACCCATTCCCGTTTCAAGAGTAAAATCAATTTACTTCAAAACTGCTACGGCAAGAGCAACTTTTCTTTCATCAACAAAAACCTTTCCTGATAGTTTTATTCCGAGTAGTATTTGCGAAATTATACCAGAAGAAAACGAAAAGTTCGAAGAAATTGAACTTGACAAAATAAAGCTTCCAAAAAACGAAACACTTTCAGCGTGGAAATACAAACTTGACTTATTTGACAAAGTTCTAGGTTTGTTTGCGTTTATAAAAAACGCAAACATTATTTATGCTGAACGAGAAAGTAAATTTGAAAATTATTCTCCTGGATTTTTCAGCACACTGAATTTAATTAACCCTATAAAACAATTTTCCATCTATAAGGAGAATACTTATTTAAAACCATTATTGCATTACCACAACATTGAAATTAACAGTGCACAAAGAGTAATTTTTAAATCTGTCATTGAAAAGGTTTACAGTAATAAAACATTCGACATTAATAATGCAATTGAAGTTTTACAAAACTCAATTGCAAATGACTTTTCTAAAAATGGGGAATTAGCTGACATCAAAGAATTAATTCATTTATTTAATCAGCTTGACAGACTACTAATTTCTTATAAGGAAATTCTACAGAAAGAAGTAATTAGAAAAAATCAAAATCTGCCAGCGCTAGCTCTACTTTTTTTGGCGAAATTTCCAAACAAATCAAGACAACATACAGACAAGCAAGCTGTGAGAAATACTTTTATTCAAAATGAATTTGTGGCACCACTCAATATTGCAGAATATATTTTAGGATTTTTGGGTCTTTATTATGGCTACAAGAACATGGTTAAAGCTGATACAAATCTTAGATTTTCCGATATCACATTCGAGCAATTAGCTAGTAATACTCAAAGTATAAAATTCAAACTTGAAAGCTATTTTGAACGATTTATAGTTGAATCTGCATTTCAATTTGCAGCTCATCAAAAAATTCTAAGTGATAGTTTTGATTTTTTAAATTGGGATGACGACGTTAACAATACAAAATCGATTATGCTAACGTCAAATTATCAATATGACTATTCTGATAAATCAACTGTTGTTATGGGGCAGATGGTTTTGAATATTTTTCGAAAAGATAAGACAGAGAAAGTCTTTGAAAGAATCGCAAATCAATACTCTGACAAAGTTGAGAACACAACGTATCTAGCTTCATTTTTTGCGAAGTACTTCAACCTTGACAAGTGGCATGTTCTTGACTTGCTTAAAAAAAATAAAGGTCGCTACCCCGTAAGCGAGTTGGAAGATGTAATTGATTTAGATAGTAAGAGCAAGAAAAAATAGTATGAATCTAACGGACATTGTACAACATCTTAGGTCAACAACATCAAGAGAAAACTTCGATGCTTGGGTTTCAGTAAACCTTGCTGAATTAACTGATTTTTTTTGCACTCTATCAAAGGAAGAGCTACTTGAACTAAAATTTGATAACGATTTTTATTTCGGCGAATTTACACGTTCATCAGTTTTCATTGAATTTGAGCAGGCTAGAAATCACAGTGAACCATTTGATGCCTTTCTATTTTTACTCGCTGTTGTTGCTGAAAAATTAGCTGAACATTTTGGTTTAGTTGGGACTATCGACCATTTGTTAAGTTACCTTCCTGAATCATCTGTAAAGTATCGTTTAAAAGCATTGTCTCAAAGTCAAAATGTCGACGATATACAAGCTGATTACATAAACTTTTTTCCACAAATACTCAACCTACTACAAAAAGCGGAAAATCTTGAAGAAGAAAGTCACACTCAAAAATTAGTAGATTTTCTGGTTTATTATTTTCAGAAAGCAGAGAATAAACTCACAGCGAGAAATTATTTAGCTGAGCTTGAAAAGCTTAAGGAGGATTTTTCTAATGAAGCAAACATTCGACAATTTCATTTCTTAGCGCATGTATCAATTCAAGAACTTATTTCTGGTCGCTACCCACATGGACTGGAAATTGAGAATCTTGCGTTAGCAGTATTATACCCATCCCCAATAATGGAAGGACACTTTAAATACAACATTAATAAGCCTGTTTTAAGTCATAAAGATTCAGAAGGCATTCTTGTTCTTATGGGTTACGATAAAATGACTGTATTAAATGACATTTTGGATAGGGGGAAAACGAAATTTGATGAAAGGTATGAAGGACTTGAACCAAGAGACAAAGTGCTTCTTTACTGTTATTTTAATATGAAAAAACATTTCTTTACTTCGATTGCAGTTTTTAAAAAGGTTTGGAAGTCTTTGCATCAAATATTTACCGATAAGAAATATTTTCCCATTTTCATTGACTTAGGTTGTGGTCCATTAACTTCGGGACTTGCAATGGCAGAATTGTTTCAAAATGAGACTGGCGGCCCCTTGCGCATACAATATATCGGAATTGACATTTCAGAGGCTATGATTGAGAAAGCTAATGAGTTTTCACAATCTGATTTGTTTCATACCGATTCGAAATTTTCATTTTTTAAAAGCTGGAATGATATTCCCCATGAAATGTTAGTAGAATTTGCAGGTAAAAACAATCCATTTTTTCTCAATGCTTCTTATCTTTTTGCAAATCTTTCGTTTGATATTGTCGAAAATTTAGCTAATTTTGTTAGCAATTTGGTTTCTGAATTCAAAAATGTACATTTTATATTTCAGAATCCAGACCGAGCAGATAGAAATGAAAGTTGGCATCATTTCAAAAAACAACTAAAATTTGAAGAAATAAACTCAGACAAAAAGGTTGCTCATGTTGCTTATAAAACAAGCCGAGCAACAATGCGTGAGCCCGGGGAGGAAGATGTTTACTATGAAATACTGACTCTCAAAGTGTAAAAAATGCAGCTCAATATTTTTGATACAAATATTATTAAACCTATTAGGGATTCTAATTCGCAAGTGTTGAACTCTGCAATTGCTATTGCCACAGTTTCAGGATTAAAATATGTTCCTGAATTTATCACTAAAGAGGAACATCAACAATTGTGGCAAGCAATAAACGATGAAACTTGGCTAACAGATTTAAAAAGGCGTGTTCAGCATTATGGATGGAAATATGATTATAAAGCGAGGTCAATTGATTACTCAATGTATTTGGGAGAACTGCCACTTTGGGCTCAACCTTTTGGCGAAAGATTATTCCAAAAAGGTCATCTTTCAAAAGTTCCCGACCAATTAATTGTTAATGAATACCAGCCTGGGCAGGGTATATCTAATCATGTTGACTGTGAGCCTTGTTTCGGTGAAACAATAATTTCAATGAGTTTAGGTTCAAACTGTGTTATGGACTTAATTAATTTGAAAACAAAGGAAAAAATAGAAGTCATGCTTGAGCCACGAAGTTTGGTAGTTATTTCAGGAGAGGCTAGACATAAATGGACACATGGAATTGCAGCTAGAAAGACAGATAACTTCAACGGAGTTAAGTATGAAAGAAGATTGAGAATTTCGATGACTTTCAGAAACGTCATTTTGAATACATGCGACTTTTGATAACTTAATCTAACACACCAAGTCAGGCACATTTGCAAGGCACACAAAGCCGTCACACAAAAACCAACCTTGCAAAAGAGCCGGCCTTGTTGCTACTGGCTAAGTCAGCATGATTTCTAAACCAATCGATATCTTTTTCTTTTCTAATTATTAAGCCGTTCACAATTAAGCCTCATAGCGATATACCTAACGATCTGATTCACTTAAAATCCAACAAAAGTTTTTTCAACTCTTTATGGATCTTTTCAAGATCAAGTGTTAGGAACTGTTCATCAAATTTGTAAACATCTTTTTCGGTGGTCTTTGGAGTCTTCAGATTGAAATATTTAAAATTTGATTTTAACAGGCCAGTAATATCCACTTTTGAAAGCTGTGAAAAAAAATAAGGATTTTCTGATTTGTTATCCAGATGATAGGTCTGCAACGCGAGGAGCAAGAAAACAAATTGCTTTAGCTCCTGTTCACTAAAAGTTTCGATTTTGCCATTTCCAAGTTGGGCTATCGCTATTTCCAGATCTCCCAATCGTTCAATAATTGTGGCGAGCTGATCATGACCTTCGATTGGAAGATCTGATGCGTTATTGTTTTCAGCACTTGCTGCTTGATGCAGGTCTTTTAATTTCGTCTTTATTTCTGCTAATTCACTTTGAATAAAAGATGGAGGTTGGAGAACCGAAATCATATTGATCGCTTCATTCCGAATCTGGATATTATTCACAAAAGAAAAATCGTTTTGATTTCTCGTATTTGATTCTTTGGTGTTTATAATTGCCAGTTGTTCGTTAACCCAGCTTAAGTAGTAGTCTAGCAACTCATGCTTTGACTTTGAGTAATTGTTTCTCCTGTTGGGAATGGCTGCCTGCAGATACTTTAAAAAATTCTCTTTATCATCAGATTGTTCCAGTTGAAATTGTAAAAATCCTATTCCGTGGGTTGCTCCAAAGCTAACCATTTCGTTAAAAGCAAAATTATCCACGATCCAGGCAGAAACATTTCCTTTTTTGAAATACAGAAAATAGTCTCCAACTTTTCGGTCACTCTGGTTGCCAATCTTGTAGGTAAAATAGGATCGGGCATTATTATTACTCGCCATGCCGAAAGAAGTCAGAAAGGATCGTCCCGCGCGGCTGTTGATCAAAAAGTTTTTTATTTTCATGGTTATGTATTTTTAAACGACTGGAAGAGGGCTTCAGTGGAATGGGCTTCATATTTGATTAAAGTTCTCAAATCGGCATGCTGCGTAATCTTTTGAACAATCGTAATCGGTACTCCTTTTTCTAAGGATAAAGTTACAAAAGTACGCCGTGCCATGTGGGACGACATAAACTCATGTTTGGGCCTGGTAAACACAAGCTGCTGTGTACCCCTATAGCGGACAATCTTTACCGGATTATTTATTTTCACTTTTTCGCCGATCTCTTTTAGATATTCGTTGAATTTCTGGTTAGAAATTACCGGGAATCCTTTGCTGTACTTTTCTATGATGGGAACAGCATTGGCAATAAAGCCGGTCATGGGAACCACAACCCGCTTTTTGTTTTTAAGCGCAATAAAATCCCATTTCTTACCGTCAAAATCCAATTTGCTGAAGTTCATAATATCTGAAAATCGTTGGCCGGTAAAGCAGCCAAAACAAAACAGGTCACGCACTTTCTCCAGGCGCTCATTTCCGGAAAAATCATAATGGAGTAAATCCATAAGTTCTCGTTCCATTAATGCCACAATTTCGTTTTTTGAACGTTTTTTGATCTGTGTCTTGATTTTGCTGAATGCAGATCTATTCTTGTGCAAGCCATTTTCAAAAGCCCATTGCAGAAAGGTCTTTAACGTAGCAGTGTATTTAGCAATAGTATCGTTTAACAAACCTTCTTTTTTTTGTTTCGGGTTCTTTTTTTCAATCAGGAATTTTTCATAACTCTCAAAAAAGGATTGATTAAAAGATGAAAAGTTTAATGTGAGTTTTTTTTGCAGTTCATAGTCTGAGAGACTTTTAAATACTGTCCTATATTCTTTTAATGTACCTTCTGATAGCAGCCCGATTTTCTTTTCCAAAAACGTTTCCCGGGCTCTCAGCAAAGTGCCGTCCTTTTTACCGGCATCGCCGTTCATGAATTTTTCCAGGAACTGCTTTATATCTTCAGCGGATAATGAGCTGCCGGATTCTTTATAGAGGATAAACTTTTTCTTCAGATTGGATGAAAGATTCTCTAGTTCATTATTGAGTTCCAAACT
Organism: Niabella insulisoli; assembly: GCF_039652435.2. Lineage (GTDB taxonomy): Bacteria > Bacteroidota > Bacteroidia > Chitinophagales > Chitinophagaceae > Niabella > Niabella insulamsoli. Next base: position 2,644,513 of record NZ_CP190246.1, on the reverse strand, counting down.
GCCGGGAACAGTACTCTTGTATTTTCCTTTGCGAAAATCCCAATGCTCAGGTGTAATTTTTATAGTCGTTCGTATTTTTAAGCGGCTGCCTTTTACAGGTGTAAAGAACAAATACAGTGCAGTGAGATTGGAATTCAGGATGCTTTTGGGATAATGCTTTTTTGCTTTATTGCAATCTGCGATTACATGTTTAATCTCCGTCCTACTTTTTGCATCACTGAAGGGTTTATCAAGGTAAAAATTTACGTATGCCATAACCCAAACTTAGCGAAAATTTCGGACACATTTCGGACAGAAATGCTTAATCTTATCTAATAAAATTAAATCAGGCTAAATAATAAAAGCTTAATATTAATTGATAATCAATATATTGTATATGATAATATATTAAATTTTATAAGTGTAAATTAAGAGGTTCGAATCCTGTCTTCCCGACAAAAAGCTAAACGGCGTCATTTGAAGACAAATGACGCCGTTTTTTCATTAAATGCCTATTGATCAGCATAAAATGACGTAGGTTCCCAAATTATCCGATCAAAGTCGAAATTGTGCAGACCTCTTATAGCATTGCTCGGCTGCGGCTTTACTTGTTGAATTTTACCGCTCCCTTTTATAATTTATGCTGAGGTGGATGCGAAGCGGGCCTTTGTATCTCTTGTTCCCAACATAAAATACTTATATTTGCAGGCACAAAATCAAGCAACACCCGATGTAATATAATTTCTTTCAAACATTCAAGATAGCAGCTTCAATCGCTGCAGTATTGATTCATTTTTAAAGAAAGAAATTATGTTGATTTTAAAAAATCTTGCATACGCACATCCCAATAAAGATCTACTTTTTAGCGATTTTAATTTGACCGTAGGCAACATGGAAAAGGTTGCGCTAATTGGCAATAACGGTGTGGGGAAATCCACTTTGCTAAAAATCATTGCAGGCGAACTTCAGCCTTCGGAAGGACAGATAGAAGTCGAGGCTGAGCCTTACTATATGCCCCAGATCTTCGGGCAATTCAATCATCTTACCATTGCGCAAGCCTTAAATATCGAAGATAAACTGAGCGCGTTCGGGAAAATTTTGAATGGAAACACCAGTGAGGAAAACTTTACCCTGCTGAATGATGATTGGACTATTGAGGAACGGTGTAAGGAAGCCCTTAATTTCTGGAACTTAAATGAATTGGACCTGTTCGAAAAAATGGGAAAGCTTAGTGGCGGACAAAAGACAAAAATTTTTCTGGCCGGCATCGCTATCCACCAGCCTAAGGTGATTTTGATGGACGAACCGACCAATCATTTGGACCTGTCGGCGCGACTGCTTTTTTATGATTTTGTAGAAGCCGTTAAAAGTACACTGATCGTCGTTAGTCACGACCGAAGGCTATTGAATCTTTTTCAAAAGACCTTGGAGTTGAACACTGTTGGCATCAAAACTTATGGCGGTAACTTTGATTTCTACAGCGAACAAAAGAAAATAGAAGACGCCGCATTGACTCAGGGTGTCCAAAATACAGAAAAGGCTTTGCGAAAGGCCAAAGCTAAGGAAAGGGAAACTTTAGCGCGGCAGCAAAAGCTGGATGCTCGCGGAAAGGGAAAGCAGGAAAAGGCCGGTGTAGCGCGTATCATGATGAATACTTTAAGGAATAGCGCTGAAAAGAGCACCTCAAAATTAAAGAGTGTTCACACCGAAAAAATTGCCGGGATCCACAAAGAGTTAAACGAACTACGATCTTCACTGCCCGATATCAGCACAATAAATTTTGGGCTCGATAGCTCGGCCTTGCACAGGGGAAAAACGCTGGTGACGGCTACTCAGCTTAATTATGGTTATCACGATCAGGCACTCTGGAAGCATCAGTTGAATTTTCAAATTACAAGTGGGGAAAGGATTGTATTAAAAGGCATGAATGGTTCGGGAAAGACAACATTAATACAACTTATTTTAGGCAACCTGCGACCTCAAACCGGATCGCTGCGCACCGCAGACTGTAAAGCGGTTTATCTGGATCAGGAATATTCTTTACTTGACGACAATAGGACTGTTTATGAACAGGCGGCAGGGTTGAATATAGCAGCATTGGAGGAGCACGAGGTTAAAATCCGGTTACATCGTTTCCTGTTTACAAAAAATGACTGGGATAAAAAATGCGAAGTTTTAAGTGGCGGCGAGAGGATGCGTTTGTCGCTTTGTTGTTTAACGCTGGACCGTAAGTCGCCCGATCTGATTGTATTTGACGAACCAACCAATAATTTGGATATTCAGAACATCGAAATATTGACATCGGCCATTAATCAATATCAGGGCACAATCATTGTTGTATCGCACGATGAGGTCTTCCTGGAGCAGATTAATATTCAAAGGGAGATTCATCTGTGACAAAATAAATGCACGAGCGAGCAAAGGTGTAGATGTAATAAAAGAGTGATTTTTTGAACTTAAAAAATATAACCCGCCATTTCAATTACAAATTATGGAACAGCAGACAATCGGCTACCAATCGGACATGGGCAGCGCTTCGCCCTTTAAACAAACCTATTTTCACGGTACAAAAGCCGATCTAAAACCAGGAGCGCTTATTGAGCCTGGTTTCAACTCTAACTTCAATCAAAGCAAAAATGCTAAATACATTTTCTTGTCAGCAACCTTAGATGCTGCAATTTGGGGAGCAGAGCTGGCCATTGGAAACGGAGCAGAAAGGATTTACCTGGTGGAGCCAACCGGCGAAATTGAAGACGATCCTGACCTTACAGACAAGAAGTTTCCAGGCAATCCAACAAAATCTTACCGGTCATCGGCGCCATTCAGAGTTGTCGGCGAAGTTGCGGTTTGGCAAAGCCATGCGCCGGCGCAGGTCAAAATGATGAAGGCGCATCTTGAAAGCCTGCGCGCTCAAAATATTAGGTCATTAAACGATGAATAGTAGCAGCAATGCGGCCAGCTACCAAAAAGCATATCAATAGACATTCTGTTTGAAATATGGTTTATATTACACAACTTATATATCTCAAAGAGGGGCAGGAGAAAGTGTATCATGAGTTTGAGCAAATCGCCATTCCATTGATCTCAAAATATAACGGGCGATTATTGTTGCGCCTAAGGCCCGCAGAAAATACTTTTGTCGAAGTCAATATAGAGCAGCCTTATGAAGTTCACATTGTAGCCTTTGACTGCGAACAGGATTTCAAGAACTTTACCAACGACGAAGAAAGAAAGCGATTTTTATACTTAAAAGAGCAATCAATAGCTTCAACCTTACTCATCAAGGGAGCCGCCTTGCAATAACAGGCTCGATGCCGGGGCTGGCAAAACTTCTTGTTCAAACGCCAATTCGTTTGTTTGCTTAAATTTGATGCAATGAATTATAGAAATTTCAGAGGAACGGGCATTGCCGAAATAGGGTTGGGAACCTGGCAGTTGGGCAGCGTGGACTGGGGCGCCGTGGACGAAGCGGCTGCCTTCAATATCTTAAGAGCATACACAGATGCGGGCGGTAATTTCGTTGACACGGCGGATGTGTACGGAATGGGAATAAGCGAATCGGTAATCGGAAAGTTCTTGAATGCCGTTGATAAAGACATTTTCGTTGCGACAAAGTTGGGCCGACGGCAGGATACCCCCGGCGGCTGGCAGCAGCATTTTTCCTACGACACCATGAAGCGGCATCTGGAAGATTCGCTAAAAAATCTCAATGTCAACTCACTGTTTCTTGAACAATTACATTGCATTCCGACAGAAGCCATGCGCGAGGGAAGCGTATTTAAACAGCTTAGAAAATTTCAGGAACAAGGCTTGATTCAGCATTGGGGCGCAAGTGTGGAAACGGTTGAGGAGGCGCTGATTTGTCTCGACCAGGAAGGATTGGCTTCTCTTCAAATCATATTCAATATATTCCGGCAGCATATTGCAGAGGAATTTTTTTCAAAAGCAAAGGAAAAGAACGTTGCCATCATCGTTCGCGTTCCGTTGGCCAGCGGATTATTGACAGGGAAATTTAGTGTAGAAACGGTATTTCCCGAGCAAGATCACCGTAACTATAATGCCGATGGAAGTGCATTTAATGCTGGCGAAACATTTTCTGGGATTCCGTTTGATAAAGGTATTGCGTTCGCAAACCAGATACAGCAGCATTTACCAGATAAAAGAATGGCACCGTGGGCGTTGAGATGGATTCTTGATCATCCCGAAGTGACTACCGTTATTCCCGGTGCTTCAAAGGTGGCCCATGTGCAATCAAATGTGAGTGCATCCGGCCTTCCTCCGTTAAGTGCTGCCATTCATCAGCAACTCAAAGCCATTTACGACGATCAAATAAGGGCGACTATAAGAGGGCATTATTAAACTGAATTACATTGAGTAGTCTGCGCCGATCGGGTCGCGCTCGTTTAATAACGTGGCACTTTGAATTGCCCGTTGGATATCACAACAGTGCCTTTCAATACGTTGGTGCCGCCACTGCTTTCATACCATCTCAAAGTGCCCGAAAATTTACCAACAATATAAGCCTCGGTGATTTCCGTAAATTCAATAAAGGCGGGTTCATAAAGATCAAACATATCTTGATCGCCTGCGCCGGCAGCTGAATAAAGCTGGCCGTTAGCGTCATAATATCCCATGGTAAACATGAAGCTGGGAAAGCTTGCTCCGGCGCCCGGGATATTGCAATAGTTTACACGGGTAGAAAAGCCTGTTTGATCCACCATGATGAAACTAAGCGTATTTTTTAAAGGTTGGTGCAGATCCTTCATCCCGGCCACATGAATGGTGTGATGCCCGGTTTTTCCGTCATAGGAAAGCGTGCCGGTAAGATTGATTTGCGCTTTCTGCATGGGGTATTCCAATTTTGTTTCGTTTACTTTAAATTCAAAATAATAATCTGGAGACCTGTCTGTTTGCGGATCGTTTTTAGAACATGCAAAAAAAGCAAGAACGATGAACAGCATCATGCTGGAAGTATTAAAAAATCGTTTCATTGTTGAAGGTTTAAAAGAATTTTTAAACATAATTATCACTGCCGGCCTTGTAGCGTCGAAGCGCAAAGCGCTTCATCGGTGCAGTGTTGATAAGCCTCTTTATAAGACTTTGGAAAATGCTTGTTTCAAAGGTAATGGAAGCGCCAAATGATAAAAGTCATAATGATTTTGCGGCGGCGCTGCTTGATTTTATGCCAGAGGAATTTTATTTTTCGCGTTATATGTTTTTGTATATCTTCAAGATAGTGGCAACTTGACGAGGGGTTCCAAACTCAGCCGGCTGCTTTTGGTAAAAGTTTAATGCAACTAACTGACTGTTGATTCCCGCTGCCTCCGGAATTTGATGAAATTTTATTTGAAATGGTTCGCAACAGTCCATCAAAAATATTTATTAAACCCGCTAAATAGCGACGGAATTGGCTAGTGATCAGCACGCTTACGCTCTACCTATTGGCCGTATCGGCCACATACTATTGTTGGCCGCTGCCGGCTTGCTGATCAACCTGTCGTGCAGTGGCCAACAGGTGCAGCATGAAATTGATTCCCTGGCGGTTTTGCTAAAGCAACATCCGCAAAAAGACACCGTGAGGGTCGCGCTATTGACGGAGCTGGCATTTAGCTATCATTTTGTGGATCCCGATAAGGGCTTGCAAATGGCGCAAGAAGCAGAACGCCTGGCAGATAAACTTCAATTTTCTCGGGGTAAGGCGATGGCCTGTAGTAGAAAAGGGATTAATTATTGGGCTAAAGGACAAGATTCGCTGTCGATGCTGGAGACGGCCAAGGCCCTGCGTATCTATGGTGAGCTGGGCGACCAGCTGAGTTATGCGAAAATGCTCAATAACCGGGCGATGAATTTTTTCGCCAGAGGGGTATATATCGATGCGCTGCGTGATCATGAAGAAGCATTGGGTATTTTTCAATCGCTTAATTACATTAATGGAATTAGACATTCATATAATAACATAGGAACGGTGTTTATGACCATCAACGATTATGAGCGCGCAATGGATGCGTACCTGTCAGGCTTTAGGGTGAAAGGGCAGGAGGACAAGGGGATGGAAGCGCATTTGCTCAATAATATAGGACTGGTACTTAAAAATCAGCGTCAGTATCACAAAGCCCTGGTTTATGAAAAGCGGGCCGCTCGATTGTATGAACTACAGGGCAATCGGCGCGGACAGGCGCAGTGCTACGCTAATATGGGTTCTATCTACGACTTATTGAAACAGCCAGCCCAGGCGCTGAAATATTACAATCGGTCACTTCAGATTAATCAACAGTTGAATAATCTATTTGGCATTGCGTCTGATAAAACCAATATTGGAATTACCCTAAAAGATTGGGGATCTGCGCAGGCTTCCCTCGTTCATCTTCAGGAAGCTTTACAACTCTACCGGGAGCTGAATGACAAAGGAAATCAATCGCTGGTGTTCATCGCATTGGCTGCCGCAAAAGACAGTTTGTCCGGGGACAGGAACTCAAAGATGAAAGTCTTGGAACTACAGCAGAATGCCCTTAAAATTGCAGTCGAAAGTAAGATTCCGCTAAGAGAAAGTGAAGCCTCTGAGGCAATTAGCCATACTTATAAGTCCCTTAAAAAGTACAAAGAGGCGCTTCAGGCGTATGAGCGTCATATTATACTCGATCGTTCCATATTTAATGAAGAGAAAGCGAGGGAGATAACCAGGAAACAGGTCTCCTTTGAATTCGAGAAGGCGCAGGAAGCTGCGTATGCCGAAGCCCGGAGACAAAAGGAGATGCGCAACGCAGCCATCATAGGCGGCGGCGGCTTGCTGCTGGCCGCGATTGTTGGGTTTGCATTTTATAAACGCCGTAAAGATTTGAAGGCGCAAAAGCAGGAAGCAGAATACAGAAGGCTGATCGCCGAAACCGAACTTCAGGTGCTGAGAAGTCAGTTAAATCCTCATTTTATTTTTAATTCCCTGAATTCGATTGGGGACTATATCGGAAAGCGCGACCGCCGTGAAAGCCAAAACTATCTGGCCGATTTTGCTCAACTCATGCGCATGACGTTGGAATATGCTTATCAGGCTGAGATTTCCCTGCGTGAAGATTTAGAATTTCTCAAGCTTTATCTCGATCTGGAGAAAAAGCGGCTCACGGCTCGGTTCGATTATCATATCTTGGTGCCGGATGATATAGACCAGGACAACGTGTTGCTGCCGCCCCTGCTTTTTCAGCCTTTCATCGAAAACAGCATTAAACATGGGTTTTCCGGCTTGGACGCCAACGGGTTAATAACGATTACGATGCATCAGAAAAATGAGCAACTTGTTTGCACTGTTGATGACAATGGAAAGGGAATGAGAAGTTTAAGGCGCTATGGCGGCCGGCATCCACGAGGCTTGTCGATTTCAAAGAGAAGAGTAACTTTATTTGCCCGTCAGCATAAAAGCACAGGTGAGGTGAAAATCGTTGAGAAACCCGAAACGCAGGGCACGCTGGTGGTCGTCACTTTACCGCTGGTGCTTCGCTTTTAAAATCACAGATAATGACAATCGTAATCGTAGATGATGAGCAGCATTGTGTGGCCAGTCTTCTGGCCTTGCTGGAGCCCGAAATACGCAAAGGAGGCCGGGTGAACGTGTTTAGCACAGTAAATGAGGCGGTAGTCGGAATTGACAGCCTGCGGCCGGAAATTTTATTCCTGGATATTCAACTTCAGGATCAGACGGGTTTTGATGTATTGCAAAAAGTGTCGTTTAAAGAATTTAGCCTTATTTTCACTACGGCGTATGAACAATATGCTGTCACCGCTTTTAAATTTAGCGCAATCGATTATCTGCTGAAGCCTGTTTCACATAGAGATCTTAATCACGCGCTTCAACAAGCTAAGCAAAAGTTGAAAGAACGGCAGTTTGCGGAAAAACTTGATGTGCTTTTCTCCCATTTGCCGCCCACAAAAGGGGCAAAGAAGATAAGCATTGCAACGATGGATGGCTATGTTTTTCTCGATATATCACAGATCATCCGATGTCAGGCAGATATCAATTATACTTATATCTTTACCACAGACGGGCAAAAACACACCCTTTCGAAAACCTTAAAGCATTTTGAGGATTTGTTAAGTGCTCATCGTTTCTTCCGCGTGCACAATTCGCATCTCATCAACCTTGACCACGTATCAAAATACCATAAAGGAAAAGGCGGCTATGTAACCTTGTCAGATGGCTCCGTAGTAGAGGTTGCGACCCGAAGAAGAGAGGCGTTTTTGCTTTCCCTGAATTTGACTGAATGGTAAAATATGGATCTGCCTGCCGGGTAAAACAAAGTTTGCTGGGGTTGAAATTCGCCCGGTTGGTTTAATCAGCGGTAGCCAAAGGCCGTCGGGTGTTGGAGGCGGAAATTTATTTGGATCAAAATAGTACGGCTTGCAGCCTTTTTAGAAAATACGGTTATGAAAGAAAGGATAGTGTACAAAATTCCGCTCAGGCAAATAGCGGTAACAATAATTTTTGCCGGTATGTTGTCTCATTCCGCCGGGGCGCAGCAAAGGCTTTATGGAAATGCCTTTCCGCTGGGAGATATCGAATTGTTAGATGGGCCATTTAAGCATGCCCGCGATCTGAATATTGAAGTCTTGCTCCAATACGATGTGGAGCGTTTGCTGGCGGGCTACAGAAAAGAAGCCGGTCTTCCGGAAAAAGCTGCGCGGTATCCTAACTGGGAAGGCTTGGATGGTCATGTAGGCGGCCACTATTTGTCGGCGCTGGCGATAAATTATGCGGCCACCGGCAATAAGGAATGCGGGCAGCGAATGCAGCATATGGTCGATGAATTAAAATCCTGCCAGAACGCTAACGCTATAAAATATCCCGATTGGGGAAAAGGCTACGCAGGCGCGGTTCCCAACGGCCCGGGCCTGTGGCCCAAAATAAAATCCGGTGATATTGCGGCGGTGTGGAAGTATTGGGTGCCCTGGTATAATGTGCATAAAACTTATGCGGGCTTAAGGGATGCCTGGTTATATGCAGGAAGTGAAGATGCCCGGAATGTGTTTTTGAAGTTCTGCGACTGGGCGATCGACCTGACCACTACACTGTCCGAAAAGCAGATGCAGCAGATGTTGGATAACGAGCATGGTGGCATGAACGAAATTTTTGCCGACGCCTACCAGATGACGGGCGATAAAAAGTATCTTGTCGCCGCCCGGAGATTTTCACATCATGAGTTGTTATATCCTTTAGAAAAGAGGATCGATAATCTGGATAATAAGCATGCCAATACACAGGTGCCCAAAGCGATAGGTTTTGAACGTATTGGTGAACTTGCTCACGATGATCCGTATAAAAATGCTGGCCGTTTCTTCTGGGAAACCGTTTCGGGTACGCGATCACTGTCGCTGGGAGGGAACAGCCGACGAGAATTTTTTCCAGGCGCGGCATCTTGTTACGATTTTGTAAATGAAGTGGAAGGTCCTGAAAGTTGTAACACCTATAATATGTTGAAACTGTCGCAGGCGCTTTTCCGGTTACAACCAGAAGCGCGCTATATGGACTTTTACGAGCGGGGATTGTATAATCATATACTGTCCACCCAGCACCCCGGGCATGGCGGCTATGTTTATTTTACGCCAGCGCGCCCACGTCATTATCGTGTGTATTCAGCCCCAAACGAGGCTATGTGGTGTTGTGTGGGCAGCGGCATGGAAAATCATGGAAAATATGGCGAACAGATCTTTACCCATTGTAGTGATTCGCTGTTCCTGAATCTTTTTATTGCAGCATCCCTCAATTGGAAAGCGAAAGGGGTTACCTTAAAGCAGGAAACTTCATTTCCTGACGAGGCACAAACCCAATTGACCATTACCGGCGGTTCGTCTAAATTCACGCTAATGGTGCGCTATCCTTCCTGGGTGGAAAAAGGTGCGCTGAAAATCCTGGTCAATGGGAAGCCCGTCACTTATGCGCAACAGCCTTCTTCTTATATCAGCATCACCCGGATTTGGAAAAAAGGAGATGTGGTTAACGTGTTGCTGCCGATGCGCACGACGATCGAACATATGCCTAACGTCAAAGAATATATAGCGATCATGCGCGGACCGATTCTTTTAGCGGCAAAAACCGGAAAAGAAGATTTAGTTGGGCTGGTGGCCGGTGATGGGCGTTGGGGACATATTGCGGGCGGCGAAAAACTGCCGGTCGATAAAGCGCCCATATTGATTAATGAGCAAATTGAGCAGATCGCTAACAATCTTGTGCCGGTAGAAGGCAGGCCGATGGTGTTTACTTTTAAACAACAAAAAATAATTAATAAGGAACAACTTGTTTTGGAGCCCTTTTTTCGCATCCACGATGCGCGTTACATGATGTATTGGATGGCGCTCACCCCGCGTGACTATAAACACTATATCGATTCGATTGCGGCTTTGGAAAAAATCAGGTTGGATATTGAGAAGCGAACGGTAGACTTTGTAGCGCCCGGAGAGCAGCAACCCGAGGCGGATCATCAAATGTTTTCAGAAAAGTCGCGAAAAGGCGTAGCGCATAACAGCGCTTTTCGCGAAGCTTCTGACGGCGGGTATTTTAGTTATTTGCTTTCCACCGGCGGTAAAGATAAGCTTGCGTTATCGCTGAAATATTGGGGTGCAGATTGGAATAGCCGAAAGTTCGACATTTATATTGACGATGAAAAATTGATTGCTATTGACAATACGAACAAATGGAATCAGTCGAGGTTTTTTGAGGCGGCGTATGAAATCCCCCAGGCCATGCTAAAAGGAAAAAGCCAGGTTCGCGTCAGGTTTCAGGCAATGCAAGATGCACCTACAAGCCCTATTTATCATATACGTTTGATCACTTCTAAACCGTAAAGATCGAGGCCGTTCAACCCGGCTCGCGCCAGTTTAAAAAATAAGGTTTAGTGCTTTTCAGCAAATTGGTGTTGTAATTTTTAGTAAGTTTAGCAATGGCAATTTTTCGGTTGTGTGGAAGGAGTTTAATGTAGGGGCGACGCCCGATCGATTCTCACTTAACGATTCAAAGCTTATTAGATATGAATAAAAAAGTAGAAAAAGCAATCTGGCTTTGTTTTGCTTGTATGCCGCTGCTTATGGCTTGCAGTAGTTCAAAGCCAGCCGCACATGCAACGTCTTCGCTCAAAGAGGTTTTTCAAGATGATTTTTTAATCGGCGCTGCTTTGAGCTGGACTCAGATTGCGGAAAAAGACGCTGTTGCCATTCCTGTTATTCGGCAACAGTTTAATGCCGCCACTCCCGAAAATGTGATGAAGGCAGAGAAGCTCGTTACTTCCTGGGGAAACTATGATTTTACGCAAGCCGACAGGTTTATCGACTATGCAAAGAAAAATAACCTGGCGGTGAATGCCCACACGTTAATCTGGCACAGCCAGATGCCGGCTTTCGCCAAACGTATACAAAACGTCGATTCTTTCCGGACTTTCTTCTCAGAACATATAAAAAAAGTGGCGGGCCGCTATAGCGGCAAAGTGCAGTCCTGGGATGTCGTAAATGAGGCTTTAAACGAAGATGGGAGCCTGCGCCAATCGCCCTTTCTGAATCTTTTGGGAGAACAATATTTAATCGATGCTTTTCAATTGGCCAATGCCGCTTCTCCCCAGACCGATTTGTACTACAATGATTATAATAATGAGCAGCCCAGGAAAAGAGCGGGTTGTATTGCGATTGTAAAAATGATTCAGCAGGCAGGAGGAAAGATCGATGGCGTGGGCATTCAGGGCCATTGGCATTTAGGAAAAGTGCCTTTCAAAGAAATCGAAGAAAGCATATTGGCCTACGCGGCGCTAGGTGTAAAAGTGGCCATTACAGAGTTGGATATCGAAGTGCTGCCGCGCAATTTTACGGGCGCAGAAGTGAGTCAGCGTATGAAAGCCGATGCTAACTCAAACCCTTATGTGAGCGGTTTGCCTGAAAACCTGCAGCAGCAATTGGCGGATGATTATAGCCGGCTGTTTCAGTTGTTTGTAAAGCATAAAGATAAAATTTCGAGAGTAACATTTTGGGGCGTCCACGATGGACAAAGCTGGCTTAACAACTGGCCGGTGCCCGGAAGGACAAATTATCCTTTATTATTCGACAGAAAAGGCCAACCCAAACCTGCCTTTTATAGTGTCATTGCAACAAAGAAAAAATAGTCATCAATAATGGATACTGCTGCTTCAAGATCTCAAAAACTTACCGTTGTTGAAAAAATTGGCTACAGCCTGGGCGATCTGGCGGCCAACCTGGTTTTTCAGACCTTGGTAACCTACCTGGCTTTTTTTTACACGGATATTTATGGCCTTAAGGCAGAAGATGCATCTGTCATTACATTGATTGTGGGATTGGTTGCGGGTTTTGTTTTTAATCCCGTTGTCGGGGCTATAGCCGACAGGACGCGTTCAAAATGGGGAAAGTTCAGGCCCTGGATCTTGCTTACGGCGGTGCCCTTGGGCATTTGTGCACTACTGGCTTTTAGCACACCCGATTTTTCTTACAAAGGCAAAATGATTTATGCCGCGGCTACCTATTCGCTGCTGCTGCTGTTATACGCTGCGAACAACCTGCCTTATGCAGCCTTGAGCGGCGTCATTACCGGAAACATGGCGGAAAGAAACAGCCTTTCATCCTATCGTTTTGTAGCGGTTATGTTTGCGCAGTTTTTTGTGCAGGTGTTTATGCTTCCCATCATCTTATCAGTAGGGCAGGGGGATAAGGCCGCGGGAATCGAATCTGTGATGACCTGGCTGGCTGTACTGGGAACGGTGATGCTTTTGATTACATTTTTCGCAACGAAAGAAAGAGTGGTTCCTACCGCTGCACAAGAGTCGGGGTTGAAAGAAGACTTAAAAGATCTTTTCCGCAACCGGCCATGGATGATCATGTTGCTGGTGACGACTTTGGTTTTTATAACGCTGGCAATGAAGGGTGGTGCTTATGTTTATTATTTTAATAATTATGTGGACGAAGGCAGGCTGCACTCTTTTATCGCGCCTGTTACCGCTTTTTTTGACTCGATAGGGCTAAACTTTTTTGGTAAAGATCCCAGGTCAGCGGGCTTTGGGCTTTTCAACGCGGGCGGTATTGTCATGATGATAGTCGGCATTACTTTTTCCAAAAGGCTGGCTGATAAGTTTGGAAAGCGGGATGTCTTTCTGGCCTCCCTTTTTATCTCAACACTCTTTATACTTTTCTTTATTTTCTATCCGCCCCAGTCGATCTGGCTGATGTTTTTATCGCAAATGCTTCATGGCTTTTTTTATGGAATTAGTACGCCGTTGCTGTGGGCGATGATTGCAGATGTTGCTGACTATTCAGAATGGAAAAATAACCGGCGTGCGACCGCCATCATTTTTTCCGCAATGATGGTTGGTTTGAAGGTCGGATTAAGTGTGGGTAGCGCATTAGTAGCTTCTATCATTGGGCGCTATGGCTATATTTCCAGCGAGGGCGATCAAACCATGCTGCAACCTGAAACGGTGGCCACCGGCGCTAAGATGCTTGTAAGCCTGTTTCCTGCTGTTCTATTTTTCGCTGCCTGCGGATTATTATTTTTCTATTCAATCAATAAGAAAATGGAAGTGCAAATTGAAGGCGATTTGAAACAAAAGCGGCGTCAATTGTAAATGAAACAGCCGGGAAACTCTCTTTAATAAAAATCTATAAACTGATAACATGCCTGAAGATAGTTTATCACATATCGACTTTGACGCATTAGATCGTGAAGCGATTTCGAAGCCGTTGGTTGATCATATTTATACGGCTGATCCGTCGGCTCATGTTTTTAATGGGAAGATTTATATTTATCCGTCACACGATGTAGACGCCGGAGCGGCTTTCGATGACCTGGGCAGCCATTTTGCAATGGAGGATTATCATGTAATATCGATGGATACGCCGGACGGCGAAGCAAAAGACCATGGCGTCGCGCTCCATGTTAAGGACGTACCCTGGGCCGCACGGCAAATGTGGGCGCCCGATGCGCAGCAAAAAGATGATAAGTATTATTTGTTCTTTCCCGCTAAGGACCATGAGGGTATTTTTAGAATCGGTGTTGCGACAGCTGATGCACCCGAGGGCCCTTTTGTACCGCAGCCGCAGCCTATTAAAGACAGCTTTTCAATTGATCCGGCAGTTTTTAAAGACGACGACGGGAGCTATTATATGTATTTCGGCGGCATTTGGGGCGGACAGCTACAACGCTGGCGCGGCGGCCGTTTTAATAACGACCAGCAAGAAAATCCGACCGCGCACTTGCCCGCAGCCAACGAGCCGGCTTTATGTGCAAAAATTGCAAAGCTTGCGGATGATCTGTTGGCATTCGCAGGCCCTGTTAAAGACGTGGTGATACTTGATGAAAATGGAATGCCCTTGTTGCAGGGCGATGTGGATAGACGCTTTTTTGAAGCGAGCTGGCTGCATAAGTATAATGGCACATATTATTTTTCTTACTCAACAGGCGATACGCATTTCATTTGCTATGCCATCGGCGATAGTCCCTACGGGCCGTTTACTTACGCCGGTAGGATTTTAAACCCCGTGGTGGGCTGGACTTCTCATCATTCTATTTGCGAGTTTGAAGGGGCGTGGTACTTGTTCTATCACGACAGTAGCTTGAGCAGAGGCGTCACGCATTTGCGCAGCATTAAAGTAGCTTTGCTAGCCCATGATCCGGACGGACGAATTGAAACTATAAATCCATACGGCGATTTGAAATTTTAGTTGCATATATGTACTATAAAGCATACTGACCTAACAGGCGTGCTCAATCGGTCAGCTGAAAAATAAAAATTGTTACAATGTAAAAATATTTCGAACCTAGATAAGTGTTTAACGTTTGAATATGCTCTTTCATCGAATAATTTCTATTCTTCGTCGAAATTATGAACCGCTGAGACCCAATTAAAACATTTTTGTAGCAAAACTGACAAATCATTTTCAATTCGTCAGCCGCTATTAATTTATTGTTGCATGAAAGGTCTCTTTAAACCAGTTGTTAGTGCGTTATTTATTATTTTTTTTGTCGGAAGCGTCGGGAAGCCGTCTTGGGGTCAAACTGCAAGTTGTCCTATTGTAAGTGCTACGGATCCGGATGCTGATAACGATGGTGTTCCCAATAGTATTGATGTTGATGAAGATAATGACGGCATTGCTGACAATATCGAACGTGCATGCAGTGCTGTTAACTTTCCTTCCAGTGGAGTGTTCACCAATAGGCAACTGGGGACAACAGGTTTTACAAGCATGTCGAGTACAATCTTTGACCCTGCTTTTAAAACAGATGCATCGCCTGTCGGTCTTTCAAACGGCGAACTCAGCATGATTGTAACGACGTCTACCGCATCTGTTCCGCATTATAGTTCTCACAGGTTTAGCTTTACACAAAGCGTCGAAGTGTCTATTGGCATCCCCAGCCGGGGTAACTATTTCTTTACTACAGACGAAGATGATATTTTTATAGCTGAGGCCGGAGGGTTTGTGGAAGTCTACGATCCGTTAAATCAGCTTTTGGTTCAAACGGATGGTGCGGGAACTTTCATGGGCGGCACTTATTACAGAAGTTCGATTAATGGTCGGCTTTCAATAAGAATTAATACTGCTAATTTACAAGCCGGGAAAAGCGCCTATCAATTTAATGATGGAACAAATACCATAAGCGCGAATGCCGCGTCCAATGGCGCCTTTTATATAAAATATTATGGTAGTCAATTTCGCTGGACTTTAGTTAATAGAAGCACGAAAGACAACAACGGCGCTACGTTCCGGTTTAATGTTTGTGCTCCTGAAGACACAGACGGCGATGGAGTGCCGAATCAATTAGATCTTGACAGTGACAATGATGGAATTCCCGATGCGATAGAAGCAAGTGGTAACAGGAATTTGTCTTTGGTAAACAGTCGCCTATCCTATGATGCCGGGTCAGACGTTACAAACCCAACGAGTGGCTGCAAAACGGGTAGCCCTGCTCAGCAGTTTACACCAGTGAATTCTGATGCATCAACGTCAATGCCCGATACGACACCTGATTATCTGGACCTGAATAGCGACGGCGACGGATGTCCTGATTCGCAAGAAGCCCGTATTTCATCAGGTGCTAATACGACCGGTTTTACTCAAGACAATGCCACTGACGACGGGCTTACTTCAGCGGGTGGCGTTGTTCCGCCAGATGATTTGTGGAAAACATTTTCGAGTGATTGCGCCAGTGCTTTGCCGGTGAATTTTGGAGCCATTGATGCATCGGTAAAGGACGGTATTTTACTTATAAGATGGCAAACGCTGTCGGAAAATAACAATAGTAGGTTTGAAATGCAATTATCTGTCGACGGTGAGCACTTTTCAAAAGTTGGTACCGTTTTTTCGAAAGCGTCTGACGGATACTCAAATTTAACTTTGGATTATGAGTTTAACATGGAGCTCAGCGACTTTTCACCATTGTTGGGATGGGGCGGTTTGATGGCTCTCTTCTTTACCGGTGTGATGGGTGCGTGCCGAAAAAGGAGACTAATTGTTGCTTTAATTTTTGGAGTAACACTATTTTCCTTTTCCTGTCAGAAAAACGATGCACCTATAAAGCTGGGGGAACAAAAACATGTTTTTGTAAGGGTAGCTCAAATTGATAAAAACGGCGATATAAAGTACTCTAATACTTATAAAGTCGACATGGAATAGCCCTGCGGCCGAAGAACTTTTTACGTTAATACAATTTTTTTTAGCAAAACTTTTAAACCACCGGTAGTCGATGTCAGCACCGGTCAATCAGCCTAGCCGGACAGCGATGCTTCCTCAAACTTCCGATATGAGAAGCATATAGAACATCTCTGCTTAAATGATTTTTTGCTTTAATCCTTGAAGGTAGCGTTTGATTCTGGACAGCGATAAATATATCGCGCGGCATTTCCCTTTTGTCACAGCGCAGCGGCTATGTTTTTTTCAAAATCCAGCTCCAGTATTATCGATTCGTGGGCCTTGGTTATATCAGAAAGGTCAATTTGCACAGCGTTTTTATTTTGTGTGAATCGAGCGCGCCCTCCTGTCAAGGTTTTTATTTGTCTGATTTTATTGTCAATGGCAGGTAGTTGGATCGTTCGGGTCTGGTCTCCGGTTATGTGCACAAAGACTTTGTTTTCGCGATAAGTACTGCCACCCCAGGCTTCTGGTTTCCAGGGTCCGCCTTTCGTGTTATAAATGGTGTGTCCAAAATCTTTCAGCCATGCACCGACTTCTTCCAGTCTGTTTACCTGTGCCGGATCAAACATGCCTTCCCATTTAGGCCCCCAACTCAGTAGCATGTTTCCGTTACCGCAGGCCGTTGCGGTAAGCATTTCAATCAATTTTTCCTTCGATTTGACCGGCGTGTTGGACCAGGACCAGGAGTCGCAAAGCGTCACACAGCTTTCCCAGGGCCGCAGTTGATGCATGCCAATCTTTTGCTCAGGTGTATCAAAATCCCCGGGTAGCGAAGCCCGGTTGTTGATGATAATGCCGGGCTGTAGCGTCCTGATCATTCGGGTTAGCCGTTCGGCATCCCACATATTGGCCGTAAACATGCCGCCCCACCAGCAGGCGTCGAACCAAAATATATCCACCTTGCCATAATTGGTACACAACTCTCTGACAGCATTAAATTGATAGTCGATGTATTTTTGATGGCGTGGCGCGGGTTTAACTGCTGCGCCTCCCGTTTTTGATTTATAAAACGGAGGGCCGCTTACACGCTCGGCAGCGCTGGTGTCAACAGGGGCGTAATCGGGATGATACCAGTCTCGCTGGGAATAGTAAATGCCGAATTTCATTCCTGCTTCATGGCAGGCGTCTGCAATTTCTTTTAAATAGTCGCGGCCAAATGGCGTATTGGTTACTTTGAAATCAGAATATTTGGTATCCCATAAATGAAAACCGTCATGATGTTTGGCGATGGTGACGATATATTTCATGCCCGCTTTTTGGGCGATGCGCACCCATTCTTTTGCGTCGAAATTGGGAAGCCTGAAGTAGTCGGGATATTTTACCCAAACAGAATCGGCTATGGGACCGTGGCCCTGGTCTGGAGCTTTCCGCGTATAACACATACCCCAGCTCAGGTCTTTGCCGATATAAGTGGAAAGGCCAAAATGGATAAACATGCCGTACCGGGCCTCTTTAAACCATCTCATATCTTCGGAAGAAGCGAAATTGCTGGCATCCCATGCTTCGGGTGTGAATTTCTGAAACAGATACCATGCGGTGTTTTTCTCTTCTCCATGGCCTCTAACAGACCATTGTGCTGCTAATTGTATGCACATCGTAAAAAAAAACAGAGAAATCGTTAGTTGTTTCATTCGATTGGTTTTGGATTTGCAAAAGTTATATCAGGTTTCCTGCTTTTCGCATGAAGCAGGCCTTCTAAGATTGAGCCGGCCCTTAGGTCGATTGTATTACATAATTCCGAATTTATCAAAAGCATCGACCGTACTCATGCCTTTTTCAAGCGCCTTCTTCACTAATTTTTCTCCTCTTGATTTTTCTATGGCCTTGGAGAAGGCTTCATCTGCAATGTTTTGGGGTACGACCACTACGCCATCCCTGTCTCCAAAGATGATGTCGCCCATATTGATAGTGACACCATTAATGGTAATCGGAATGCCATAAGCGATAACGCGGCCTCTCGACCCCTGGTCCTGGGCATAGGTGCCTTTTGAAAAAGTGGGAAAGTTAAGATTTAATAACTCGTTTGTATCTCGGGAATACCCGTTGACGAGCGCTCCCGCAGCTTTAAGTTGCAACGCTCTTGTACTCATTAATCCACCCCACAAAGCGTATGCGGACGTGGCTCCTGTGCAAGTGTAGACGTCATTGGGTTTCATATTATCAAGCGCTTCAAACATTAAGCCGAAGGGTTTATTTAAGGCTGGGTTGCTCGACGGGATAGCGACTGCTTCGCTAAGATCCGCTTCAAGCACCGTATAAGCGCGCCCGATCAAAACCATATGACCTGCAATTGGCTTAATTTCTGGATGCAAAAATTGGTTTAATCTGCCCATCCGATCAAGAATATCACCCACCAGGGCGGGAAAGAGCTCTGTTTTTGCAATTTCAAATAATTCGTCATCGTTTTGCCATGATTTCATAGTTTATTGATTTTAAAGTTTCGTCAAGAAGCTGACGACCGGAAAATAAATACAAAGCAAATCAAAAATCGAAGATAGTTCTCATAATATATTGATACATTATAATGAAATATTAGCTTTTTTGATCGTAGAGAAATATTTTGTTTTTATCCTCAACGCTTTCGTATGTAACAACTATATTTGGTTATTGCTATTGCTCGCACAGGGGATGCTTTGCTAAAATATTATCATTTATGTCAGCTCCAACAAATCAACAGAAAGAACATCTCGGTTTTATACCGGCGGCGAATTTTGTCCCTTTTACTTTGGTTACGATGCTATTCCTTATTTGGGGTATTCCCAACAACCTGAATGATATTTTAATTAAGCAGTTTATGAAATCGTTTGAACTATCCAGATTCCAGGCTGGCTTCATTCAGTCTGCTTTTTATATGGGGTATTTTTTATTGGCTATTCCCTCAGGCCTGATTATGAAACGCTATTCTTATAAGGTGGGATTGGTTTTAGGGCTTTTTCTTTTTGCTGTCGGTTGTTTTCTGTTTTGGCCTGCTGCCCTGGCCGGAGCATACAATCTATTTTTGCTCGCTTTATTTATTATCGCTTCCGGGTTGACATTCCTGGAAACCGGTGCCAATATTTTTATCGTAGAAATGGGACGCCCGCAATCGGCTGAAAGACGACTGAATTTTTCGCAGGCTTTTAATCCGATTGGGGCGATACTTGGAGTTTTAGTTGGAACCGTATTTATTTTTTCAGGCATAGAGCATGATGCCGATAAAATAGCCGCTATGAAGCTGGCTGGCAATTATCAGGATTACCTGGATGAGGAAACCATGCGGGTGGTGACACCATACATTGTACTTTCCATTTTTTCATTGTTATGGATGGTTTTTATTTTGCTGACTAAGTTTCCGAAATTAAGAGAAGAAGGCTTTTCCGAAAACGCAAAGCAGGCGAGCGCAAAAGCGCTTTTAAAGTACCCCTATTTTTATAGAGGCGTATTGTCTCAATTTTTTTATTGTGGCGCGCAAATAGGCACCTGGAGCTTTTTCATTCAGTATGTTCAGGATTACACGGGCTATTCGGAGAAAACAGGCGGCTATTTTCTTACCGGGACTTTGGTTGCATTTGGCGTGGGACGATTTACTGCTACTTATTTGATGAAATACTTCAGGCCAGAGCCGCTGATGGCCCTATTTAGTCTTATCAATGTTGGGTTGGTAGCTGTAGCGGTCGCCAACCCGGGGTTGGTAGGAGCGTGGTGTATATTTTTTACCAGCTTTTTTATGTCGTTGATGTACCCGACGAATTTTGCATTAAGCATTCGCGGGTTAGGCGCTAACACTAAAATTGCTGGTTCAATTATGGTGATGGCAATCGTGGGGGGAGCATTTTTTCCGCCGGTCATGGGCTTTGTCGCCGAGCATTTAGACAGCATGGCTTGGGCTATGATTGTTCCGTTGCTTTGTTATTTGTATATTGGTTATTACGCTGCGTTCGGTTCTAAGATGCATTAAAAAATACTGTTGTTTAAACAATGGATTGTAATATGGAAAAAACGAAATTAATTAAAATTCATCCGGAAGATAATGTATTGATAGTTCGTTCAGGTATTGAAGCGGGCGACGTTGAACAATTTGAGGGCCAGGAAGTCGTCTACAGTTTGCCTATTGGCTTAGGGCATAAGATTGCAGCGCGAACGATAGCTGCAGGAGCGTTGATTATTAAATACGGTGTGCCCATAGGATCCAGTATTCGAAAGATCCTTGTTGGAGAACATGTGCATTTGCACAATATGAAAAGCGATTATATCCTGACAGTTACACGAAATAATCAATTTAAAGATGGAAAATAATGTAAGCGGATATCTAAGGGCCGACGGAACAAAGGGCATCCGAAATGTACTATTGGTTGTTTACCTGGTGGAATGCGCGCATCATGTAAGCCAGCAAATTGCGAAGGCTTTTGATGAACAGGACGTACAAGTAGTTGGCTTTTCGGGATGTTACCCCAATAAACACGCGGATAAAATAATCAATGCCGTCTGCACTCATGCCAATGTTGGTGCGGTGTTATTAGTGTCATTGGGTTGTGAGAGTTTTAACCGAAGCCAACTCGAATGCCATATCGCTGAAACGGGAAGGCCGGTGCATACGATCGTTATTCAGGAGGCGGGAGGTACTCCTGGAGCAGTGGAAAGCGGTCGAACCTGGGTCGCAGAGGCGCTGACAGTACTCGATACTGTGCAGCGGGTAAGTATAAACTTTGATGACTTAATTATCGGAACGGTGTGCGGTGGCAGCGATGCAACCAGCGGTATTACGGCTAATCCTTCAGTCGGCAGGGCTTTTGATCGTTTAGTTCAAAAAGGCGCCATTTGTATGTTTGAAGAAACCGGCGAAATGATCGGCCTCGAAGACATAATGAGTCGCCGTGCGCCAACTCCGGCATTAGCGACCGAGCTGAGAAATGCCGTAGAAAAAGCGGCTGCGTATTATTCTAAAATGGGACATGGAAGTTTTGCACCCGGGAATGCAGAAGGAGGACTTTCTACGATTGAAGAAAAATCAATGGGAGCATATTGTAAAAGCGGCAACCTTCCAATAAGCGGTTTAATTAAACCTGGTGATCGACCTCCGCGTTCCGGCTTATATTTAATGGATGTCGTTTCTGACGGCGATCCGGTGTTTGGTTTTCCCAATATTAACGACTCTTCAGAGATTGTGGAAATGATTGCCAGTGGCTGCCATCTGATTCTCTTTACAACGGGCCGGGGATCCGTGGTGGGCGCCGCTGTTTCGCCAGTAATAAAGATTTGCGCCAATCCAGATACTTATCGACGCATGTCGGGCGATATGGATATCAATGCGGGGAGGATTTTGGAAGGTAGTGCAACGATTGACGACGTAGGTGATGAAATAGTGTCTTTGGTAGCAGCCGTAGCCTGCGGAAAAAAGACAAAATCAGAAAAGCTGGGCCACCAGGAATTTGTGCTGACATATCAGACTTTTGAACCCATCGGTCCTGCCTGTCTCCCGAAGTAAAGCATTCGTAAGCAGGAGGCTTTCACCTCGACAAATTGTAGTAATAGAAACAAAACATACCAAATGGATTTAAGGTTAAAAGACAACGTGATCATTATAAGCGGCGGCGCAAAAGGAATCGGAAGCGCTATCTCTCTTGTGTTGGCGGAAGAAGGAGCGACGGTGGCCATTATAGGCAGGAACGAAACCGATAATACAGCACATGTAAAAAAAATAGTAGACTGCGGCGGGCAGGCGTTTGCAGTCTGCGCTGAACTTTCTGAACCTGACGAATGCCGGAGGGCAGTCGACGAAATTGTCGCCCGTTTTGAACGAATTGACGGGCTGGTCAATAATGCAGGGGTGAATGATGGTATTAATTTAGAACATGGCGGCTACGCCCAATTTATAAATTCGCTCCATAAAAATCTGGTGCACTATTATTTGCTGGCGCATCATTGTTTACCTTTTCTAAAAATAAGCAAAGGGCCAATAGTAAATATCAGTTCCAAAACAGCCGAAACGGGGCAGGGCGGCACTTCTGCGTATGCGGCGGCCAATGGAGGTCGCAATGCCCTGACGCGGGAATGGGCAGTAGAACTATCCAAATACGGGATACGCGTAAACGCGGTGGTAGTCGCGGAATGCCTGACACCCAACTATGAGAAATGGTTGAAATCTTACCCCGATCCGACAGCCAAAATGAAAGAAATTACGGATTTGATTCCGTTTGAAAAACGAATGACAAGCTCCCGGGAAATAGCTGACATGGTGAGCTTTTTACTGTCTGACAGATCGAGCCACACTACTGGCCAGCTCATTCATGTTGATGGCGGATATGTTCATCTGGACCGGGCTATTGGCAAATTTAGTGAGTAAGAACGCAAGCTTATGAAACCTGTTTTAGTACGAAAAAGACACGATGCTGTAATTGATTTTGATGATAAGGAGTATGACTATTTTTACAACCCCTGGCATTATCACCCCGAATTAGAGCTGACGCTAATCGTTCGGGGCGACGGACAACGTTTCGTGGGGGACAACGTAGAAAATTTTGCCGAGGGCGACCTGGTTTTAGTGGGAAGCAATCTGCCCCATTTTTGGCGTAGCGACAATAGCTATTATCAGAAAAATAGTCAAAGAAAAGTGCAGGCTATTGTTGTTAAATTTCTGCCTGATTTTGTAGGTACTGAGTTTAGCGAAAGAGAGGAGATGAAATTAATAAAAACGCTTATTCACAAGACTGCGGCTAAAGGCATTAAACTTCGGGGCGACTTAAAGGCTAGGGTTAGCGTACTGATGCGCGAAATGCCGAAGATGGACGAAACCCAACGCATCATTCAGTTGCTTTCCATTTTATATCTCATCTCTATTTCAAAGGAATATATCTCCCTGGTAAGTTTTGGATATTATGCCGAGGTGAAAGATGCAAATGAGAAAGACCATTTCAGAATCAACAGCGTATTAGACTACCTTGCAAAAAATTATAAGAAACCCATTACTTTAGATCAGATAGCCGCTATCGTACATATGAACAGGAATGCCTTTTGCCGTTTTTTAAACGAAAAACCGGGCGAACACTCATAGCGATGCTTTCTGAAATACGTATAAGCCGCGCCTGCCAGTTGCTTCAAACAACGGAGGAGAGCATCGAACTTATCGCCCGAAAAGTGGGGTATACCAATATCTCCAACTTTAACCGAAGCTTTAAACAAATTGTCGGAACAACACCTTTGATGTATCGGCGCCGAATGATATAATAGCTAGGCGCTGGCTCAGAAAAGCAGAGAAGCCGGATGGTGGAATGCGGGCATGTTGCAAATTTTTTTGATACAAGAGCCGCTTCGTTATAAAATAGTATATTGAAGTGTATTCGTCTGCTAAATTTTTTGTTATGAAGCCATATCTATTGCTTTTGCTAGGCATGCTGCTCATGTCTCCGGTATTTTCTCAGACCGCCAAAAGCCCTGAAAATGTCATTGTCATCACGATCGACGGCTGCCGTTGGAACGAAGTTTTTGGCGGCGCGGATTCAGCGATTCTTTTCAACGAAAAATTCAAAAAGACAGAGTTTAAACGATTGTCGGGACGGTTTTGGCATCTGGATCCCCGAGAACGCAGAAAGAAACTCATGCCATTTATGTGGTCGACTATAGAAAAGGAAGGCCGCATTTATGGCAATAAAAATTTTGGCAGCGACGTGTATGTGCGAAACAAAACAAGCATCTCCAATCCCGGCTATGCGGAAATTTTTACCGGTTATGCAGATCCGGCGATCGTTAGCAATGAGTTATCCTACAATAAAAATATAAACCTGTTCGCTTTTTTAAATAAGCAGCCGGGGTTTAAAAACAAGGTGGCGTCATTTGCTTCCTGGGATAGAGCCTTGGGATATTTAAATGCAGAGGAAAATGATTTTTTAATTAATGGAGGTTACCTTGATGTCAAGGGCGACGCTTTGAGTCCACTTCAAAAAACACTTAACAATTTGCAGCAGCTATATCATGCGAAAGAGAGCTCAAGGCCCGATTATATCACTTATTTACACGCCAAGGAATATGTGAGGCTTCATCAGCCGCGGGCGTTAAGTATTGGTTTTGCCTGGACAGATGATATGGCCCACGACGGCAGCTATCCAAAATATCTGGAAAAGATACTGGAGTTTGATAATATGATTCAGGACCTATGGCAATATGTGCAAAGCCTGCCGCAGTATAAAAACAACACGGTCATGTTCATCACGGTAGATCATGGACGAGGATATGAGGAGCAGTGGGTGTCGCATGGTGCTCAAACACCGCATGCTAACGAAATTTGGTTCGCCATAATTGGCGCCGGAATAACACGGAAAGGTGAAATAAAAAAGGCCGGCGTTTATTACCAGGACCAGTTTGCGCAAACGCTGGCGCATTTGCTTGGTTTTACGTTCACCGCCAATCATCCTGTTGCAACCAGGATATTGGATGTTGAAAGTGAGTAGCGCCTGGGCGATACGTTCGCTTATCGTGGGCTGTTTGATTCGAAAAAAAGGAAGCTGTGATGCTGTAAATAGGGATTGAGCATCAGATGCGCATCTAGCAGAAATTGGAAGTGTTTTAGCGCGGATTAGCTTATATATTTATTTTCAAATGCCCGGGAGTTGCGCTATCGTCCCAATTGGATATTTCAATGAATCCAAAAGTATGATATCTAGGTCTGATAAAGTAAAGTTTAAAGGGCCGGCTGTACGTATTGATCAATTTGGTATCTTTATTTACCTTAACAACTAAAAGCTGCTGATTGTATGAATTTTTTTTTAACTAAACTGCTACCGAGAATAATAGCAATTGTGCTTACTTCGAGTTTCCTATTTGCTTGTAAAAAGGAAACGGGCGAACCTCAGGGTATAGCAAAGAAATATAACATTAAAGGTAAGGTCGAAAAAGGCCCCTTCATTAAGGGAACTAAGTTGACCATTCAGGAGTTAGACAAAGACCTGACGCCTACAGGTAAAGTTTTTCACACGGCCATAGTAGACGACGAAGGAAGTTTCTCTATCAACAATCTTGAACTGAAATCATCGCTTGTTGAGATAATTGCAGACGGGTATTTTTACGATGAGGTTTTGGGCGAGCTATCGTCGGGGCCGATTACTCTGACAAGTTTGGCAGATTTGTCCGAAGAAGGAGATATCAATGTCAATATTCTAACGCATATTACAAAAAGTCGGATTGAAAGGCTCATGGAAAAAGATCAGCTCATGTTTGTCAAAGCCCGCGAAAAGGCGCAAAACGAACTTTTTTCAATATTTGGGCTTCAGGAATATAGTACTAAAAGATTTAACTCATTTACTATCACCTCCGGAACTGCTGAGGCTTCATCTCAAATTGTAGTATCGTCGATCTTGCTCGATGGAAGGTCGCCTGCACAGTTCACGGAATTTGTATTTTCCATTGCAAATCAGTTTAAAGCAGACGGAACGGTCACCGCAGAGATAAAAAAACAGTTATGGGAAACAAGTGTTAATCTGGATTACGCGCGTATCGAACAGAAACTTCATGCGCGCTATGCTTCCCTAAATAAGGAGCTTCAGCTTGTAAACTTGAGTCGCTTTGTTGATTGGAACAATGATGGAATAGCTGGCAACGAATTAGGGAATATAGGCGAAGACCCTATTTTGAAGTTTGAATTGGACACCTTGAAAGTAGTGAAAGAAGGTGGAATTTATAAAGTGAAAATCAACTCGAACATTCCTTACAAAGAATACCAGGATAAGTCTTTAGAAGACAATTTCTTCAGCGATATGTATACTGATATTTCCATTACACAGCAATCGATGACCGACAATGAACTGGCCTTAAATATTGCGCCCAGCTCTGGTATGGTGATGGGTGATAAGGTTATCTCCATTAGCAGTTACGATAATCAGGTTAAGGCTTCTATTGTTATTCGACAGGAAGGAGATATTAACAGACCTCCGCAGGGGACCTTGGGAGCTTATCTTAGCGGAATGCTGCGGTCGGTTTACAAAACTTTAGACTTGAACTACACAGCAGAAGCTGTTTACACTCAATCTTTCAATTTAGCTGGATGGAATGAATTCTACCAAAAAGCCATAACGCCCAACACCTCTAAAGTCGGTCAAATGTTCACCAGTCCTTACCAGGCGATTCGAATAATAAACCAACTTTTAGAGGTCGGAAACGACAGGTTCCCGTCTGGATTAAGAGCAAACCTGCTCGCATTACGTTCAATATTGTATTATCAGATGATGATATTATGGGGTAACGTGCATTATGTTACAAAGGTGATCGGAGTCGATATCAATGAAATTCCGAAGCAGATTTCACAATTTGAAATGCTTCAGCAACTCAAAGCGTCTTTTGCTGAATGCAGATCCCAACTAGCCTCCCAAAAAAGCAATATCGGGCTACCTAACTCTATGGATATCCCTTCCCATATGCTGGCTAAGGTTTTAATAAATCAGAGGGACTATTCTGAAGCGCTTGTTTTGCTCGAAAATATAATAAACTCTAAAAGATACGCATTGTCGATAAGGGCCGAGGATGTTTTTCTAAATGGTAACTCCGAATTAATATATTCTCTTTACATTGAGAATCCCAGTGAGTACAAAAGGATTCATACAAACGCTGCTGTTATACCGGTCATAAGGCTTACAGAAACATATATGCTTGCTTCTGAGTGTGCCTTATACTTAAATAAAAAAGATAAGTTAATTCAATTTTTAAATCAAATTGAGACAGGTCGGTCCAGGTTGCCAAAATTTAATGCCTCTTCAACTATTGATATTCAGACATTAAAGGAAGTGTGGAAGAGCGAATTGCCTAGTGACTTCTCATATTTTGATTTTCTAAAGAGAAATAACCTGGCGGAATCAGAGCTCAACCTTTCTAACTCTTCCTACAAATTGCTTCTTCCGATTCCAATGTCGGAGGTTGCTAATAATCCGAATACGGTGCAAAATCCGGGTTATTGATCAAGTTTGACGCGAGTATAAAAAGCGTTCGAGATCTAAAAAAAAGAAGTTTTTAGTTATGTGTGCGCAATTGTCGGTTGTTCCACCTTTTCGTCGGTTTCAATTTCGCCATCTCTTAGGCGGATAATGCGATGTGAGTGGCGGGCGATATCTTCTTCGTGCGTCACAAGGACGACGGTGTTGCCGCCGCTGTGAATTTTGCCAAAGATGTCCATGATTTCATAAGATGTTTTCGTGTCCAGGTTTCCGGTCGGCTCATCGGCCAAAATAATCGACGGGTCGTTTACCAGTGCACGCGCAATAGCTACACGCTGACACTGCCCGCCGCTAAGCTCATTTGGTTTATGGTGGCTACGCTCGGTTAAATTCACTTTTTCGAGTACCTGCATGGCTTTTTCGTTCCGCAGATTTTTAGCCATACCTGCATAAATAAGCGGTAACGCCACGTTTTCAAGCGCCGTTAAACGCGGTAGCAAATTAAATTGTTGAAATACAAACCCAATTTCTTTGTTACGCACTTCTGCCAGGGCGTTGTCTGCCATCTTGCTTACATCCTGGTTGTTCAGAATATAAGAACCGGAGGTGGGGCTGTCGAGGCAGCCCAAAATATTCATCAACGTGCTTTTGCCGCTCCCCGAAGGCCCCATCAAAGACACGTATTCGTTTTTGTGAATATCAAGCGACACGCCTTTTAATACTTTCAGTTCCTGCTGGCCCATAAAGTAACTTTTGCGCAATTGTTCGATATGTATAATGCCCCGCTTTAATTCGTTGTTCATGGCTTCTTTTTCGTGCGTTTTTCTAAGGGTGTGAATGTTGCCAGGCGACGGCAGCCTTACTTTTTAATCACTTTCGGAACAAGGAAAAATTGTCCATCTGTTTCTGGCGCGTTTTTTAAAGCCGCTTCCCGGCTCACCGAGCCTTTCACTTCGTCGTCGCGAAGCACATTGATTTCGTCGCTCATATGCATTAAAGGTTCCACGTCAGAAAGATCGAGTTCATTTAGTTTATCTACAAAGCCAATCATGTCTCTAAGATCTTTGGCAATATCTTTTTTCTCCTTATCGGTAAAATTGAGTTTGGAA
Organism: Niabella insulisoli; assembly: GCF_039652435.2. Lineage (GTDB taxonomy): Bacteria > Bacteroidota > Bacteroidia > Chitinophagales > Chitinophagaceae > Niabella > Niabella insulamsoli. The sequence continues at coordinate 2,615,868 of NZ_CP190246.1, read as the reverse complement.
AGATGTGCTAATTTCTCTACCAGTGCGTCGTTTACTTCCATATTTCAAAAATAGTTGAAAACCTTTAAATAATAAGGGTATAGCAGGTTCGGCCAAATGTCTTAAAGCACTTTCAGGCTTTCGACTTTATCGTTATCAATTTTTTTAATTAATGCCTCTAGAGAGTCGAATTTTTCCTCTGGCCTTAAGAACCGTTTCACATAAACGCGCAGCGTCCGGCCATAAATATCATTCTGAAAATCAAAAAGATTCACTTCGATCACTCTTTTCGAGCCATCAACGGTGGGCCTGAAGCCCACGCTCATCATACCTTTCAGGAGTGGCCCATACGAACCGTTTTCCAGTTTTACGGACGCGTAAACCGCATAAATGCCATCGCCCGGAAGGATTTTTTCTTCGTTTTGCACCTGAAGATTCGCGGTTGGATAGCCTAATTCCCGTCCCAATTTATCACCGTGCACAACTTCCCCTTCAAAAAAGAAATGGTAACCCAACAATTGGCTTGCGGTGGCAGTGTCGCCGCTTAAAATGGCTTCGCGAACTTTAGTTGAGCTGATACCAATATGATCCAGGATATGTTTGGGAATCTCCTTCAACTGATAGCCGTATGTTCCCTGGAAGTTTTCCAATAGTTTATAATCGCCGCGGCGGTTCTTGCCAAACCGGTGGTCATAACCAATAATGATCGTATGGGGATGAAATTTTTTAATTAGAAAATCCTTAAGATAAGCTTCCGGCTCCTGATTCGCGAAAACTTCGGTAAACGGCGTGATGACAAGATGATCCACTCCGAGTGCTTCCAGCAAGGCCGTTTTTTCGCTAAGCGTGTTAATCAACCGGATGCCAAGAATAGAAGAGGAAACGACCTTTCTTGGATGGGGATGAAAAGTGATAATGACCGATTCCCCGCCGGCTGCTGTCGCGGTTTGTGTAAGCTGGCTGATAATTTTCTTATGCCCCTCGTGCACGCCATCGAAGGTGCCGATGGTAATCACAGCATTTTTAAATGCTGGCAGCTTATTGATATCATAATGAATTCGCATAAAAACGCAAAAGTAAGTTGATAGGGTGAAATGTCCATATATACCCAACAATTCACCATGTATAATAAAGCGGCTTTACATCAAACTGATTTTTTATCTTCGCGGGTTCAAACTCATTGATTGAGATGGATCCGGAGGAGGCCGGTCCGGATGAATCGTTTAGGGTATTGTTCAGCAATGCCCGCCCAAAAACAAATAAAATGTCTTTATATTCGAAAAGAGGCGTGTCTGCCCAGAAAGAAGAAGTGCATGAAGCGGTAAAGCAACTTGATAAGGGGTTGTTCGAAAATGCGTTCTGTAAGATTTATCCTGATGTTTTAGTGGGAGATGCTGACTGGGTGAATGTTATGCATGCCGATGGCGCCGGCACCAAAAGTATTCTGGCGTATTTATACTGGAAAGAAACCGGCGACGCCACCGTGTGGCGCGGCATCGCGCAGGATGCGATCGTTATGAACCTCGACGATTTGCTTTGCGTGGGTATTTATGATCAGCTGGCGTTTTCTTCAACTATCGATCGGAATAAAACCCTTATTCCCGCTGAAGTGCTAAGCGAAGTGATCAATGGCAGCCAGGAGTTTTTTGATAAAATGAAAGCCCTTGGCGTCAACATCACTTTTATGGGTGGCGAAACAGCCGACGTCGGGGATGTGGTTAGAACCATTGCCGTAAACGGAACGATGGTGGCGAGGTGGCCAAAAAACAAACTGATTACAAACGAAAAAATTGCGCCCGGCCAGGTAATCGTTGGGCTGGCGTCCTTCGGACAGGCGGCTTACGAAAGCGACTACAACAGTGGTTTGGCGAGCAATGGGCTCACCAGCGCACGCCATGATGTGCTTCATAAATATTATGCTCAAAACTTCCCGGAAACCTTTGAGCCTAAGTTGAGCGATGACGTGGTTTATATTGGTAAGCACAGGCTTACGGACAAGATAACCGTCGACGGCAAAGAGCAAACGGTGGGAAAATTGGTCTTAAGTCCAACCAGAACCTTTGCTCCCGTGATGAAGGTATTGCTGGAAGCCCATTTTGACGCCATTAAAGGTTTGATACATTGCAGCGGCGGTGGGCAAACCAAATGCATGAAGTATATGCCTCAAAATGTAAAGATTATTAAAGACAATCTTTTTGCACCGCCCGTGATTTTTGACATTATTAAAGAAGCGAGCGGCGCCGATGATAGGGAAATGTACCAGGTATTTAACATGGGTACGCGGCTGGAGATTTATACCGAAGAAGCCGACGCTGCCAGCATTATTGAGGCCGCGAAAAAAATGGGCGTCGATGCGCAGGTGATAGGAAGGGTAGAGGCGGCCGAAAAGCAGTCGCTCGAGATTCAGTTGGGTGAGCAGGTGTTGAAGTTTTAACAGCTCTTGCTAAAAAGAACGATTCAATTAATTTTTTGACGTATTTTTAAATTCAAATCAAAAACGTTGCCCTTATTATAACCGATGCTTACGGACCTGACCAGTGCAAAAAAAGAAATAGTAATCGACGCCTTTAAGAGTTTTGCCTATCTCATTTTTGAAGTTTCTCGGGAAGAAGTAATCACGAATGTATGGGCTAAAAATCCTGCTGAAGAACAGGAAGCTCGTGCAGTTTATTTGGGGAAAAGGTCCGTTGAAATTAATAATGGTAACATTACGGCCGAGTCTGTTGCTGCTATCAGAAAGGCATTTGCTTCTTCAGAAGTGCATTCAGTTGATTATATTCATCCTCTCGAGCAATCAACACTCCGATTTGCGATTAAAATTTTAAAGGCGCCTTACGATGACAATTTTGTTTTGGTCTTAATTGAACGGACTGAAACCAATGAAGTGGTGGAAGATAAATGGCATCTCGCGCTCGACGCAGTAGGAGATGGTATTTGGGATGCCAACTTGCAAACGGGCAAGATTTTTTTCTCTTCAAAATGGCAGGAAATATTCGGTTATTCAGAAAACGAAATCAGAACTACTGATGAATGGAGGGCTAAAATCCATCCGCAGGATTTGGAAGCCGCCACCCGGTTAATGGCGGAACATATAAAGGGTAATACGCCTGCTTATATTTCTGAAATCAGATATTTATGTAAAGATGGTACTTATCGTTGGATACTGAGCCGTGGCCTGGTGACGAGTTACACCGAAGACGGAAAGCCGCTTCGGTTTATCGGAACCCACAATGATATACATGAAAGAAAATTGAAGGATATTGCTAACCTGGAGGATAAGCAGCGCTATAAAGTGTTATTTGATCATAGTGTGGCGCTTATTTGCACCCACGATCTGAATGGAAAAATATTAAATGTAAACCCCTATGCAAGCGAATTGCTTCAGTACGGCAGGGAAGAGCTAATCGGCAGAAATATTGCGGATCTGGTGCCTGAAAAATATCGGAAGGATGTGCAGCTCGAATACCTGTCGGCTATCGTCAACAGCGCTACCGCAGAAGGTGTTTTGCGTATGTTGTCAAAGGAAGGAAGCATTAAACATCTTTTGTATAAAAATTATTTGTTCAGCAATGCCGATGGCGAAAAATATGTGATAGCCTTCGCCCACGATATTACCGAGCGCTTGAGAGCGGAAAGCGGCCTGCGTACTAGCGAAAAGATTTTTTCTACTTATTTCAATCTTTCCGGCATCGGCATGGCAATCGTTAGCCCCGCAGGTAAATGGGAGAAAGTAAACGACGCTTTATGCAGAATAACGGGTTATAGCCCGGCTGAACTTGCGGATATGCACTTTGCCGATATCACCCATCCGGAAGACCGTGATCGCGATGTAGAGGCAAAAGAGCGGATGCTACGCCGCGAAATCGAATCCTATGAAGTCGAAAAGCGATACATCACGAAAGATGGGCGGGTGATTTGGGTGTCGCTGACGACAGCCTTAGTAAGAAGTGCTGCCGGCCACCCCAAATTTTTCATAGCCCAATTTGTCGATATCACGGCCCGAAAAAATCTCACCAACCAACTGCATACCAAAAATAATGAGTTAAATCAGGCTAAAGAGGAACTCTTGGGGAAAGTGAAGGAGCTTGAGGAAATCAGCCATGCGATCGGGCACAATCTGCGCGGTCCGGCGAAGAATATCAACTTGCTGACCAAAGTGTTGAATGTGAAAGTAGGTAAAACCACAGAGCCTGAGGAAGCCTATACACTCGCCGAGTCGTTCACGCTGGATGAGCTCGTTTCCATGATCGACACGGTCGGCATTGCGATGACGAATAGTCTCGAAACTTTATTGAACATTGCTGAAATCAGATTGAATAAAGAACTGCCGTTTGATGATTGTGGGTTTGAGGAAGCAATAGACTCAGTACTTAGCATGCTCGCCGGCGATATTCATAAAAAGAGAATTCAGGTAAACAAAGCGTTGGAGGTAGAACGTATTTTATATCCTAAGCCTTATTTGGAAAGTATTCTGTATAACCTGATTAGCAATGCCATTAAATATAGCAGCCCTTTCACGGATTCGAAAATTTGGATCCAGACCGGAACGCAGGCCAACGGGGAGGTTACATTATCAGTAAAGGATAATGGCTTCGGAATCGATATGGACAAGTTTGGCAAGAAAATATTTAAGTTGAGCCAGGTTTTTCACAAAAACACAGACAGCAAAGGCGTTGGACTTTACCTTACAAAAACACAGATAGAGTCTTTAAATGGAAAGATTAATGTGGAGAGTAAACTGAATGAAGGATCGACGTTTATGGTGACTTTTGCGCCATCGAGTACGCTGGCATCCAACCCATAAAACCTTTCCAATATCATTTAAGTTGCTGCTGATATTCAGAAGGCGTTATTTTGAATTGTTTCTGGAAATTTCGGCCAAACTGGGTCAGCGAGTGATATCCCACCTTTTCGGCAATTTCTCCCAATGGGATGACGTTTGTGTTCATTAATTCTACTGCTTTTTTTAAACGTGAAATATTGATCATCTCGTTAGGAGAAAGGTCTGATATGGATTTCACTTTACGGTAAAGGGTGGGCCGGCTCATGTTCATCGCCTGCGCCAAATGCTCAACGTCTAATTGGTCGTTAGCAATATTTTCAATAATGCAATGATTTAATTTTTCAAGAAACTCTTCATCCGTTTTCGTATGGGCCATTGTTTTGATATGCGCCAGTGGTGAGTTGGCGAAATACTCTTTCAGTTTATTTCTGTTGCTTAAAAGACTGGCTACCTGCGCGGCCAGGTGTTCAGGGGAGAAAGGCTTTTCGATATACGCGTCAGCCCCGTGATGCAGTCCTTGTATTTTAGATTGCAATGTGTTTTTCGCTGTCAACAATATAATCGGAATATGACTCAGCTCAAAGTCAGACTTTATTTTTTCGCAAAGCTCAAATCCATCTATTTCCGGCATCATGACGTCGCTAATAATTAGATGCACGACTTCGTTGGCGAGCATAGTCAGCGCTTCCGTGCCGTTCTTGGCGGTGAAGGTGTCATATTTTTCTCCCAGGTCATCCGTCAGGAACTCTAATATGTCTTCGTTGTCGTCAACGAGCAATAGGGCCGGTTTTTCGTTATGGTTATCCATCATATTTTGTATCGATCGGTAGTTTTAGTATAAAGTTATTTAAGTTATCGTCAACTGCCACATACAGCGATCCTCCCTGCAATTCCGCCAGGGATCGGGCGAGAGGCAGGCCTATTCCCGTCCCCGTGATTTTATTAGTTTGCCTCGACCGGAAAAACGGCTGGAAGATTTTTTCTTTCATTTCGTCGGCGATTAGAGGTCCGTTGCTGCTAATGGTAATTTTCACAAATCCATCTTCATCATGAGTCAGGCTTGTGATGATCAGGCTTTGGCCGTATTTGATAGCGTTATCTAATAGGTTATTAATAATTTTAATGGTCGCTTCCTCATCGATTCTGCAAAAAAACACCTGCGCTTCTTTTAAAATAAGCCTGACGTTTTTGCTTTCGGCCAAAGGCTGAAAATTGGCCCAAATCGCTTTCACTAAGGCGTTGACATCTTTCTTTTCAAGATTGATAGTAAACGCACCCGCTTCTACGCGCCTGAAATCGAGTAGCTGATGGGTAAGATCAATAAGGCGGTCTGTATTTTTATTCATGACCAACAGATATTTTTCATGTTGTTTAGATAAAACCAGCTGTTTGATCAATTTTTCCATCGGAGCTTTAATCAGCGTCAACGGCGTTTTTATTTCGTGAGCAATATGGGTGAAAAAGTCAATTTTAGATTCGTACATTTCTTTTTCTTTCGATCGTTCAAAAGCTTCCATCCGTCGCTGTTGCTTATCGAGCTGACGATTGTGATAGAATATGATCGCCATATAGATCACCAAAATCGCTAAAAGAGCATAGGAAAGATAGGCCCAACGCGAAAGCCACCACGGGGGCAATATTTTAATAGAAAGCGCTTTCTCATTGGGCGACCAGTTGCCATTATTATCGGTGGATTTGACAACGAATTGATAGTTTCCGGGCGACAAATTGGTGAAATAGATACGTCGGTTTGATTTTAGATAATTCCAGTCCTCATCCAGGCCTTCCAGTTTGTATGCATATTTAATTGTTTGGGGCGAAGAGAAATTTAAGGCAGCAAAATCAAGGCTTATAGAAGATTGAGTATACTTTAGAATGAGCTGCTCCATCTTTAATATTGAGGATGTTAAAGGCCCGTCCTCATCAATTTCAACATCCTTGTTATTGATTTGAAAATTGGTAATATAGAGCGGAGGCGCCTTGCTGGATGCCTTAGCTGGTTCAATGGGATTAAAGCGAATTAAGCCCTTAGCACTACCGAAATATAGAAAATTGTCTGCATCTCTAAAGCCTGAGGCATAATTGAATTGGTCGCTCAGCAGGCCGCTCGACTGGGTATAAATATTGGGTGTTTGTTTGGTCGGATTCAGTCGAACGAGCCCTTTTGATGTCGTGACCCAAAGAAAGTGCTCCCGATCTTCGATGGCGCTGTAAATATGATTTCCGGGCAACCCAGTGGCGGTAGTATATATTTTTGCAGACAGGCTTGCAAGATTAATTTTAAATAATCCGTCTTCAGTTGAAACAAGCAATTGTTGTTTGCTATCGACATACAAGTTAGTGACCCGGTTTTCACTAAGCCGGTCGCTGCCGGCGAGGTTTATTTTCAGGTGTCCATACACAGCCCGATCGGGATTGTAGAAATAGACGCCGTTTTTGAAAGTCCCGATCCATAGATTTCCACGCTGGTCTTCGGTTAGTGCAGAAAAGAAGGTGTTGGGCGGGAGAAATTGTAGCGGAATAAAATGATCGTTGCTTCGGCTGTAGAGATATAACCCATTCGAGGTGCCCACAAATATTTTACCGGCATTCGTTTTGTAGATGGAATGAATGAAATTGCTTTTCAGGTCAAAGGCTCCCGTGCCATAAGCGTAATGTTTGATCACTTGGCGCTTTTTAATGTCCATAATATCCAGGCCGTGTTCGAAGGTGCCAATCCAAAGCTGGTCGTCGTCTGCCATCAAGCCGTGTATATTAGTGTGCGCTAGTTTGCTGTGGCCGTCTTTGGGATGATAATTTACAAACCGCAAGGTTTTCGTGTCGAATGCATGAAGGCCGGCGTCCTCTGTTCCAATCCAGATCGTGTGATATTTGTCTTGCGTAATTTCTCTAACTGCGTTGCCTTTTAAAGTATGTTCGCCGGGAGTATAGAAGAATTTTTCAAATTCAATTTTGTGCTTGGGATAATAGTTGATGCCCCCAAAATAGGTACAGGCCCAGATGCCGCCTTCTTTATCTTTTGCAAACGCATAGACCGCATTATCAGAAAGGGCATAAGGGTTTAAAGGGTTTTTAACGAGGTGGTTGAACTGGTTCTTTTTTGAATCATAAATATAAATACCTTTCTCTGTGGCGATCCAATATTCATCCCGGTTCCGCCGGATGAAGTCTCTTGCATAAATATCTGTTTTGTCTTCGTTATAAGTCAAGAGGTCGGTGTATGCGTGTGTATTTAAATCGAACTTTTTAACGCCCTGGTTAGACGTACCGATAAAAAGAAACCCCTGGCCAGAGTCGTATATCTTTTCAATCCAACTCGATGAGGAAGGGCTGGAATGCATGAAGACAGAGAAGGAGGAGAAGGTTTTATACGTTTCATTGTAACGAAGGATGTTGCCGTCGATCGTGCCGATCCAAATTTCTCCATTTTCAGTGCGGTTAAGGGCGGTGCAAAAATGAAGAAGGGGGAGCTGGTCGTATTTCACCAGTTTCGCTTCTTGCTTTGAATAGCTATAAAGTTTAAATCCCGCGAGAAACCAAAGCCTTCCGTTCTTATCCGTCGTGATACCGCTGATTTCATTGCGCAGATTTCGGTCAAGCAGGGTGAATTTCTCCGACGACGGATTGTATTGATACAATCCTCTTTCTGTTCCCACCCAAATCATTCCTTCTTCATCTTCGTACAAGCGCCAGATCGAATTATTGCCAATGCTCGAAGGGTCTGCTGGATTATGCCTGAACACTTTAAAAGTATATCCGTCAAATCGGTTCAGGCCATCCTTTGTTCCAAACCAAAGAAACCCTTTGCTGTCCTGCAAGGTACAGATTGACGTATTGTTGGATAGTCCATCCTCAACCTGATAATGCCTGAAATGATATTGCTGCGCCTTTGATGGAAGACCTGAAACCAGCAGTAATATGAAGATGATAAATCGTTGCAAAAAAATATCGCCCGTTTATAAGGGGGCCGCCCTACTGCGAATATATAAATTGAGACAATTTGTAGAAAGAATGAGACAAAATATTGTTAACAAAATGTTGGTGCATCCTAATTTAGCCGGGTACTTCTTTTTACATTAAATAAACGATTGTCATATGGAATTGGATCAATTGCCATGGAATGGTATGCTGCATGATGCTGCTCCAAAGCTAAAGCCCAAAGTACTTTTTAAAAATATACTCCTGTTAATAGCACTATGCTGTTGCTATTCGGGCGCGATGGCTCAGAGTAATGTTACGGGTAAAGTTACCAATGATAAGGGAGAGCCCTTGTCGGGCGTCAGCGTGACTGTTGCCGGAAGCACGACGGCCGTCTCAACCGGCGATGACGGAACCTATTCGATTAATGCACCGGCGAATGGCACACTGTCGTTTACTTCGGTAGGTTATGGAGATCAAAACATACAGGTTAATAACCAAACGGTTATCAATGTGCAAATGCTGCAATCTATCTCTGATCTGAACGAAGTGATTGTGGTAGGATTTGGTAATAGAAAAAAAGGGGATGTGACCAGCGCTGTAGCCTCGGTATCTGCCGAGGATATTGCGCGTGTGCACGGCGGCTCCACCGTAAGCACACTGCTTGCAGGTAAAATGCCGGGCGTATCTTTTCGGATGGCCGATGGGCGCCCGGGCGCGAGCGCCAATATCCAGATTCGCGGTATGGGTAATCCCTTATTTATTATCGATGATATCCAACAGGATGCCGGACAATTCAACAATCTTTCTCCTGATGATATCGAAACGATCACCGTGTTGAAAGATGCGGCCGCTTCCATTTACGGTAGCCGGGCTGCCAATGGGGTCGTTATTGTTACCACAAAAAAAGGGAGAAACGGACAGCGCAGCACGATTAACCTCGGTGGTTACACGGGTTGGCAAAACTGGTCGCGCTTTCCTCATACCACCAACGCATATGAGTGGATGGTCGGAAAAGCCGATGCGGAAATGACTTTTTATGGAAAGACAGATATTACGCCCGAAGAGCTGGAAAAATGGAAAGCTGGAACAGAATACGGCTATTGGAACCAGGATTGGCGCGATTTAATCATCGCAAAAAATGCGCCGCTCTATTCGGTGAATGCCAACGTCACGGGCGGATCGGAAAAAGTGAACTATTATGTTTCTGCCACGCATTTAGATCAACGCGGCGTCTATGGTAAGGATCGTGAGTTTCTGTTTAAAAGAACCAACCTTCAAAGTAATATAGATGCGCGTATTTCGCAGCGCCTGAAAGTAGGTTTGCAAATCAACGGGCGTATTGAAACCCGCGACCAGCCCGGTGTTCCCGGCGGCGATGATTACTGGGCAGCCCGCTTTGCGCTGTTTAGAAACCGCCCGATGGAACTGGCTTATGCAAACAATAACCCGCTCTATCCCAATGACATCGGGCACAATACGGAAAACTGGGCGGTGCAATCCAAAGCGCTTACGGGTTATTGGAGATCTGACTGGCGCGTGTTGCAAACCAACTTTAATGCAGAATACCAAATTCCTGGCGTAAAAGGCCTTACTTTAAAAGGAAAATATTCTTACTACCTGGCCGACAACGTGATCAACGGCCACGAGTACACTTACGATGTGTATACCTATCATCCAGATACAGATATCTACGAAAAGAAAGTGGGCAGCTCCAATCCTTACAGGGAAAGAAGGCTGGAGAAAATTTTTAACAACGTTTCTCAGATTCAGTTAGATTATAACAGAAGTTTCGGCGATCACACGGTTTCAGGAACTTTTGTAAATGAACGTATCGAAAGAAAGCGCACTTATACTTTCCAGCATGCCGTGCCGAAGATTAACTATCTGCCCGTGCTGCAATGGCTCGACATGGATGGGCAGAATTTTGCGGATATCGAAGAAGAGCAGGCGCGCGTAGGATATGTATTGAAGTTGGGATATAATTACGCTTCAAAATATTTTGTTGATTTTGCTGGAAGGAGAGATGCTTCCTGGAAGTTTGCGCCTTCAAGACGTGTTGGTTATTTCCCTTCCGTTTCTGCGGGCTGGCGTATTTCAAGAGAAGGGTTTTTCCAAAATATGATGGGCGACAGTCGTGTTTTAACAGATTTGAAATTAAGAGGTTCTTATGGTATTTTGGGTGATGATGATATTGGTATCGGGCCTTTCGACTACCTAAGAGGCTATCAGTACAATGTGGGTCTTGCAGTGCTCGACGGTGTTGCGGTTACTTCTGCGCGTCTTAGGAACGCAGGTATTATTATCGACAATGTGTCCTGGTTTGAAAGCCGGATCGCTGACGTGGGGCTTGATTTCGCCATGTTTGATAATAAACTGACCGGTGTGTTTGATTACTTCTACAGAAAAAGAACCGGGCTCTTAGGAACTAAATATGATATCTTATTACCCAATGAGATCGGCTATGCATTGCCCCAGGAAAACGTGAACAGCGATGCACGTTTCGGTGGCGAAATGGCATTGACGTATACCAACAAAATTGGACAGGTAGATTATAAAGTGGGAGGTAACCTTTCCATTTCAAGAAGCAAATTTTTGAGTTCCTACAAGCCGCTATTCTTTAATTCATGGGATCAATACCGCAACTCGGCTGAAAACAGGTATTCCAGCATTTTTTGGGGATATGAAGTGACAGGCCAGTTCCAGTCTTTCGATGAAATCAATAATCATCCGGTTAATATTGATAATGAGGGCAACAGGACGTTGCGGCCCGGATCGCTTATTTACAAAGATCAGAATGGAGACGGCGTAATTAACGGATACGATGAGCGTCCGATTGGTTATACCACAACGGGCCAGCCAAACATTCAATATGGCTTTCAGATTGGCATCAGCTATAAAGGGTTTGATTTGAACGCGGACTTTTCAGGTGGCGCTTTATACTCATGGAATCAAAACTGGGAAATGCGCTGGCCTTATCAAAATACCGGTGCGCTACGTCAATCCATTTATGATGATCGCTGGCATCGGGCAGACCTTTATGATTTGAATAGCGCCTGGATTCCGGGAAAATATCCTGCCATCAGTTTTAACGAAAGCTGGAGAAGCGACTATAACCGCAACTCAACTTTCTGGCTACACAACGTGAAATATTTGCGTGCAAGGACGATTGAATTGGGTTATAATATTCCGAAACACCTATTAGCCAAAATAAAAGTACAGAGTGCAAGGTTTTATATCAACGGCTACAATTTGTTCTCGATTGATAACCTGAAAGAGTATGAAATTGATCCTGAAATTGCAGATGACAACGGCCTGCAGTATCCACAAAATAAATTTGTGAACATCGGATTTAACCTCTCGCTGTAAAATTTAACTGATACGGAACACTGTCTTGAAGCAGGGACAGGCTGGGCCCAAAAACATAAAAAATTTACGAATGAAAAAGCTTTTATTATACTTATCTTTTTTTATCCTAACCTTTCAAATAGGATGCACCAAGGACTCGGAATTTCTAAACAGGAAGCCGACAGACGTGATCGATCCGGACGACGTGTGGACAGATAATAATTTAGTGTTATCTGTGCTGGCAGACTTTTATGACCGCTATCCCGATTTTCAAAGAATTGACAGATGGTGGGAATACACCAATTTTGAGGAAGCGTTTCCGTCGGCGGCTGGCGACTATTGGCGCATTCAAAATACCGACTGGGCTTATGATTGGTGGTCGTCATGGGATTATGGTTTTGTGAGAGACCTCAATATGTTTATTTCAAAAGGATCCGAAACCACCACCCTTGAAGAAGCAGACAGGGAGCGTTTCTTAGCCGAGGCCCGGTTTGTGCGCGCTTCGCTTTATTTTGACCTGGTAAAGAAAATGGGTGGCGTACCACTGATTCTGGAAGAACTGACTTACGATTTTAGCGGCGATCCTACTTATCTGCAACATGCCCGCGCAAAGGAACATGAGATCTACGATTTTGTGATAAGTGAGATGGAGGCGATCAAAGATAAATTACCTACTACCGGAACACAAACCCGCGCCAGCTGGGGCGCAGCGCTGGCGTTAGAAGCCAGAGCTGCACTCTACGCAGGCTCTATTGCAAAATACGGAGCAACAACGCCTCAGGTTTCTTTGCCAGGCGGCGAAGTGGGCATCCCGGCATCTATGGCGAATGATTATTATCAAAAAGCGCTGACAGCCGCTCAAGCTATTATAACTTCTGGAAGGTATTCGCTCTATCAGAAGAAAGATGTACTATGGGAGAATTTTGCTTCCTTATTTACCGATAAATCAAATAACCCCGAAGTGATTTTTGCAAAAGATTATTTGTTGAAAACAAATCGTATTCACGGGTTTACGTTGCAAAACCAACCCCGCACTTCCGCCGAGGAGCAGCAGGGAGGCAGAACCAATCCCGCGCTCAATCTCGCTCAGGAGTTTGAATTACTCAACAATACTTTTGCGCCGTTTGCTACAACTGATATAGCAGGTAACGATATTTATTACACGAACATTAAAGATATTTTTGCCGGAAGGGATGCGCGGCTGGAAGGCACCATCATGCTGCCGGGCACACAATTTAAAGGCGTTACTACGGATATCTGGGCCGGCTGGTTGCTTCCCAACAACAGCATTGTGACGGGCGATCAGTTTGGACAAATAAAGTCGAATGTTTTACCGGGAAATAATGGCTCTGTTCAGGTAGTTGGTAAGGACGGCCCCATTGATGCGCTCGAGTTTGGCGCGCAAACCGGTTTTTTCATCAGGAAATACATGGATAATAATATCGGTTCCGGCCGTATTGGAACGCAGAGCGATGTTTGGTGGATTCGCTATCGCTACGCCGAGGTTTTATTGAATGCTGCCGAAGCGGCTTTCGAACTGAATCAACCAGGCGTTGCCGCGGGCTATATGAACCAGGTAAGGGCGCGAGCAGGCTTGACCACACCTTTAACTGCTGGCCAAATTACATTCGATCGCATCGTTCACGAAAGAAAAGTTGAGCTGGCTTTTGAAGATCATATTCTATGGGACAAAAAAAGATGGCGCATCGCCCATCTCGTTTGGAATGGTGAAAATATGAATACAACCACAGTAACGCAGAATATAGGAAGCGCTACTAAGCCACAAACCATGGTATTCGGATTGTGGGCCTATAAATATCACAACCCTGGCAATGCCAATCATAATAAATATGTTTTCCGGGTCGTTAAGCCGAGCAGGGTTTCCCAGGCCCATCGTTTCCGCCTTGGCAATTATTATTCTTTAATTAACGATGGCATCAGATCCAACAATCCGAAAATTGTCAGACAACCCAATCAATAGGTTTAAAAAAAGGAATGCAGCAGGCGCCGCCTTTGCTGTTTGTTCACACAATAAAAAAAATGCAGATGAAAATGATAAATATTATGAAGCTACTGTTGGCAGTAGGAATCATGTCGTCTTTTTATGCTTGTGAAAAAGACAATTATGATGCGCCCGCTTCAGAGTTCAAAGGAAGAATCGTTTATCAGGGAGAGCCCATCAATGTGGAATACGGCCAGGTTACCTTCGAACTTTGGCAGCCCGGCTTTGGGAGAAATGGCTCTATCAATGTAACAATCGATCAAGACGGTGATTTTTCCTCCCTGCTCTTTAATGGCGATTATAAACTGGTGTTCACCCCCAACCAGGGGCCGTTTTACTGGAGAAGAAACAGCGGCGGAACAGTGGATACTATCGCCGTAAATATCAGTGGTAGCAAAACCATGGACATCGAGGTCACGCCTTATTATATGATCCGTAATGCGCAAATTACGAATGCAGCAAAGGTTGTTACCGCTACCTGTTCCCTGGAGAAAGTCATCACCGATGCGAATGCAAAAAATGTGGAGCGTGTTTCTTTATACATCAATAAAACACAATTTGTTTCAGGTAACGGTACGCAGTATATCGCTAAAACCGATCTTGCCGCCGGCAGCATCGCTAACATGAATAATATTAGCTTATCGGCAACGATTCCTGATATTGCTCCCACACAGAATTATGTTTTTGCGCGCATAGGATTGAAAATTGCTGGTGTGGAAGACATGATTTTTTCGCCCTTGCAAAAATTAGAGTTTTAAAAGTAAATAGCAATTAAATCATTGGGGAACGTCGCTAATCGTTTATTGGGTATACTACTTTTGGCATTGAGTGGCTTTGTCTTAGCTGCTCAATCGTCATTTTCTCATGTGCAAAAGGTGGATCGCCCCGGCGGTAAGACGATCCAATGGGATAAAAACACATTGAACAGAGTGGCTGCTCCCGTAGCAGGAAGCAACTACGCGGGTTATGCGAGGTTAATCGAACTAGATAACGGCAACCTTTTGTGTGTTTATGAATCGGGCGGCGCCATTTGGCAAACAATAAGTGTAGATAAAGGCGCAAGTTGGCAAAAAGCCAAAGAGGTTGCGGCCCGGGAAGAAGGCATTAACATGGCTGTGCCTGATCTGCTCGCATTGAAGAACGGGACGCTGTTATTAATGTACAATCCGCGGCCTTATATCGAAGCGCCGTCAAGGCATTTTGCCATTCGTGTAAAGACAAGCCTTGATGATGGCGTCACCTGGAGTGAAGCCCGGGAAATTTATAAAGCCGGGCATGCATTTAAAAACGGCTGTTGGGAACCCAGCGCTATCCAGCTGCCCGACGGCACCATCCAGCTGTTTTTTGCTAATGAAGGCATTTATCTTCATTCTGATGAACAAAATATATCGATGTTATCGTCTCAGGATAATGGCTGCTCATGGAGCCGGCACCCGAAGATAATAAGTTTCAGAAAGGGAAAAAGGGACGGTATGCCGGTGCCTTTACTTTTAAAAAATGAGCCGCGAATTGTGGTGGCCATTGAAGATAACGGCTTTGCTAATTTTAAACCCTATACTATTTCCAACACCTTCCGGCAAGGTTGGAAAGAGCCGGTGGATGCGGCAAGCAAGGATCGGAAGTATGCACTAAAGGATAGCCTGAACGAAAATGTGTACGCAGGAGCGCCCTATATAAAGCAACTTTCAACAGGGGAAACCATTTTGTCCTATCAGGGCACCGAAGGGCGCCCCGCGCATGTTCTGCAGCAGGCCGTAATGAAAGTGGCCGTGGGAAACGAAAGGGCGCAGGATTTTGAAGGTGTTACAGAGCCGTTTCAAATACCCTTGGATAAAAACGGGCTATGGAATAGCATCGCTGTCCTCGGAGATGATACCATTGTTGCGCTCACCAGCACCAATGCCTACAGTAAAGGTTCGGTGGAGGTTTGGATGATTAAAGGAAAGTTAGGATCACAAGAATGAATAAAAAAATTATCGTAGCAGTTAAAATAATAATTAAAAATCATTATGCGTAAGAAAATTGTAATGATCGGGATGGCGGCTGTTTGTGCATTGAGTACGGCCACTGCCCAATCCTGGACACCTGTAGAAGGAAAAATTATGACCCCATGGGCAGCAAACATTGATCCGGCAAGGCCTTTGCCAGAATATCCGCGTCCTCAGCTAAAAAGGGCGGCCTGGCAAAATCTCAATGGTTTGTGGGAGTACGCCATTACGCCTTCGTCTCAGCAACAGCTGCCCACAAATTTTGATGGAAAAATTCTGGTACCCTATGCGATAGAATCCGCATTGTCGGGAGTGGGCAAGCGCGTGGGCAAAGATCAATTGTTGTGGTACAAAACCACTGCCTCAATCGCGCGTCCCAAAAGTGACCGGGTATTATTGCATTTCGGCGCGGTGGATTGGCAATGCGATGTTTTTGTAAACGGTCAGAAAGCCGGCCGGCACGAAGGTGGCTTTGATCCGTTTTCTTTTGATATTACTTCGTTATTAAAGAAAGGAAAGAAACAGGAAATTGCACTGCGTGTTTGGGACCCCACCGATGACGGCCCTCAGCCGCGCGGCAAGCAGGTGAAAAACCCTGAAGGCATTTGGTACACCCCGGTTACCGGGATCTGGCAGACCGTTTGGACCGAGGTTGTGCCATCAACATATATCGTGCAAACTAAACATACGCCTGACGTCGATGGCGGCCGCGTGAAATTGCAAGCAACACTGCAGGGCGCGCAGGCCGGCGATGTTGTAAAATTTGTGGCTTTTGATGGCGGTAAACAAATAGGGGAAGCAACTTTGTCCGGTGGAGTAGAGGGCGATATTTCTATTGCCAGCCCCAAATTATGGTCTCCTGAGCATCCTCATCTTTATCAGTTAAAGTTGTATTTATATCGTGGCGCCAAGCAGATCGACTATGCTGAAAGCTATTTTGCCATGAGAAAATCTTCCCTTAAGAAAGATGCGGCCGGAATCAATCGGTTGGCGCTCAACGATGAAATGACTTTTCAATATGGCCCGCTGGATCAGGGCTGGTGGCCGGACGGATTATTTACCGCACCTACAGATGAAGCTCTCTTGTTTGATATTGTGAAAACAAAAGAAATGGGTTTTAATATGATCCGCAAACATATCAAGCTGGAGCCAGCCAGGTGGTATTACTATTGCGACAGTGTTGGGATCATGGTGTGGCAGGATATGCCAAGTGGCGACATGGGTGGCAACAGATGGGATATGCGCCCGGGTCAGATCTCAGGCCACAACCGCGATAAAGAAAGAAGCGCAACGTCGGAAGGCTATTATCGCAAAGAATGGCAAGCGATTATGGACGCGGCTCATAATTTCCCTTCCATCGTGGTTTGGGTGCCCTTCAACGAGGCTTGGGGCCAATTTAAAACAAAAGAAATCACCGAGTGGACCATGAAGTATGATCCATCACGTTTGATCAATAGCGCGAGCGGCGGGAACTTCTTTCATACCGGCCACATACTTGATATTCACAACTACCCAGATCCCAACATGCCCGATCCTGCCATTTTTGGTAAGAGCGATCAGGCGCTGGTTTTGGGCGAATTCGGTGGCTTGGGGCTGCCACTTGAAGGCCACACCTGGCAGGAGAAAAACAACTGGGGCTATCAAAGCTTTAAAAATAAAACGGAACTGATGCAGCGCTACACCAGGATGATGGGCGACTTGAAAAGGCTGATCCCGTTAGGCCTTTCGGCGGCAGTGTACACGCAGACAACCGATGTTGAAGTGGAAACCAACGGTATTTTAACTTACGACAGGAAAATAGTCAAAATGCCGGAGAGCGAATTGAAAAGCCTGCACCAGGCGCTATACGATGTTAAGATTAATTAGAACACTGCCTGAAGGCACAACAATACGCAGATGAATGCTATAAAAAAAGTCGGATGGTTTTGTGGTTTGCTGGGCGCATTTGTTTTTTCAGCATATAGTGCCGCGCAGCCGGCTATCCAGGAAGTAACCAACGTGGCGCGGCCCGATCGCACTGTGCAAAATCAATTCTATGTATCGGGTAGAAAACCATTGCAACCTTTGTATTTGTTGAAGCTGCCGGTAGGTTCTATCGAGCCTAAAGGCTGGCTGCACAAGTATCTCGAACTACAGCGGGATGGACTTACCGGGCATTTGGGGGAAATAAGTGCCTGGCTGGCCAAAAAAGATAACGCCTGGCTAAGCACCGATGGTAGTGGTGATCATGGTTGGGAGGAAGTACCTTACTGGCTAAAAGGGTATGCCAACCTGGGTTATATTTTAAAGGATCCGAAAATAATTAACGAATCAAAGATCTGGCTAAACGCAGCGCTAAATAGCCAGCGTGAAGATGGCTATTTCGGCCCGATGATTCTGAAACGTGGAAAGCCCGATTTGTGGGGAAATATGATCATGCTGTGGTGCCTTCAGTCTTATTATGAATTTAGTGAAGACCCGCGCGTACTGCCTTTCATGGAAAAATATTTTCGCTGGCAATACAAGCTGCCCGATAGCATGTTGCTGGAGGACTATTGGGAGCATAGCAGGGGCGGCGATAATATACTAAGTGTTTACTGGCTTTACAACCGTACAAAAGGAAATGATTGGTTGTTAGACCTGGCGGAAAAGCTGCATCGGAACACAGCCAACTGGCGCCGGCCTACAAGCCTTCCCAATTGGCATAATGTCAATATCGCGCAGTGTTTCAGAGAGCCGGCGACTTATTACCTGCAATCAGGAAATGAAGCCGATCTTACCGCAACTTACAATGTATTCCGGTTGATACGCGACCGTTTTGGCCATGTGCCTGGCGGTATGTTTGGAGCCGACGAAAACGCCCGCAAAGGTTATACTGATCCACGGCAGGGCGTGGAAACCTGCGGCATAGTGGAACAAATGGCCTCCAACGAAATACTGGCAGGCATCACAGGAGATCCTTTCTGGGCCGACCATACGGAAGAAGTAGCTTTTAACACCTATCCGGCTGCGGTGATGCCAGACTTTAAAGCGCTGCGCTATATCACCAGTCCCAACATGGCGATTAGCGACAGCAAGAACCATCACCCCGGCATCGACAACCGCGGGCCGTTTCTGATGATGAACCCTTTTAGTTCACGCTGTTGCCAGCACAATCATGCGCAAGGTTGGCCTTATTATGCGGAACATGTTTATATGGCTACGCCAGACAATGGACTGGCCGCAGTGCTCTACGGCGAGGCGAAGGTTAAAGCCCGCGTAGGAAACGGTAGGGAAGTGACAGTCGAATCAAGCGGTCATTATCCTTTTGATGAACACACCGTTTTTGAATTTTCAATGAGCAACAGTGTAACCTTTCCTTTCTACCTGCGCGTTCCCGCCTGGTGTAGCGATGCGAAAATAAAAATAAATGGAACGCCGATAAACCTTGAGGTGCAACCATCGTCTTACATCAAAATAAACCGGTTATGGAAGAATGGCGACCGCGTAGAGTTGGAATTGCCGATGGAATTGAAGGTTCAATATTGGACAGCAAATAAAAACAGTATCAGCGTCAACCGCGGGCCCTTAACATACTCATTGAAAATTAAAGAACAGTACAAAAAGGCCGATAGCAAGGCATCGGCAATCGGCGATTCGAAATGGCAGGACAATGCAGATGCTGAAAAATGGCCCTCTTACGAAATATTGCCGGCTTCATCGTGGAACTACGGATTGAATTATCATGAAGAAGATCCGAGTACTTTTTTTAAAATTGTGAAAGGTGCATGGCCGGCGAATGATTTTCCGTTCACACAGGATGGCGTGCCGATCAGGCTTCTGGCGACGGGAAAGAAAATTCCATCATGGAAGGTCGATCAATATGGATTGACGGACACCTTGCCGCAAAGTCCCGTGAAGGTAGATAGTAAAACAGAAACGATTGAGCTGATTCCCATGGGCGCGGCGCGCTTGCGGATCAGCGCTTTCCCCGTAGTCAGATAGCGGTGGAAAAAATAAAAACATGAGATGGCAAAAAGCAAACTAATCGCAAATCGTTCAAAGTCCTCACTAAATCGCAGCGCAGCTGCAATAAAACCTAAATCGATGAAACGTTCATTATAAAATTTCTTTATCGCACAGGGGAATGAAAATTTTGTACCTGATAAGTTCCCTGCCCGAAAGTACAGGCGGGCATTCGACTCATAAAACATAAAAATTTACGGATGAAAAAAAATATAATCATAGTATTGTTTATGGCGGCTCTTGGGTGGGCTTGTAACAACTCCACTTCAAACACCAGTGATGCAGCAGCGACGGAAGACGCGGCGACGCGCACCATCTGGTCTTCAGAAAAAGCAAATGACTGGTATCGCGCCCAGCCCTGGTATGTAGGGGCTAATTTTCTGCCGAGCTCGGCGATCAACCAGTTGGAGATGTGGCAGGCCGCAACCTTCGACACAGCCACTATTGATAGAGAACTGGCCTTAGCGGAATCAATCGGTATGAACGTGATGCGGGTTTATCTACACAACCTGGTTTGGCAGCACGATGAAGAAGGATTTTACAGCCGTGTTGATCAATTTTTACAAATTGCCGAAAAGCATGGCATTAAAATATTGTTTACCATTTTTGATTCCTGCTGGGATCCGTTTCCTAAAGCCGGTAAGCAGCGCGCACCGCAGCCTTATGTGCACAATTCTGGGTGGGTGCAAAGTCCGGGGCAGGAAATTTTGAAAGATTCAACGCAGTATGGTATGATGGAGTCCTACGTGAAAGCTTTCGTGGGTAGGTTCGCCAAAGACGATCGCATCATCATGTGGGACGTATGGAACGAACCTGATAATATGACCGGTCCTTCTTACGAAAAAGTAGAAACGCCCGATAAGGTCGCATTGGTGTTGCCGCTGCTCAAAAAAACTTTTGAATGGGCGAGAGCTGCAAATCCAAGCCAGCCGCTCACTTCAGGGGTTTGGGCCGGAAACTGGGAAAGTGATAGCACTCTAAAACCATTAGAAAAATTACAGCTTGAAGAGTCTGATGTGATTTCCTTTCATTGTTACGACGATTCAGCCACTTTGTCTAAAAAGATAAATCAATTGCAGCGGTATCATAAACCCTTGTTTTGTACCGAATATATGGCAAGGCCCAATGGAAGCACGTTTCAAAGTTCACTGCCGGTTGCCAAAGCAAATAAAGTTGCTATGATTAATTGGGGTTTTGTTGACGGAAAGTCGCAAACTATTTATCCCTGGGATAGCTGGACAAAAAAGTACACAGCCGAACCGCCGCTTTGGTTTCATGATATTTTCAGAAATGATGGAACGCCTTACAAACAAGAGGAAGTTGATTTTATCAAAAAGATGACCGGAAAGCTGTAAAGTATTTGAAGCCCTTTAAACTTTTATAAAGAATGTATTTTCAACGAAGGTGGCCGGTGCTTATAGGCATAGTAGTATGGCTTTGTTTGCCAATGATTTCAAATGTTTTTGCGCAGGGCGGTGGTAAGAAAAATCCGCTTGTTGCCGATCCTACCATTTTTGTCGACAATGGTATTTACTATTTATATGGAACTGGCGGCGGCGCTAAAGATCAGGGCTTTAAAGTGTTTACATCGACCGATAAGAAGGTCTGGACGGACAAAGGCTTTGCGTTGACAAAGAATGATAATTACGGGACAAGAGGTTTTTGGGCGCCGCAGGTTTTTAAGCATCAGGGTAAATATTATATGGCCTACACGGCGAGTGAACATATAGCCATTTCGCAAGCAGATACGCCCTTAGGCCCTTTTAAACAAAAAGCTAAAGTTCCGATCGACAGCAATATAAGGATGATCGACCCTTTTGTCTGGATCGATCCCTCGGGTGTTATTTATCTTTATCATGTCAGGCTGCAAAAAGGCAATCGCATTTTTGTTGCCGAAATGAGCGAGGATTTTTCTTCTATAAAACCAGCATCGTTAAAAGCCTGTATCGATGCGGAAGCAGGATGGGAGGATACCCAAAACGCAAACTGGAAAGTGGCTGAAGGGCCTACTTTATTAAAGCATGGCGGATTTTATTATTTGATTTATTCAGCCAACGATTTTCGAAATCCAGACTATGCCGTAGGCTATGCTACCGCTTCGTCGCTTTTGGGCCCCTGGAAGAAATCGAATTCCAATCCGATCATTTCCCGCAAAAATTTGAAATATTCAGGAACTGGCCACGGCGATATTTTAAAAGATAGTACGGGAACGATGTGGTATGTGTTTCATACGCATCAAAGCGAGCAATCGGTAGCGCCTCGCAAAACAGCGATGGTTCAGGTTGCTTTTGAAAAGCAGGGAGGCAAACAGCCGGATCGGCTCATTATATTACCAGATACTTTTAAGTTTTTAGAGAAAGCCAACTAATATGTCCACTAAACAATTTTCTCAAATAGCATTCATGAGATCAACGTACTTTTTGTTTTTTGCAGCAACGCTTTTTTTGACAGCTTGTAATCCTTCTGCTAAGATAAATCAGCCGGACATAACTTTTACCAATCCCTTATTGCCCTCGGGCGCCGATCCTTTCAGTTTTTATAAGGATGGATATTATTATTATACGCATACCACTGGCAATCGCCTTGTTTTATGGAAAACCAAAAACCTGGCTGACCTAAAAACGGCACAACGGAAAACCATTTGGACGCCGCCGCCCAACACGGCTTATTCCAAAGAACTGTGGGCCCCGGAAATTTTATTTTTAAGAGGGAAATGGTATATGTATTTCGCCGCAGATGATGGGAATAACCGAAACCACAGAATGTATGTCATAGAAAATGCCGCTGCCGATCCCATGGAGGGCGAGTGGGTGTTTAAAGGAAAAGTTGCGGACGCTACCGATAAATGGGCGATTGACGGCGATGTGTTTGAGCATAAAGGAAAATTATACATGTCCTGGTCGGGTTGGGAAGGCGATTTTAATGGCCAGCAAAATATTTACATCGCGAGCATGTCAAATCCCTGGACGATAGAAAGCCCGCGCGTAAAAATTTCCAGTCCTGAATTTAAATGGGAAACGCACGGGCACCTGCCACACGAAACACCCACGCAGGTAAACGTAAACGAAGGCCCTCAATTTTTAAAACATAAAAACAAAATTTTTATTGTCTATTCTGCAAGCGGATGTTGGACAGATTTTTATACTTTAGGAATGTTGACCATTGATGCGAATCAAGATCTTTTAAAAGCGGCCAACTGGAAAAAAAGCCCGGAGCCGGTGTTCGAAGCAGCCCCGGAAAACGGGGTGTATGCTGCGGGCCATAATTCGTTTTTTAAGTCGCCCGATGGAAAAGAAGACTGGATTCTTTATCACGCCAACTCCGCGCCACATCAGGGTTGTGGCGGACATCGCACACCCCGTGCGCAAAAGTTTACCTGGACCAAAGATGGCATGCCTCAGTTTGGCAAACCATTGAGCACCAATCAACCACAAAATATTCCCGCCATAAAATAAATCAAAAATATTTTTGCACTTTCCAGCCTAATCTGTACTTTCACTTTAGAAGACGCTATTGTAGCTAACGCATTGTAAAATCGGTACATTATTTGTACGAAAGCTAATCGAGAAAGCATTGCTTATTTGCTGCTCTGCAATTATTAAATTAAAACGTTGTTTATAGAATCGCTTGCTGTATAAAAAGTCAGCATTATTTTTTAGTTGGATTAAATACAGATTTGCCACTGCTTACTAAAAGGAGCAGGAAGATTGTATACATGAGAACTTTTTTAACCCACTTATAATTTAAGTCGTATGATGAGAAAAGCTCAACGGCCTTCGGGCTCGTTTCGCAATGCGTTGCGAAAAATCGTTTTTTCTGCGCTTGTTCTTTTTTGTTTTGGTGTGACCCGCGCGCAGCAGGGTGGGCCGGTCCAGGTGTCGGGTATTGTGGCATCAATGGCGGGCGACCCTATTCCCGGCGCTACCATTATTGAAAAAGGAACAACCACCGCAGTTGTTTCTGACGCTCAGGGTAAATTCCTGATCGGTGTTTCGAACACAAACGCCACCTTAGTATTTAGCTCGGTAGGATTTACCAGCCGCGAAGAGCCTTTGAATGGCCGAACGGCGTTAGATACTATCAAACTAACTGTTTCGGCGGCGCAGACCAATCTCGATGAGATCGTTGTAATTGGTTATGGTACCGCCCGAAAGCAGGATTTAACCACGGCGGCCGTGAGTGTAAGCAGCAAAGACTTTTTGCAGGGTGCGGTCAACAACCCGATGCAGCTGGTTGACGGTAAGGTAGCCGGTGTAACTGTTTCTCAAACAGCCGTGGGCGACCCCAATGCGGGTGTGAGTCTGCAGGTAAGGGGCGCTGGTTCTTTCGCAGCAGGAAACGGCCCGCTGGTGGTGATTGATGGAATGCCGGGTGGAGATTTACGCAATCTTTCCCAACAGGATATTGAATCAATTACCGTTTTGAAGGACGCCGGTTCGGCAGCCATTTATGGTAGCCGCGGTGCTGGTGGTGTCATCCTTGTTCAGACAAAAAAAGGAAAGGCAGGAAGAGTGATTCTTAATTATGATGGATTTGTGGATCATGACGTAGTAGCTAAAAAGCCGGATGTGCTTTCTGCACAGGAGTTCCTGGAAAGAGACAGAGGGACGGATTTTGGCGCCGTTACTGATTGGTATGACGAATTGATCAGGAAAAACAATGTTGGTCAAAATCACTACCTGTCTGCCAGCGGCGGTAGCGAAAACTCAAATTTCAGGATATCCGGAAACTATCGAACCAAACAGGGGATCGACATTGCAACGGATAGAAAGGAGTACGGATTGAGAGCCAACTTCCTGCAAAAGGCGTTGGACGGTATGCTGGAAATCGGTGGTAATTTCTCCTATCGTAATGCGCAGGAAGATTACACGAATTACGGTGCATTCAAGCAGGCGGTTAATCTTAACCCCACCATCCCCGTGATGGATCCCGATGACCCAATGATGTATAATACTTTGGAAGGTTATGATACATACAATCCGGTGCAAGACCTGCTCACACGCATTTCCGGCGCCGAGCACGAATATAATATTATCGATCTGAACATTAAGCTCCATTTGACCAAAGACCTGAACACGGTTTTGAATTTTACCCGGCAGGGGCATACGCGCTTATATGAGGGATATTGGAATGCTAAATCAGTAGAATCTGTACAAGGAAATTATATTGGAAGGGCGCGCATCGAAAATGAAAAATGGAGCGACTATAATTTGGAGTGGTTAGGAAACTACGCAAAGCGTTTTGATAACCATGACATACAAGCGGTTGCCGGTTATAACTATCAGGAGTTTAATAATAACAACTCATTTATTACCAACAGGCGGTTTCCCAGCGATTATTTCCAATATAATAATATAGGTCAGGGAGACTGGAACAACGGGCAGCCTGTGAATTTCAATGATATCATGGGCTCCGGCAGAAGCAAGGAAAAAAATATTGCATTTTTAGCCAGGGCGATGTACAATTATGATCAGCGTTATTATCTAACCCTTTCGGGCAGATATGAAGGCAATACCAAATTCGGTCCTACCAATAAATGGGGTTTCTTTCCTGCAGCTTCCGTCGCCTGGAGAATTACCAAAGAACAATTTATGGACGGAAGTGACGTTTTTGATGATCTGAAGTTGAGATTCTCTTACGGTGTTACCGGCCGTTCGGGTTTTGCGCGTTACACTGCCCTGTCTGTTTACAGTCCCTATGGGATGTATCTGAACAGCGCTGGTCAATGGGTGCGCGTATTTGGCCCGGGCAACAACTATAATCCCGACCTCAGATGGGAAAGACAAATTGCCTACGATCTGGGATTGGATTTCGCCATTTTGAAAAACAAGCTGAGCGGTAGCATTGATTTTTATTATAGAAAAGGTAGCGATCTGATCAACGATTACCAGGTGCCTGTTCCTCCCTATTTACACGAACGGATGTGGGTGAACGTGGGTACACAAAGTAACCGGGGTGTAGAACTTGCACTGAACTGGAATGCAGTACAAACCGAAGACTTCACTTACAGCACCAACCTTACCGGTTCTTATAATAAATCGAGAATGGATCAATTTTCTAACGATAAGTTTCAGGCTGATCAGCGAACCCTGTATAACCTGCCTTCTCCTGGTAATCCCGGGCCCGCATTTATGTTGCGTGAAGGTTTTGAAATCGGAAACTTCTGGGGCTTTAAATATGCCGGTGTAGATGAGGAAGGAAAGATGTTGATCTGGAAAGACGCGCAGGTGAACGGAGAAAAAATCCGGTCAGACCAGGGCGGTGAAAGCGACAAAACTATCATCGGCAACGGTATGCCAAAATATGAAGCAGCTTGGGGACATAATATCGCGTATAAAAATATCGACCTGTCGTTGTTTTTACGCGGTAAATTCAAATATCAGATACTGAATCTCTACCAGATGTATTATGGCTTACAGGCACAAAGCGATATCAACCTTCTTAAGGATGCCTTTGACAGGAACGGTCATATCACTTCGCCAAAAGTAATCACCGATTACTTCCTCGAAAACGGTAATTATTTAAGAATGGATAATATCACTTTGGGTTGGACCGCCAGTATGAACAGGGAGAAATACAGAATCAGCAGCCTTAGGGTTTATGGCACCGTTAGAAATGTGTTTACTATTACCAAATACAGCGGACTTGACCCGGCAGCTACTAATGTAACGGGGCTTGAGCCTGGTATCGGTTCGTTAGATCTTTACCCCATTACCCGTTCCTTCACGTTGGGCCTTCAGTTAAATTTCTAACTAATCAAAGTAGATAGTTATCAAAAGAATCGATTAGGCAAGGTGATATAAACAAATTCATGTTGCAAAAAATAAAAAACAAACAGATGAAAAAGTCTAAAATATTTTTACTGAGTTTAGTAGTAGCATGTCTTGGCATGGCTTCCTGTACAAAACTCGATGAAGAGCTTTTCAGCCAGCTTCCGGCCGAAGGGTATTACACGGATGAAAATGCCATCACACGTGCGTTGGTCCGCATTTATGAACATGGCCACTGGTGCGGGTGGGACGGCGATCGCTGGCTGCTACAGGAGCTTACTGCCGATCAGTTTGTATGGACCCAAAAAGGAAGGCACGGCTATGATGACGGGCAGTGGGTGCGCTTACACGGCCACAACTGGGAAGTGAGACAAGGGCAAATAAATGGTTCATGGGTGGGCCCTTATCAGGGGATTATGCAAACGCTCGTGATCGGAAATGATATACAGAATGTGGATTTTGCGAGCATTGGCTTAACAGAGGCGGATAAAACACGTTTCCTTTCCGAAACTCGTGTGTTAAGAGCATGGTTTTATCTTTTCTTATTGGATTTCTTCCGCAAAGTACCAATTATCGAAAATCCCGGCGAATCAAAGCCACAGTCAGAACCCCAGGAAGTATTCGCTTATATCGAGAAGGAATTAACAGAAGCCATTCCGAACCTGCCAAAAAATGCATCGGTAGGCCGGTGGGATCAGGCGGGCGCTGCTGCGCTGCTGGTAAGGCTGTATCTCAATGCTGAAAAATGGATTGGCACTCCCAAATATACCGAATGCGCCACTTGGGCGCAGGACATCATCGACGGTAAATATGGAAACTACTCGATCGATCCCGATTATCGCGGCCCTTTCCGTTCGGGTGTGGCAGGCTATCGTTCTCCTGAAAACATTTTTGAATTTCCTCACAAATTAGATCTGTATAATTTCGGATGGATGTACAATGCGCATCAGCATTATGCCATGAGAGATGCATTGGATAACGATTGGGGTTCCTGGAACGGCATCCATATGACACCTTCCAGAGATCTGGATGGTAATTTGTATGACTTTAAACTGGGTAAGCCCTATGAGAAGTATGCCGCTACCGACAAAAGAAAGCAAAGTTTCCGTACCACGTCTGCCTCGGGTGACTATGAAGGCTTTTTCATCATTGGCCAATTGTATCGCTATGATGCCCTGAGAGGTTATGGCTACGACAGCACCAGGATGATTAATGGTTCAGAAGAGTATAGTGGCAAGCCGCTTAAATTTGTGGATCAGGTAGGGCGTTTTTCCGAAAAGCCTGGTGGCAGATGGTCTGAAGGGTCTCATGTTACGACCGGAGAGGAAAATTCCGGGGTAAGATTGCTCAAGTTTCCGTGGCTGCAACGCACTGCTGGTTTATTCATGGCAAATTCAGCACCCGAGATCAGGTTGGCGGAAATATATTATGCACTCGCCGAATGTAAATACAGAGCAGGGGATAAACCTGGCGCCGCCACTTTAATAGATGCTGTGAAAAAACGTAACTTCTCGGCTGCTGATTGGCCCGCACAAAGCTACGCAGCCAATATCGCTAAACTTACCGACGATGAATTTGTGGATGAATTGGGCCGTGAGTTCATCGGCGAGCGTCATCGCCGTCCTGATCTGATCAGATGGAACAGGTTTGGCGAAGCCTGGTGGGATAAGGCAGCAGATGCGGGTGATAAAACCGTGTTCCCGATTCCTCAACAAGCTATCGATGCGAACCCGGAATTTATCAAACCAAATGGATATTAATAATTGACGGAATCATTGATCGTAAAGCCTGCAACTTCAAATTGCAGGCTTTATTTATAGCGCGTGAATTTTGTAATACTCAGGAAGGATTTTGGCGCGCAGAGCGGCTATAGGTGCTGGGCGTAACGCCAAACTGCTTCTTAAATTCGCGGCTAAAATATTTCGAATCGTAGAAGCCAACCATCAGGCTAATTTCTGAAACATGGTATTGTTGGCTTTCCAGCAACTGTGCCGCCCGTTTCAATCGAATCGTTTTGATGAATTCGTTTACAGACATATCCGCCACCGCCCGCAGCTTTTTATAAAGCACGCTTTGGCTCATTGCAATTTTTGACGCGAGGGCTTCAACCCCAAATTCGGGCTCATCCACGTGCGCTTCAATAGTGGCGATCAGTTTTTCCAGAAATTCTTTTTCAGCAAATTCAACCACGGTGTTCGACGGGCTCACCGTAAACTCATTGGTGAATTTAGAACGCATTTTTTCGCGTGCCGCTAATAGGTTTTTTACACTTAAAGCCAGCACCTTCGTGCTAAAGGGTTTCGTTAAATAAATATCCGCGCCTGTTCCCAGTCCTTCAATATGATCGCCCTGCGTACTTTTTGCAGTTAATAAAATAACAGGAATATGACTGCTGCGTACATCATTTTTTAGTTTGTTGCACAGCGTAAAGCCGTCCATTTCAGGCATCATCACATCGCTGATAATAATATCCGGAATAGAAGTGGTCGCCGCTTCCCAGCCTTCAACGCCGTTTTTACACAGCATTACGTGGTAGCCCAACTGCGTTAGCGTGTCGTTTAATAGATCTCTTAGTGACGCCATATCTTCAACAACCAGCACCTGGTATTGAGACGCTATTTCCTGCTCCACCTTTGAAAGCCCGGCAATCGGAGACGCTGGGCGTGGCGGTGGCTGTCTCCATTGCGTCGCCATTTTTTCGGTGACCATCTGGCCTGGGCTAAAATGATCCTTGCCTTTTAACAGCGTGATGGTAAATCGCGTGTATCCTTCACTGATATTCGTGGCCGGCGTGCTTTTTACCGTAAGGCTGCCGCTATGCAGCGTTACAATCGATTTGGAAAGGGCCAAACCAATGCCATATCCCGAATTTTGGCTGTCTTCAGCCTGAAAGAAATTGGTAAACAACTTGTCGATGTTGTGAGGCTCAATGCCTTTGCCATTATCAGTGATATGAATCATCACTTTTTCTTTTTTGTCTTCCACAGCCATGTTTACCATGCCCCCGTCGGGTGTAAACTTATAAGCATTCATCAATAAATTATAAACGACCTTGGCCATTTGTTCCCCATCGAAGTATAATGAAATATCGTTTTCTGTATGGGCGAAGCCGCTTTGAATATTTCGCTCTAGCGATAAATCTTCAAAGGTTTCGAATACCGTGTTGAGAAAGCTCACCAGATTATATTTTCCAACATGAAGCGTAAGGCTGTTGGTTTCCGCTTTTCTAAAATCCATAAGCTCGGTTACCAAATGCAAAAGCCTTTCCGTATTATTTTTTAAATGAGCCACCTGCCGCATCAGTCCCGGGTTTTCTTTGTGGTCGCGTTCCATACCTTCAACCGGCGCCTGGATCAGCGTTAAATGCGTTCTGATCTCGTGCGATATATTGGTGAAAAAATTCAGTTTTAATTCATGCAATTCGTGATCGCGTGCCAGCAAGGCGCGCAGATAAAAGAAACGAACAATAAAAAAGATAATGAGAAGGGCGGCCGCCGCATACAATAAATAGGCCCACCAGGTTTGCCAAATTGGAGGCAAAATTACAATATTGAGTGGCCGTGCATTGCTCCAGATGCCGTCGTTGTTGGCGCCTCTAATCAAAAGTTTATAACTGCCCGGGGCCAGGTTGGTAAATGTAGCCACAGGTGTTTTACTTTTAATCCAGTCCTGGTGTATGCCATCAATTTTATAAGCATATATATTTTTGTTTGATTTGATAAAATTGAGTAGTGCGAAGCTGATCGAAAAAGTATTTTGACCATATTTCAATCGAATTTGATGTACGTAGTTGATATCGGTTTT
Source organism: Niabella insulisoli (assembly GCF_039652435.2). Taxonomy (GTDB): domain Bacteria; phylum Bacteroidota; class Bacteroidia; order Chitinophagales; family Chitinophagaceae; genus Niabella; species Niabella insulamsoli. The sequence continues at coordinate 2,585,292 of NZ_CP190246.1, read as the reverse complement.
TAAAGCATCGGGTGCGTCTTGTTTTCTGATATTGGAGTTCAAAACCCTAAGGCCGGTAAACACCAGCGGCGCTGCCGTTTGGTTTTCTTTTATCTTGTCTGGAAAAAATGAGATGAGCCCGGAAGTGCCGCCAAAAAACATTTCTCCGTTGTTGTTTTTATAAAAGGCATTGTAATTAAACTCGTTGCCCGGAAGTCCGTCACTTTTTGTATAAACTTTAATGGATTGCGTGGCCGGGTGATACTTCACCAAACCATTTCCTGTGCTTATCCAAATGTTTTGTTGATGGTCTTCTAAAATGCCTACAACATTCTGGTTGGGCAGTTCCATATTTTCGACAGGAAACACCGCCTTTTGATCCGGGTGATAGCGAGCCAGTCCACCGTAATAAAGGCCTAGCCAAATGGTGCCTTTGCTGTCTTTATAAAGGCAATTAATATTTTTGTTCCCATTCCTGATTGCTATTTCTTCAACCTTTCTTCTCTCTTTATCAAAAAGAAAAAGCCCGTTTAAAGTGCCTATAAAAATATGTTGCTCAGCTTCTTTTAATAGAGCGCTGATATTTTTCTGATCGAAGAAATTTAAGGCATGTTGAAAATGCGCCGGCTGAAGCTGCGTTCCCTGCCGTTCAAAGGCAAACAAACCGGTATGCGCGCCAATCCAGATCAAACCATCGTCGTCTTCCGTAAGAGCGACAACTTCTGAATGCCGGTTCTTTAAAAAAGGAAGCGTGGGCAACACCTGACGGAATTTCGTCTCGCCAGCATACATCACATTGATTGCTCCGCCATGCGTTCCCACCCACACATTTTGCTGGCGGTCGATGAAAATTTTTTTTACCAGGTTTGAAGATAATAAACCTGATCCCCGCAAGTCGGAGGAATACCTTGAAATTTCTCCCGTTGCGCGGTTTAGATAATTTAAACCGCCGCCTTCGGTGCCGATCCACAGGTTGTTTTTCACGTCAACAGCGATCGAGCCGATAATATTACTGCTGATCCTGGGGTATCGATAGGTGTCAAATACCATTGGGGCGACCAACTGGTCATTGTAAACCATATTAACACCGCCATAAAAAGTTCCGATCCAGATCGATCCCCGGTCATCCGTAAAAAGGCTATGGAGTGAATTTTGGCTGAGGCTCCGAGGGTCGTTGACATCAAATCTGTGGGTGGTAAACCGTTTGGTCGCTTTGTCCATAACGGATAAACCATCAAGAGTGGCAATCCATAAATCGCCTTTTCTGTTTTCAGTAATGGCCCGGACGTTATTGTTGCCCAGCGACAGCGGATTGCCTGGTTGATTGTTATAATGCGTAAACGTCGCGGAAGCCGGGTTATAAAGGTTAAGGCCGTTCAACGTCCCCAACCATAAATTTTTTTCGCTGTCTTCATAAAAAGCAGTGACCACTTCATCGCTTAATGAAGAAGGGTCGCTTTTTACTGACCTGAAGATGGTTTTTGACCTTCGGTCTTTCTTTACGCAAACAACCTTTTTTTGCAACGCAATCCACATATTTTTTTGTGAATCGATAAAAACCGTGCGGATATTTTGGTTTTCTGCTTCAGTTAGCAAACCCAGTGCTGAAGCGCTTACCGATTTTCCCGTTTTGTGATCAATTCTGAATAAACCTCTTTTGCTGGCCACCCATACAAAATTTTTATCGCCGGGCACAATAGCGCTGATAATGGCATTTGGAATGGTGGGTGAAAGTGGAAACCGGCGAAAATGATCTTTCAATGGATTGTAAAGGTTGAGGCCGCGCTCGGTGCCTACCCAAAGCCCGCTGTTTTTATCATAGCAGATCGCATTGATATAATTATCGGAAATAGAATTTGGATCGTCTTTCTCGTGGATGAAGGTCTTGACCTGGTATCCGTCATACCTGTTAAGGCCGTGGCGGGTGCCCAGCCAAATGAAACCCTGCGCATCCTGGCCGATTGCCAGCACCGTATTTTGCGAAAGGCCCTGTTCGCTGGTGAGTTGATTAAAAATCGGCTTTTGCGCGGCGACACAAGTACACCAAGTAATAAAAAAAACTACCACCAGGCAGCGATAAACACAAATTAATTTTTTTTGCCAGATGTTTATTTTCACCTTCACTTGCAGCAAATTAATGGATTTTCTACCTTTTTAGAAAGGATTTTCACCCCCGGCAGTTGATAATAATTGTACTATTGTTGTACACAAATCGGAGTTGAATTATCGAGTAACACGGTGTTCAAAATCGCGTGATTCAGACCTCCGCTTTGAAAGTCGATTCTATGGCTTGTCCCGGTTTGGAAATACAACGGTTTGGGATAATATATAATATGATCTGGTTGTCGGTATTTTTCGGAAAGTTTGACGATTGAGTGAATTCCTTTGGCTGCCCATAGCAGCATCTAAAATTAAAACAAAAAAAATAGACAGATGAGAAAACTGTTCCTTTGGATTTTAATTGGTATGAGTGTTGCTGCTACGGCCCAGGTTCCGCCAGCGGCGCCGCATCGTAGTTCCATTTATCTTAAATATGGTACGCATCGTCTCGGGCAGCGGCAGGATGCCATGATGGAACGCTGGCGGAATTATGGGTTAGGACAGTTTATTCACTGGGGTGTTTATGCGCTTACCGGCGGCCATTGGAATGGAAAAATCTATCCGGGCGCTGCAGAATGGATCCGTTCCTGGAAAGAAATGCCCAAGGATGCCTATGATAATTTGTATAAGGAATTTAATCCTTCCCAATTTGACGCTAAAGCCTGGGCGCGGCAGGCAAAGGAAATGGGCGCCCGGTACGTCATCTTTACCACCAAACATCATGACGGTTTTTGCATGTGGCCCAGCAAATACACGAATTATACCATAGCAGCCACCTCTTATAAAAAGGATATTGTAAAAGAAGTAGTCGAAGCATATACCAACGAAGGCATCGACGTGTACCTGTATTTTTCTGTGATCGACTGGAATCATCCGGGTTATCGGGTTTCCCTCAAGACTGCGGAAGATAAAAAGGAATACGAATCGTTTAAAACATTTACGGCCAATCAGCTTAAAGAATTGCTCACTTTATATCCGCAAACAAAGGGATTATGGTTTGATGGTACCTGGGATGCGGCATGGGTTCAGCAAGCCGGTTTTGCCGATTCACTGGAAAAGGAGCTCAGGGCGATGATCCCCGGGCTGATCATTGGCAGCCGCTTTAGGGCAGATGAATATGGACGCCGCCATTTTGATACAAACGGCGATTTGATGGGTGATTACGAGCAAGGTTGGGAGCGTAAACTTCCCAACACTATTGAAGATGTGCACGGCAACGACTGGGATTGCGTAATGACGATACCAGAAAACCAATGGGGTTATCATTCCAAGTGGTTGGGCCACGTGAAAACGAGCACGGAGCTGATAGAAATGATGGTGCGGTCGGTGTCGCTCGCCGGGAACTTTGTGCTCAATTTCGGGCCGGATGGCAAAGGCCTTATTCGCCCCGAAGAAACCAGGCTCGCAAAAGAAATCGGGCAATGGATGAAAGTCAATGCTGCTGCTATTTATGATGCAACTTACGCAGGTTTCGAAAAGCCAGAGTGGGGTTATATTACTAAAAACAGGAATGCCGAAAAATATTATCTCGTTGTTTTCAATTCCCCGGTAAAAGGGGCCATCAATCTAAAATTGCCGGCAGGCAAAGGCATTAGCAAATTGTATGATTTAGATAATAATTCGAACAGTTATACACCCGAAGAGGTTCATAAAAGTAGTTCCGGCAGCGAATTTTATATTCATTTGAAAAGCCAGCCGGCCACACCTAAAGTTATCGTTTTAGAGTTGTCTGATAACGAAGGCAAGTCGGGCGTGCAGTACGAAAAAGCCAAAACATAGTAGTAGTAGTTCGTTTTAAATTTTACCATGAGAAAAAAGGTCTTATTATTTGCAGCAAATTTTATTTGCTTAGGAGGGTTATTTGCCCAAAACAGCAGGGTGGTGGAGCCGTTCAACAGCGGTTGGCAATTCACGAAAGATACGGTAAACGGTCGGTGGGAGCCCGTAACATTGCCGCATACTTATAATGCCACTGATATGCAGCTGGATAAAGATTTCTATACTGGAGATGGGTTTTATAAAACTGATTTTTCAGTAACAAAAGCAATGGAGGGAAAGCGCTTGTATCTTAGGTTTGGCGGCGTAGGCCAGGTGGCTACCGTATACGTGAATGGAAAGTTCCTGACCCAACATAAAGGCGGGTACGCAGCCTTCTCCTTTGAAATAACAAATGTTGTAAAACAAGGAACTGCGAATCAAATTCTAATAAAAACAAATAACAAAGCCGTTCCTGATATTATTCCTGTCAATCATTTTCTGTTTCCCATTTACGGAGGTATTTACCGGCCGGCAGCGTTAATCGTTACTTCGCCGGTTAATATTGCAGTGACGGATTATGCATCGCCCGGTGTTCAGATCATTCAAAAACAAGTCGATGCGGAAAGCGCCGAAGTTGAAGTAAAAGTAAAACTGGAGAACCGGCGCATCTGCCATCAGCAGTTGACTGTGAAAACTGCGATTGCTGATGCGCATGGAAAAATAGTGTCGGAAACTCAAAAAGATATCACTGTCAGTCCGCAAGGCGTCACTTACGTTGATGAAAATATAACGCTTCAAAATCCGCATTTATGGAACGGTGTCAAAGATCCTTATTTATACCAATTAACGGTATCGCTGTGGCAGGGTGACAAAGAAATTGATAAAGTAGCACAACCGCTGGGGTTGAAGAAGATTGAATTGGTAGCAGGGAAGGGCGTGTTTTTAAACGGCGAAAAATATAATATGTATGGCGTCACCCGCCATCAGGACCGCTGGCAGTATGGAAACGCGCTATCGCCTGAGCAAGAAAAAGAAGATATGCTGTTGATCAAAGAAATGGGCGCCACAACTATCCGGTTGGCACATTATCAGCAGTCAGAGCATATTTATTCCCTGGCCGATTCGTTGGGTTTTTTGATTTGGGCAGAAATTCCCTTTGTGAATAAGGTGACGCTGCAGGAGTCAGAAAATGCCAAACAGCAAATGATTGAATTGGTGCGCCAAAACAGGAATCATCCTTCGATTTATATATGGGGCATGCACAACGAAGTATATACGAAAACAAAGGATGACTTTGTGCCGGTGCTAACGAGGCAGCTCAATGATATAGCTAAAACCAATGATCCGTATCGTCCCACGGTTTCTGTAAACGGATATGGAACGATGGAGCGCGGCGAAAACCTGGCGGGCGATGTGCAGGGAATGAATCGCTACTATGGATGGTATGAAGGCGGCATCAAAGACCTGGATCCCTGGGCCACCGAGCTGCAGGCAAAATATCCTGATTATAAAGTGATGTTGACAGAATATGGGGCGGATGGAAACATCGATCAGAGTTCAGAATTTTTACCGGAAACAAAAAGTATAGACCCTGTCAACGGACAGTTTTCTCCTGAAAATTATCAAACCGAAACCCATATTCAGCAATGGGCCATTATTCAGAAACATCCCTATTTACTGGCATCTTATCTGTGGAATATGTTCGAATTTTCCACACCTTACTGGAACAGGGGTGGCTTGAAGGCCCGCAATTTAAAGGGATTGGTCACGTTCGATCGAAAAAGGAAGAAAGACGCTTTTTACTGGTATAAGGCCAACTGGAATCCAGAACCGATGATCTATATCGCCAACCGGCGGGATAGTGTCCGCACGCAGGCGCAAACGACTGTTCAGGTATTTGCCAACGTAAAACCCATGCTCAAAATAAACGGAAAGCCGATAAAGGGCCATACCGGGGTAAACAGCTGTCATTGGTTGTTTGATGTCAAGCTTAAAAAAGGGAAAAATAAAATAGAGGCATTTTCTCAAAATAAGAAAATGCAGCATCACGACGCGATAGTTTGGATACTGAAATAGCGAGCGGCGCTTTTTATGGGCGGCGTTAGCGAAAACGGGTGGACAAATGCCTTAAAAAGGGGTTTGTCTACCATATTAAATCGGATTGTCTCCCTTGATTTTTTAGATTCTATAGACCTTTCGGCATTGTTTAAACGATTGCCGCGTAAGGATGGTGGGATTAGCAATTGCCGGAAATCTCGAATCATTATTCTTCACGTAGGAAAAAAACCAAATTTTAATATGAGTAACTGTAAGCAGCAGTCACCTCCTAAAAGGAGGCCTATTTGGCAGCAAGGATTAGCCATTTTCCTTTGCCTGCTTGTTTTGAATTTAAATCCTGTTTTGGCGAAAGCCCAGCCTCCCGCCGCCATTACGGTTTCAGGGACTGTAACTGATACCGTTGGTTCTGTTCCCATGTCGGGCGTTACGGTCACGGAAAAGGGGACCAATAATGCTACAGTGACGGCTGCCGACGGCGCGTTTCAGATCACCGTAAAAGACGAAGCAGCGGTATTGCTGTTTTCATATGTTGGATACCGGCCGCGCGAGATAACAGTTGGTACGCAATCCATCCTGACTGTGCAATTAGTGGCGACCAGCTCACAGATGGATGAGGTAATTGTGGTCGGCTTTGGTACACAAAAAAAGCAATACCTCACAGGTAGTATCACTCAAATTGATGCTAAAGTTTTGGAAAACCGCCCGGTAAACAATATTGGGCAGGCTCTGCAAGGCGTGGCGCCGAATTTGAATGTTTCGATTAGCAGCGGTGCACCAAATACGATGCCGTCGATAAATATTCGTGGTGGCACCTCGTTTTCCAAAAACTCAAGCGGCAATATGGTGGTGCAAAACGGCAGTCCGTATATACTTGTCGATGGCGTTGAAATGGACATTAACTTGTTAAACCCAGACGACATTCAATCCATATCGGTTTTGAGCGACGCCGCTTCTTCGGCAATCTATGGAGCCAGGGGCGCCTACGGTGTTGTGCTCGTAACGACCAAAAAAGGTAAGCGTGGCGAAAGGGCGAATCTTAGCTATTCCAATATGTTTCAGTGGAACCGGCCAAGCGGTATCCCCGACCTGCTCAGCGCTATTGAAATACAGCAGGCGGCCGTGGATGCATTTGCCCTGATCGGGCAGGGAGTTCCGCCCGAACAGCAGGCGCTCCTGGATAGTATCATCGCTTATGAGAACGATCCGGTGGGTAGAAATCCCTACTACATGGATGGAAATTTAATCAGGTGGGTCGCCAATATTAATCCCTATGAACTGGCGGTTAAAGATTGGTCGCCTTCGCAAAAGCACAATTTAAGTTTATCCGGTGGGTCAGGAAAAACTACTTATTACGCCTCCGCAGGCTATTTCGGTCAGGAAGGCATGTATCGTCTCAACACCGACAAGTTTAAGCGTTACAATTTCATGTTGAACACGTCAACCACCGTTTCAGACTGGTTTAAGGTAGACCTGAAAACAAATTATAACCGCTCCGTTTACACACAGCCGGTGAACCCGGCAGGTAAAGGTGGTTGGTGGATTGCGCTTGCGCAGGAACCCGGCCGCAATGTCAATATGCCGTTGCGAACGCCTGCTAATGCACCTGTTCCTAACGCTTACACGGACAATATTCTATCCTTCATGGACTATTATTCTTTGGATAAGGATGACAAAGATGCGCTACTACTCACTGTGTCTCCCACGTTCACACCCGTTAAAAATTGGAATATTAAAGCTGATTTTTCTTATCGTTCTGAAAACTATAAAACAAAGACGCTGGTTCCTTATATGGAACGGATCAATACGAACTGGAACACCTTTGCCACAGAATACACAAATCCAAGCTCGATTTATAAAAGTGTGACAGATGTGAATCATTTTGTCACCAATATTTATTCTGATTATAGTTTAAAACTAACCGATCATAATCTGTACGGATTGGTAGGCTATAACCAGGAACTAAATCAAACCAATAATCTGTGGGATAGTAAAACAAATCTTATTACCGCTGATGTACCAACGATCGGCCAGGCAACCGGTCAGTTAACCGGTGGTGACTCAGAACGGGAATGGGCAGTAAAAGGTGTTTTTTACCGCGTTACGTATGATTATAAAGGCAAATACTTACTGGGTTCAAATGGCCGCTACGATGGAAGCTCCCGGTTTGCAACCGAAAGCCGATTCAAAATGTTCCCGACCGTTTCAGCGGGTTGGTTGATTTCTAAAGAGAAATTTTTTGAGCCGTTAAAAAGCGTAGTGAGCGATCTTAAATTCAGAGGCAGCTATGGTAGTTTGGGCAATCAAAATGTAAATACAGACTTGTGGTTGCGTTTGTATGGAACCACGGCGCAGGTGAATTATTTATTTGGAGGTATTCGGCCGTTGGGTATCAATCCGCCATCTTTGATCGATCCTAATTTGACATGGGAAACAGCTACTACACTCGATTTAGGCTTCGATGCCACTTTGTTTAAGCGATTAAACATTAATTTCTCCTGGTATGATAGAAAGACTACCAATATCCTCGTCGATGGAGAAAAATTTCCTGCTGTTTTGGGAGCGGCCTCGCCTACAACAAATTCTGGTATTTTAGATACGAAGGGATTTGACTTTCAGGCTAACTATAAAAACACAACCAGGGGCGGCCTGAACTATGATATTACGGCCACTTTGTCTAACTATAAAACCGTTGTCGTAAGCTTTAAAAATAATCCAAATAAATTATTGAGCACATTATACGACGGCCAGGTGGTGGGTGATATTTGGGGTTATGACACTTATGGTATTTTCCAGGATGAAGATGAAATTGCCAACGCGCCCTTGCACACCGGGAGCCGCGCGCCGCACTCCGGAATTATTTACCCGGGAGATATTCGGTTCAAAGATTTGGATGGGAATGATTCGATATATGCAGGCACCACCGTGCTCAATCCGGGTGATCTGAAGGTTTTGGGTAATACAACACCTAAATACGCATTTAGCCTGAATACATTTTTAAGCTGGAGGGCTTTCGACTGTAATATTTTTATTCAGGGGATTGGTAAGCGCGATTATTATATCGGTGACAGACTGTACTGGGGAATTATTAATGGCGGCGGTGGCACGCGGGAAGTGTATAGCGATAGTTGGACGCCTGACAACAGAAATGCAGAATTTCCTGCTTACCGCAACAGGTCTTCTAATGTGACCACGCAAAGCAGGTTTTTACAAAATGCGGCCTATGCAAGATTGAAAAATCTTTCCCTTGGCTACACGCTGCCGGCTGCTATTGCGAAAAAAGTCGCGATGCAAAAACTTCGCGTCAGCGCCTCTGCTTATAATATTCTTACCATTTCAAGTGTGCCGAAATATTATGATCCTGAAGTGCTTTCGCCAAATTATCCGATGTTGAAATCGGTTGCCGTAGGGATTCAGGCAACATTCTAAACCGATATAGCAAGGCATGATATAATATAAATGCTAAGATGGTAGCGATTTTTAAAAATAGGAATAAAATGAGCTGACAAAGCAACACAACCATTTCGATGATCATTTTTTAAAGCCTTGTTTGTCTGAGCAGGCATGTGAAAAAATGAAATAATAAAAACAAAGACATGAAACAATTCAATACAATAAAATTACTGGCCGCGTTGCTTCTTTTGATTGGCGCTGCGGGCTGTACAAAAGACGAATTTACAACCCGGCTGCCTCTGGATCGCCTGGGCGATGATAATTTATGGAACACGGAAAGCGATTTGCAATTATATAACAATGCCATTTACCCGCTTTATATCCGCGGGTTTGGTACCGGCTTTGCCGACGGCAACCTGCAGCCCTGGGGCGTGAATTCCGCGAAAATCGTTTACGGCGATATTATCACCGACAATCTCGTGCCTGTGAGCTTTTCACCTGTGGCGGCTAACACTTATACAGTGCCTACAGCCAGCGGATCAGGTGGCTGGAATTTCGCTAATATTCGCCGTCTGAATATTTTTCTCGATAATTATAATAAGGCCAACGTAACAGACGAAGTAAAAAAGCTTTATCTGGCAGAAGTGTATTTTTTCAAGGCAATGGACTATTTTGAAAAAGTAAAACTCTTTGGCGACGTACCCTGGATTAATAAAGAGCTCAATACAAATTCGCCTGAGTTGTTAGCGCCGCGAACCCCCCGCGCTGTGGTGATGGATTCAGTGATGACCATTCTTGATAAAGCTATCGAATGGTTACCCGCCAAAGGAGCGCAGCAAAGTGGACGTATCAACCGGAATGTGGCTTTACATTTGAAAGCTCAGATCGGATTGCACGAAGGCACTTTTAGAAAATATCATGGGCTCACTGGCGGCGAAGCATTTTTGAAGGCTGCAGCAAACGCCTGCGAACGTTTGATGGGAGAGGGGTACAGCCTATATAAATACCCGGGTGTTTCGGATCCTTACAATCAAATATTTGCCCAATACAGCTACGCAAACAATCCGGAAATTATCCTTTGGTATCAATACTCAGCTGACTTGCAATTAGGCGCAGCCTTCAGCAGATATTTTACGCAAAACCTGCGGCACCAAAGTGGTTTTTCACGAAACTTAGTTGATGAATATTTGTGTATTGATGGGAAACCCATTAGTACAAGCCCACTATTTAATCTGGCAAATAGGGGCTTGATAACCAAGGAATTTGAAAACCGCGATCCAAGGCTTTCTCAAACCATCGCGCAATATGGAACTTACCAGTTGGCGTCTTCAGGTATTATGGGTTCGAATAATGCTCCGAAACCTAATATTCCGGGCCTGTCAGGCAATAAATGTCCTACCGGGTACAGGATGGCGAAATGGTTTATCAATGATCCGGCCGATTGGAATAGGGTTACTAACGGCATGCAGGCCGTACCGGTATATCGCTATGCAGAAACACTTTTAATTTATGCCGAAGCCAAGGCTGAGCTAAATGAATGCACACAGCAGGTTTTGGATCAAACGATAAATGCTATAAGAAGCAGGGTCGATATGCCACCGCTGACTTTAGCTGACATTCCCGCTGACCCCGAGCTGGACGCGGCCTATGCCACCTATTGTGATTACACGCCATCGCCTTTATTGAGAGAAATCAGAAGGGAACGGCGTATTGAAATGGCAGCCGAAGATGTGCGCTGGGACGATCTGATGCGCTGGAAGGCTGGTAAATTTTTGAACATACCGGTGCTGGGAATGAAATTCGTTCAGTCCGAGTATCCTACGTTAACGCCGGGAACTAATATTTACTTGAATGAAGATGGCTTCATCGAGCCTTATCAAAGAACGTTACCCGGACGTAACAGGGTGTTCGATGATCGCCAATACCTTTTCCCAATTCCATTGGAGGATCTGGTTTTGAATCCCAATCTGGATCAAAACCCTGGTTGGCCGAGCAAATAAAATGGTTGGTTTTTAAGAGAAGAAGGAGGCCGTCTCAAATCGTTGAGGCGGTTTTTTTATGCTGAAAATCCTGCTTCCGAACGGACAACAAAAAAGCTGTCTCACAAATATGAGGCAGCCGTTTTTGATTTTATTGAGGTTTCACGGTTTATCTTTCAATCGTCACTCTCACGCCTTCGCTGTGGCTGCTGAATTCCGGTGCATACATGCATTGAACAGACGTGATGCCGTTGCTGAAATTTCCCGGCAGCTGCGCGAAAAGTTCATACTCAAAAACATAAGTCCCCTTGCGAAGATGATCAAAAAAGAAATTGGTGCTGGCATCTTTTGTGCTTTCATAATATCCAAGCCCTCCCTGCCATTTATAAGCGCTCAATACATTGGTGGGTTCAAAAGAAGAGGCCCTCATATCCTTCATATGGACATACTCCATGTCCCGATCAACCCGAAGTTCGATCCGCACTTTTATTTTATCGCCAACTTTTATTTTATCGCCTTCCTGAACCGGTTTTAATACAGGGCCATAATCCGTATTATTTTCAACAAACAACTTTTTATTCAATTGTAAAGGTGTTGCGGCAGTTTTTATTTGATCCAGGTTCTCAAAATATTGCCAGTACACGCCACCCCAGGTAGGCAGCGAGCCGGCATTTTGTTGAACGGTTACGGAAATGTTACCCATTCCGGGCCGCACTTTATTGCCGGGAATTGTTGTTTTAAAATAGCCTGTACCGGTTTCCTCTTTTTGATCGTTTGAATGGATTACAGTCCCGCCCAGATCGATGCTTACCTGAGGATTTTTATCCAGCCAGTCCGAACCACGGAGCAGCAGCGCATAAACGGCTTCTGCAGTAGCTTTGGTGCTTTCCCAGTTATTGGTTTGCTTGTTTTTCAACAGCCATGTTCTTAAGTCATCCGCGGTTTTGCTGTCACTGCCTGCTTCTTCAAATGCTTCAATGATCAACGACTGGCGTTCAATCGGGGCCTCATACCACCACCAGCCGCGCTGCTGGTCTTTATAGTACATGCCGAGATCTTCGTGATAAATAGCTGTTTCCTTTAACGACTTCAATACTGCATTTGCTACCGCGGGTTCCTTAGCCCGGTAGGTATACAGGGCAATCATAGCCTGCATGTATTTATTTTGATGCGTCCAGGTTTTTTTTGAACGTTCTCTAAAATAAGTCACCGCCTTTTGGGATGCAGCTGCAATTTTGTTTGCCGGGAAAAAGCTCCGCATGTATAGATATTGCACCACATAATGTGATGGAATGTATTTCTCTAGATCAGCTTTCTGTCGGATCAGGTTGTTATATTCTTCTTCAATTTTCTGATCCAGATAGGGTAGCGCGGCCTGCACAATGCGGTTTAAATTAGCATCCTGCAAACCCTCTACGGCCTTTAGGTTTTTGAGGTGGCCAATTCCTGTTAAGATATATTGTGTCATATACCGATTGTCGAGCCCGCCTTTAAACCATACGAAGCCACCATTGGGGCTTTGTAATTGTCTTAGTTTTTCATAAGCTTTGTTCATTTCGCCGCTCATACGCATCAGATCGAACAGCACGCCGATATTTTTCTTTTGCTGACTTTCATTTTTGGCAGCCAAAACCCAGGGCGTCTCTTCCAGCAGAATCGATTTGAGTTCTTCATTTTTTTGAAGATTGCTTTGTAAGGCCACTGTATCTGCCGTACGCCATTGTTCAAAAACCTCCCTGATTCGAGGCTTGCTATTTGCAAGGCTTGTTGCCAATGCGTTTGCATAATATTTATTCCAGGTTTGCTCGGCGCATTCATAAGGATATTGCATCATATAAGGCAAAGCCTGAACGGCATACCAAGCAGGGTTTGAGCTGTACTCCACAGTTAACGACTGCGTCGTCAGGGTTTCGCTTTCACTGCTGTTGAGCAGATTGGTAAGGCTGAAATTTTTTGTGCCGTTACCACGCATCTGAAGGGGGAGCGTTTCGGTGACCAACATACGGTTGGTAAGCACCGGCAATGTATTTTGTTCACCATCGGAAAGGCTTGCATCTTTGGTTTTAGCGACAATGCGCCAGGTTAAAGCTTTATTAAACTGGTAAGGCACTTCTATCGGAAACTGAATCGCCTGGCTTTGTCCGGCGGGGATGGTGAAGTATTGTTGCGGTATATTATTTTTGAACCAACCATCCATAGGCTCATCTGTTGCGGCGTCAAACAACTGCAATGTGGCCAGCCCGGTTATTTCTTTATCAGAAAGATTTACGACTTTACTGCTGAATTCCATGCGGTCGCCTTCGCGCAAAAAGCGGGGTGGGTTGGGCTGCACCATCAGGTCTTTTTGGGTAATGACTTCCTTACTGCTGTAGCCAAAGGCCAGATCTTTGGTATGGGCAAGCGCCTGAAACTTCCATGTGGTAAGCGCTTCCGGAATGGTGAATGAAAAAGAGATGTTGCCGGCTTTGTCTGTTCTCAAATCCGGGAAGAAGAAAGCGGTTTCATTGAAGTTGGTTCTTACCGGTGAAGCGGGGTTATTGGTTTGGGTGATCAATTCATCGGCCTCGTTTTCTTGAAATCGGGAGGTGCTCGCTGGTATTGATGCTGCCGCAGCGGTTAACATAACAGTTTTTTTTGTTACGTAACCCCTTACAACAACCTCATCCATAGCGCCATTAGTCAACTCTTCTAAAACCAGTTGCCGGCCATATTCTCTAAATGAACTCTTTACGAATAATTGATCATAATTTTTATCAAACCTTTTTTGCTCCCGTAAAACTTTGTCATGTATAAGTGAATTTTCACTCGTAAATGAAGTATGAGTATTCCACTGCGTCTGGTTAAAATAACTCCGCCATAAGGAAGGCTGTCTCCATCGATGTGGATAGAACTGATCTAGAGAGGCGTCATACATGCCGGCTAACAATTCGGCTGCTACTTTTTCCTTTTGGTAGCCACGGATTTGCACCGTCCATTTTTCTTCCGATCCGGGAAGGGTTTTATCCCTGAAACTTTCGTAACTGATATCCAGCTCTTTGTTGGTCCATGGAACATGGATCGTAGCGTTGTATTGAAACACCCGGTTATGCCTGACAAAAACATAGCTGGCGCCGTATCCACCGCGATCTGCCTCGGTAGCTGAAAAATCGAAAGTTTCCTTCTGGTTATCTAAATGGTGAAAGTTGTAGGTGCTTGTCTCTTTATCGATTTTTTCAATGAGGAAAACGTCCTTCGCTGAAGTACTTATATGAAGTTTTGTTTTTTCGCCCGGCGCTATTGTTTGCGGGTCTGTTACGGATAGGTATTGCGGAAAAGCGGGTTTCGGCTGTCGGGGCTGGAAAAGTTCGACGAATTGAACGTCTTTAATTTCATTACCTTCTTTGTCCCTGGTGGTGACTTCAATTTCGTAAAAGCCAGGCGGTAAGGTTTTTCTTTCTAAATTGATGAAGCCTGTTGAGTCTGTAGCTGAATTTTGTTGAAGCACCGTTTGTCCTTTCTTCCAGGTTTTCGGATCATCTTCATCATCGTAAATATCATTAGGGAAATATTGAATATAGTCGTTTTTGGCCAGCACAAACTGGTCGGGCTTTTCCCAGTATCTTGAGCGCAATAATCTTTGTTCCGGGTATAATGATGAGATGCTGATTTGGACAGTCGCCTCTTGAAAAACACCGGCCATGTTTTCGGTTCTTACAGATAATTGATCAAGACTGTCAGCTGCTAATTTATCAGCTACGTTGACTTTCAGTAAAAGCGATTTGTAGCCGGCGGAAATTAGCTTTTCGCTGCTTCTCGTTTCTCCGTTTAAATCAGTAACGTCGGCGTACATTTTATAGTCAAAAACGGGGTCGGACTTTTCACTCAGTTTTAGATCGGGGATGGCATTGAATGTAATTTCAAACCGTCCTTCGGCATCCGTATTGAGCGATCCATGCGCAATTTCCATCGGCGTCGACCGGGGCATATACCAGCGGCTGAAAAGCCAGGGATAAGGAAACCGGGCTTCACGCACGACGCGGTATTTTACCTGGGCTCCACTAATCAAATTTCCTGCATAAGCTTTGGCAAAGCCTGTTATTTTGATGCTGTCATTTAGTTTGAAGCTTTCTTTTACAGGTTCAAAATCAACATAAAATTTTGGACGCTTATATTCTTCTACGCGGAGGACAGCGCTGCCTTCATCTTCTGAGGTTTCGATAATATAAGTTCCGTTGAGTCCGCCAGGAGGTATTTGAAACGTTCCTGAAAAAGAACCATATTCGTTGGCTGTTACTTTTTGTTCCGCTACAATTTGCTGGTTAGCGCCCAGCAGCGAAAGTGTAGTTGCATAGCCGCTGTGCACATTCGATTTGCGTCCATCATTTTGTCGTTCAACAGCAATGCCCTTAAAGAAAATCGTTTGCCCCGGCCTGTAAATGCTCCTATCTGTAAAAAGAAAAACTTGTGATTGGATTGCTTTGTCCACCGGGTTGTTGTTGCCGTTATAATAATACATGCCTGCATCGTCATCGATAAAAAGGTGGTCGTTATTATGGGTTATTTCAAAAAAAAGCGACAGGTTATTCCGCTTGCTTTGAAGCGCGGCCAACGTTTTTATTTGTGCGTAACCATTTTTATCAGTGGTGATCTGTTCCAGCTTATTCTTTTTGTATGTAGAAGTTTTGTAGTCGTAGATGCGGTTCCAAACCTGTACCTGCGCGTGCTTTAAAGGTTGGCCTGTATTTCTGTGTAACGTAAAAAGATGGCTATTGTCGTTGATATAGCTTAGGTTAGAAATGTAGGTGCGGCAGATGCCCAATATATTTTCATTCAGGCTAAAATCTTTTCTTGAGGATGCCAGTATATAATAGCTTCCTGCTGGCAACGCGTCGACTTTAATTTCAACGCTGTGGCTTTGCAGGTCGGTGTTGGGTGGCATCTTCTGTTCCCATGTTCGAAGCGCCCGCTGTTCGGTGATCCAGTGCCAGTTTTGGTTGTTCTGGTGTATGTTGCGCATTCGGTTTTTTATCTCTTCAGTAGCTGCGATCACTCTTAGATAAATCGTATCGATATTTCGAAAGTCCACGAGCATACGAAAAGGTTGTTCCGGAAGATTGACCTGTTCTAACTGGAAATTAAGACTTGGCCTTAGCAGTTGTTGGCGAAGATTGTAGGCATTTATTTTGCCTTCGCTGTCCTCTTTCTGCTTTAAAATATTTGCTGCGATTTCGAGGGCTTTTGCAAGTTCATAGCGATGGATCGTGTCGCCTTTTGCATTGTATTGACGGCCCCGCGCTTCATGAATGGTAGCTGTCAAATATTCAGCCTGCGCCGTGGCGGCCCTGCTTCCGTATCGGGCAATAATTTGCTGCAACGCTGTATAATATAAAAGTTCCTTTTTTTCAAATTCCTGATAGCTATTTACCTTGTTATTGTTTTTAGTGGTAATGCGTATCACGCCGGCTGCGCCTTGTATACCATAAATCGCAGTCGCTTCGGCTCCTTTTAAAATGTCCAGGTGTTCGATCATTTCGGGTGCTATTGAGGCTGCATTTATATTCGACACTTTGCCGTCCACGATGACAAGTGGCCCGACGCCGGTCACATTGTCCTCTATTTTTGAATATACAAATTGAAGCCTTTCCAGGTCTACATCGATCAATGCTTCCGGCGTTTTATCTTGTAAATGAAACCGTATTAAATCCTGAAATATCGTCAGCGCTTTATGATGAAGCGATAATGAGTCAGCGGTAGGAAAGGAAATGTCAACGAATTTTTCTGCAGCCGCAAACGCTTCCGGGTCATTTATTGCAAAACGATATGCGGGTTTTGTAATATCGCGTTCGTCATTTTTAAAATAGCCAAGCGCGCGATGTGCTAAAAGATCATATAAAGTAGGCCTAAGCTGACGCGCGTTGCCTTTGGTTATTAATGCATCGTAGTCGGATAGCCGCGCTTTTTGCAATAGCTTTTTGTTTTGCAGCGATGCGAGATAAAGCGTACTAATTTTCTTGTGGAAATCGTCAATGGTCCAGGTCGCCGGATCTGCCTTTTCAAACCCGGTGGTATTAGTTCTTTTGTAAAGTTTATACCTGTTGTTTGCAAAGTACTGATGATATAAACCTGCAAGATAGCTTTGCAATAATGCCGTGACCGGATCCTCATGCCCGTTTATTTCCTGCTCAATCTCTGCGATACTGCTTAGCAGGTTTTCTTCCCGAGTTTCGGCCTGAAGCTGCGTCATGTAAATCACCGCTTTTACAATTTGAGCCTGTTGACGCTCAGCCTTGGCTTTACTGTATAGGACTTTCACTTCTTTAAGCGCTGTAGCAGGCAACCCTTCGTTTACGGCTTTCTCAATCTTTTTCCAACTGCTGTCATAATTTTTTACCTGGGCGTTTGACTTCATTCCGGATATGAATAAAATGATGGCTAATGCAATTAATATTTTCGGGGTTTTCATCTTTCGTACTTTTTTATTTCTATTTTAGCCTATTACAAAGTGCTGATCATAGGATCATGATGCAGAACGGGGTAAAACTACATAAAGAAAAAGGCCTTTTTAAAAATAAGCATAAGCGCTCCTTCTAAAAATAATTGGATGAAAAATATTTTATTTACGATCGCGTTTATTTTGTTTACAACAGTGTCGTTCGGACAGTATTATGATTCGGTCAGTTTTGTAAGCGCAGCGTGGCGCTCCCAAAAGATAGGGAAAAAGGCAAAACTCTATCAATTTCATTTCAATCACAAAAACCTGTTCAGGGCTGATGAGCATATCAGTTATATAAAAATACAACCGGGGCGTGTGAATGAATTTGACGTGGCGGCCGAACGCAAAGAGCTCCGCACGGTAAGTGATTTCAGCCAGGCTAAAAGGGCAATCGCTGCTGTCAACGGCAATTTCTTCGATGTTAAAAATGGAGGCGCTGTCGATTTTACAAAAGTGGATCATGAAGTGGTTAACGAAAACAAGGTGGGAACATCAGGGCAGCTGGGTGTGCATCAGAAGGCAGCTATTGTGGTCGACGATGGCGTGGTGGCGATAAAAAAATGGGATGGATCGACTAACTGGCCTCAGTCGCTTCAGGAGGCGGATGTAATGTGAAATGGCCCTTTGCTTATTTTCGAAGGGGAGGATGCATCTCTTGATAGCAGTAACTTTAATATAACGCGGCATCCGCGAACCTGCGTGGGCCTAACCAAAAAAGGGGCCGTCATCATGTTGGTCGCCGATGGCCGTAACGCTAATGCAGAGGGGATGAGTTTGTTTGAACTTACAAAAATCATGCGTTGGCTGGGTTGTGTGAGTGCGATCAATTTTGATGGCGGCGGGTCTTCTACGTTGTGGACGGCTAAGGAAGGCGTTGTCAATTATCCAACCGATAACCGCAACTGGGATCATGAAGGTGAGCGGAAGGTGGCGAACATTTTATATTTTAAAAGGAGATAATACAACCTAATATCCGCCTTTCCTTTTTATAAGTCCATTTCCGGAATGTCGCCTCTTACAATAAGTTTTCCCGCCGTGGCTTTTTGAATGGCTTCCACCGTTACGCCGGGAGCACGCTCGAGCAATATAAAACCTTCGTCGCTGACATCCAAAACTGCCAGGTCCGTCACTATTTTTTTGACGCAGGCCACGCCTGTTAATGGTAAGCTGCAGGCCGGCAATAGTTTGGACTGACCGTCTTTGCTGGTGTGCTGCATGGCCACAATGATGTTTTGGGCAGACGCCACCAAATCCATAGCGCCTCCCATGCCTTTTACCATTTTACCCGGAATTTTCCAGCTCGCAATATCTCCCTTGTCGCTTACTTCGAAAGCGCCCAAAATCGTCAGGTCTACATGGCCGCCCCGAATCATAGCAAAGCTCGTAGCCGAATCAAAAAAAACACCGCCCTGAGATAAGGTCACTGTCTGTTTTCCCGCGTTGATTAAATCAGGGTCGGCGTGGCCTTTTTCAGGGAATGGCCCCATGCCGAGCATTCCGTTTTCCGATTGTAACACTACTTCAACCCCTTCGGGAATATAATTCGCGACCAGCGTGGGAATACCGATACCCAGGTTCACATAGTAGCCGTCTTTGAGTTCCTTTGCAATGCGTTGTGCAATTTGTTCTTTTGATAAAGCCATGTCCGTTTGCTTTTTAGTTTAAGCTCTTTCAGTGAGCTTTTCAATTCGCTTTTCATAATTTTTTCCGGCAAATATGCGTTGCACAAAAATGCCCGGCGTGTGGATTTGTGCGGGATCTAAGGCGCCGGCTGGCACCAGTTCTTCTACCTCGGCAATAGTGATTTTCCCCGCTGTCGCCATCGGTTGGTTGAAATTATTCGCGGTAGCCCGGTAAATAAGATTGCCATGCGTGTCGCCTTTCCAGGCTTTTACAATAGCAAAGTCGCCAACGATCGCATGTTCGAGCAAATGAGGTTTGCCGTTAAAACTCCGCACTTCCTTGCCCTCGGCCACTTCGGTTCCATAGCCTGCAGGTACATAAAATGCCGGAATGCCCGCTCCGCCCGCGCGGCAACGCTCTGCCAAAGTGCCTTGTGGAATTAACTCCACCTGCAATTCGCCGGCCAGCAGTTGCCGCTCAAATTCTGCATTCTCTCCGACATAGGAAGAGATCATTTTTTTTATTTGTCTTTGCTGCAACAGAAGGCCCAATCCAAAATCATCTACGCCGGCGTTGTTGCTTACGCAGGTCAAATTGTTGACATTGCTTTCGACCATTGCGCTGATACAGTTTTCCGGAATACCGCAAAGTCCAAAGCCGCCAAGCAAAATAGTCATGCCTGATTCAAGGCCGCTGATTGCCTCCCTGGCATTTGAAACAACTTTATTCATATCGTTTTATTTGTATTTGATTTTTTGAAAATCAATATACCTGGATGCAATATCTTGTAGAAGTGGCTCATTCAACTGATGTGGAATATTCATTTCTTTACAATAGGATAGCAGATCCAGGGTATTCAAATTTCCTAATAATTCATAGCCGGTCATCGGACATCCGCCAATACCATTGAGTACGCCGTCAAAACTCCTGCAACCGGCGTTCCAGGCTGCATCTATTTTGGCGCCAGCCGTCTGAGGTTCCGTGTGAAGGTGTAGTCCCAGCTCGATATTGGGATAAACGGGAAGTAACGCATCGAAAGCGCTTTTGATCGAAAGGGGCGTAGCCAAACCCACAGTGTCGGAAAGCGTGATAGCCTGAACGCCAATATCGACAAGGCTTTGTACGCACACTTTCAATATATTTTCATTCCATTCGTCGCCGTAAGGGTTGCCAAATGCCATGCTGATAAAAACGCGGAAAACTTTTTGGTTTTTGATGCATATCCCGGCGATCTCCTGCGCGGTACCGTAAACTCTTGTCAGGTCTGAATTGATATTTTTTTGAAGGAAAGTATTGCTTATTGAATAGGGAAAACCAATCAGATCTACTTTTTCAAGCGCGCTGGCCTCGAGAGCGCCGCGCGTATTGCCCACAATGGCAAGGAGCTTCGTGGCGGATAAGGATTTGTCAACCAATTGCAGTACCTGGCCGCTATCCGCCATCTGCGGAACGGCTTTGGGCGACACAAAACTGCCAAAATCGATAACGTCGAATCCGGCTTTCATTAGCTCATTTATATAAGCCGCCCGCTGTTCAACTTCGATTGTAAACGGCAGCCCCTGTTGCGCGTCTCTCGGGCTTTCGGTTATCTTTATTTTATTGTGCATAGCTTATATTTCGTTGTTCGAAGTTGATAGGTTCACAATGGCTTAAAACATTAAATCGCTTTTAACCCTCAACGACGATCCGTACATTTTGTTCAGCATCCGATATGTTTCGCAATGACAACGCGTTGAATCTCGGAAGTGCCTTCTCCAATTTGCAACAGCCTTTGATCCCGATAGAAACGCTCCACGTTATACTCTTTCATCAAACCGTATCCGCCGTGTATTTGAACGGCAGCATCGGTTATTTCCTTTGCAATTTCGGAGCAGTAAAGTTTTGCCATTGCGGCTTCTTTCGAAAAAGGTTTTTTGGTGTCTTTTAGCCAGCAGGTTTTATATAAAAAAGTACGCGCAAGTTCAATTTTTGTCGCCATGTCGGCCAGGCTAAAAGAAACCGCCTGGAATTTGGAAATGCTTTTGCCGAATTGCTTTCGCTCCTGGGCGTAGTTTAGCGCGAGTTCGTATGCGCCCTGCGCGCAACCAAGCCCCATTGCGGCAATGCTCAACCTGCCGGCATCGAGCGTTTGCAGCATAATTTTCGAACCCTGCCCAGGCCTGCCCAGCGTGTTTTTTTTTGAAACACGGCAATTGTCAAAAAATAACTGGGACGTGTCGCTGGCTCGCCACATCATTTTGCCATGCATGGCCTGTTGTGAAAAGCCCGGCGTTCCTTTCTCCACGATGATGGTCGTAAATTCCTTTTTTTCATTCGGCCCGCTCGTCACAGCCTGCACTGTAGCGCCGAGATTGATATCAACAGATCCATTGGTGATAAAAATTTTGTTTCCGTTAATCACCCAGTCATTTTTCTCAGCAACTGCGGTGGTTTTCGACGCACGCGAGTCGCTGCCCGCTTCGGGTTCAGTCAATCCAAAACTCCAAAGGCCCGTGCCGTCGCAAAGTTTGGGCAGGTATTGCTCTTTTTGTTCTTTGCTTCCATAATTATAAATAGGGCCGATGCCGAGGGAGTTATGGGCGGCCAGGGTAGCGGCCTGCGAACCATCGACCCGCGCGATTTCTTCGACGGCAATAATATAAGAAAGATAATCCATGCCGGCGCCACCATATTTTGGCGGGAGATAGATGCCAAATAAACCCATTGCTCCCATTTCCCGCGTCAGGTCGTAAGAGAATTGTTCTTTCTCATCCAGTTCCTGCGCAACCGGTTTTATTTTTTTTTCTGCAAAATCGCGAACGGTGTTGCGTATTTGCTCATGTTCTTCGCTAAGATTAAAGTTCATATTGGTGATGTGTTTTTCTTTTTTCAATGAGATGAAAGCGTTTTTAATTTTATCAGCAGGGTGGTGGCGCCCACCTTGTCGCCTTCTTTTACGTCTATCCGGTCGACTAAGGCGTCGGCACTGCAAAGTATATTATGTTCCATTTTCATGGCTTCCACAATAAGCAAGGTGTCTCCTTTTTTGACGCTGTCGCCGACTTTTACGTTTATTTTTGCCACTTTCCCGGGCATGGGAGCGGTAACGGTTTCCGGGTTTTTAATCGCTGTTTGCGCCGCTTCAAATACTACGCCGTCTACAGCAGAAATGTCCGGCCGCGCTATCCTGTAAAGCATACCTTCCACGCCAATTTCATATCGCCCGGGACTGAACTCAAACACACTCACCGGGTAGCTGGTTTTGTTAACCGTCAGGAGATAATCGATGCCATGCAGCCATCCTAAAGTCGCTTCCTGTAATTTTTCGTTGAACAAAAAACTTACGTGGCGATGCTCATTTTTTAAAATGTGAGTGTGAAAAATTTGATCGCCCCATTCAAATTTCAACGCGTTATCGTGTCGCCAAAATCCAATTTGCTGCCAAATAGATGAATCGGAGCAGGCTTCCGTCTGTAGGCTTTTCGTCAGCGCAGCGGCTAATAAAATCAACCGGTTGATAGACTGTTTGCGGTTTTGGATGTTGTTTAAAATTTGATCAAGGCGGGTGTCAATATATTTGGTTGAAATTTGGTTGTTGATGAAATCCGGCTCCTGAAGCAAACCTGTTAAGAACTCTACATTCGTTTGAATACCTTTTATATGGTATTGCCGCAAAGCGGCTACCATGGCTTGTCTTGCACTTTCCCTGTCGGCATGCCAAAAAATCAATTTGCTGATCATAGGATCAAATTCGTCGGAAACAGAATCGCCGCTTTTAAGCTCCATGCCATCAATGCGAACGGCCTTGTTGTGACTTAAATCCGGTTCTTCATAAAAACGGATTATGCCGGGGGCGGGCAGGAAATTTTCTTCCGGGTCTTCAGCGTAGATCCGGCATTCGATCGCATGCCCGTTGATGGAAATATCTTTTTGTTGAAGACCTAAAGCCTCCCCCGACGCAATCCTGATTTGCTGCTCAACAATATCCACACCCGTGATAAGCTCTGTCACCGGATGTTCCACCTGAATGCGCGTATTCATTTCCAGAAAGTAGAAATCCAGGTTTTCATCAACTAGGAATTCCATGGTGCCGGCGCTGTGATAGCTGATGCGCTCCGCTAATTGTAGGGCCGCGCTACAGATTTTTTGTCTTACGGCGTCGGTTAATGTTGCGGATGGCGCTTCCTCCACAATTTTCTGATGCCTGCGTTGAAGGGAACATTCGCGGTCAAATAAATGAATGATATGTCCCTGCTGATCGCCAAGAATTTGCACTTCTATGTGGCGGGGATTGGCAATGTATTTTTCTATATAAACAGTGCCGTCGCCAAAATAATTTTTGGCCTCCCGCGTGGTAGCTTCCAGTGCAGCTTTCAATTCGGAAGCCTGATTTACGATTCGCATGCCTTTACCGCCGCCGCCGGCAGCGGCTTTAATCAATACCGGAAATGTCAGGTCCGCCTGATGGGCCATCAATTCTTCCGAAGTGCCGGTGTGGCCCGGCGTGACAGGCACACCTGCTTCGCTGGCAGTGGCGCGAGCGGCAATTTTGTTGCCCATAGCGGCGATGGCTGCGGCAGACGGGCCAATGAAAATAATGTTAGCCTGACTGCATGCTGCTACAAACGCAGCCTGCTCCGATAAAAAACCATAGCCCGGATGAATGGCGTCGGCGTTGGCCTGCTTTGCAATAGCGATAATCTTTTCAATGTTTAAATAGGTGTCGCTGAGTTGATCTCCTTCCAGTAAAACGGCTTCATCTGCCTGTTTTACAAAAGCAGCATGTTGATCAGCTTCATTAAAAATGGCAATCGTTTGGATGCCCATAGCTTTTGCTGTCCGCTGAATGCGTAAGGCGATTTCTCCCCGGTTTGCTATTAATATTTTATTGATCATATAGTTGAAAGCGATGGTTATAATCCCGTTCTAAAACGGCTGGGTTTATTTTATCCAGTTGGGTTTTCTTTTTTCGAGAAAAGCCGACATGCCTTCCTGGCCTTCCTCGGACGCTCTTATTTCCGCGATCATTTTTGCCGTGTAATCTACAATTTGGTCTGGCGATAATTCGTTAACCACCATGTCAATAAGATTTTTACATTGCGCCACAGCTTTAGGGCCGCTCGAAAGCAGTTGCTGTAATGTAGCTTGCAAATGAGCTTCCGTTTCATGGCTGTTTTGAAAACTTTTGTTGACAAGATTTAGTTGCTCGGCCTGAGTGCCGTCGATGCGCTGGCCAGTAAGCATCAACGCCCGCGAAGGGAATTCTCCGATCCTTTTAATGATATAAGGCGATATGCAGGCCGGTACAATACCAATGTTCACCTCAGAGAAGGCAAAGATGCTGTCGGCTTCACAAAAAGAGAAATCACAGGCGGCTACCAGTCCATTGGCCCCGCCCATTGCTGCACCGTGCACGATAGCCAACGTGGGCTTCGGACAATTATAGATCGTCCTGAAGCACAAGGCTAGCTGCAAACTTTCTTCATAATTCTGGTCATAATCATACTGCGCCACTTCTTTCATCCAGTTGAGATCTGCACCTGCACAAAATACTTTTCCGCGGCCACGAAGTACGATAGCGCGAATGGCATCGTTGCGGCCTTCTTCCTCAAACGCGCGTGTTAACTCTTCAATCATCACTTCGTTGAAGGCGTTTCGAACCGCAGGCCTGTTGAGCCAGATAGTGCTGGTTTGATGTTTGGTTTCTATTTCGAGCGTTGTGTATGACATGGATGATGGTTAATAGTGAGTGGTTAGTAGTTAATAGTTAATGGTTAATAGTGAATGGTTAATAGTGAATGGTTAATAGTTAATGGTTAATAGTGAATGGTTAATAGTTAATGGTTAATAGTGAATAGTGAATGGTTAATAGTGAATGGTTAATAGTGAATGATAAATTTCTAATAGTTAAAATCTATAATCCATAATCCATGAACCATGAACTATGATCTATGAACTATCATATATGCTCCATAACCCGGAACGCCTTTACATTCTGAACACACCATATTTCGTATCCGACCATTTTTTATTTAATGAAACAGCAATGCCCATGGCGATGATTTTTCTGGTATCCGCTGGATCGATGATGCCGTCATCCCAAAGGCGTGCAGAACTGTAATACGCGGAGCCTTCCTTTTCGTATTTTTCCATAATCGATGTTTCAAGCGCTGCCCGTTCAGCCTCCCCAAATGCTTTTCCTTTTGCCTGCAATTGTGAAGCTTTTACAGAAGCTAACACGCTGGCCGCCTGTTCGCCACCCATCACAGAAATTTTCGCGTGTGGCCACATAAAAAGAAAGCGCGGGTCATAGGCCCGTCCGCACATGGCATAATTGCCAGCCCCAAAAGAACCGCCGGTTACCACCGTAAACTTGGGAACGTTCGCATTGGCCACCGCTTGTACCATTTTAGCGCCGTCGCGCGCAATACCTTTGTGTTCATATTCTTTGCCTACAATAAAGCCTGTAATGTTTTGAAGAAAAAGCAGCGGTATATTTCGCGCCGCGCATAATTCCACAAAGTGGGCGCCCTTGAGCGCGGATTCTCCAAACAATACGCCATTGTTCGCTACAATGCCAACTGGAAAGCCCATAATATGGGCAAAACCCGTAACAATGGTAGGAGCGTATTTTTGCTTAAACTCATGGAAACGGCTCCCATCAACGAGTCGGGCTATAATTTCCCGGGCGTCAATCTGCTTTTTAAGATCAGCTTGTAAAATGCCGTATAATTCTGAAGGATCGTAATAAGGCTCTTCATTTTCGCTCAGTGCAAGCGGCTGTTTGTCGGTGGCTTTGAAAGTTCGCACCAGGTCGCGGGCAATTGCGATAGCGTGTTGATCGCTTTCAGCAATATGATCGGCAACGCCCGATATAGCGGTGTGCACTTCTGCGCCTCCCAATTCCTCGGCGGAAACTTCTTCGCCTGTTGCCGCTTTTACCAACGGCGGCCCCCCGATAAAAATAGTTCCCTGATTCCTTACAATAATAGTTTCATCACACATGGCGGGCACATAAGCGCCGCCGGCCGTACAGGAGCCCATCACAAGGGCTATTTGCGGAATGCCCGCTGCGGACATTCGCGCCTGGTTGAAGAAAAAACGCCCAAAATCATGGCGATCAGGAAAGACCGTCGCCTGCTCCGGTAAAAATGCGCCGCCGGAGTCGACCATATAAATACAGGGAAGATTGTTTTCCTGCGCAATTTCCTGGGCCCGCACATGCTTTTTAATTGTGTATTGCATATAAGTGCCGCCTTTTACCGTGGCGTCGTTAGCAATAACCATAATTTCCCTGCCGTGCACCACGCCGATGCCGGTGACAATTCCGGCAGAAGGAAATTCATCGTCGTGGATGCCGAAAGCCGCCAAGGGAGAAAGTTCCAAAAAGGGTGTATTGGGATCAATCAATTGATCAATCCGGTCGCGAACCCAAAGTTTGCCGCGTTGGCGATGCTTTTCAATAGCTTTGTTTGCTGCGGGTTGTGTCACGGATTGCAGGCGCTGACGCCAGGTATTTAAAATGGCTTCGTAGTGTTCCCGGGTAGCCACAAACTCATCAGCCGATGTGTTGATATTAGAAATGATCCTGTTCAATGTCGTTGATTCTGTTATAAAAAGATACAAAGAAAGGATTAAAAAATTATAAAAACTAACAATTGTTAGTTAATTTATTGTTCGCATGGCTGTTATCAGGTTGTCTTTCCCTCCGATAAAAAATTATCGGCTTTTCAAAACAATCCCGCAAATCGGTTGTTAAGCATTGAAAGCGCTTTATTTGTCTTAATTTTGCATCCCGTTCCGTGAGGCGGGAAGAAATTTCGAAAACGAAATGAAGAAAATACATATTGTTTTTTTGGTTTTAATTGCCGCCGCGATTGCCGTGTTGGTGAGTTTTATGCAAACGA
This sequence comes from Niabella insulisoli, assembly GCF_039652435.2. Taxonomy (GTDB): domain Bacteria; phylum Bacteroidota; class Bacteroidia; order Chitinophagales; family Chitinophagaceae; genus Niabella; species Niabella insulamsoli. The sequence continues at coordinate 2,558,047 of NZ_CP190246.1, read as the reverse complement.
CCACCACTTACGATACCGTTGCCATTGCAAGATCCAAACCGGGTAAATTCGTTCATCTGATGGCTAAATGGGACAAGTCGGCCCCCATGGAGTATGACGCCATTAAAAATCCCAACTATCTTTCTTTTACGGCGGTAGACACTTTAGGTGATAAGATCGAAGTCATTTATCATAGTCCGAAGCCGGAAAATTTTGAGTTGAGTGAGCGGCTTGTTTTAAAAGGGAAATATCAGGACGGACAATTTATATGCCAAAGCATTCAGACCAAATGCCCGAGTAAATACAAGGATGAAGATCCTTCCAAACATCCCGGAAATCGTAAAGATTCAACTTCTAACTCAGTAGCCTTGGCTTCTACGGCTAAACAATAATATTTTATGGACTATGTAGGTGAGCATCTGCTGCCCGGACAGATCGGACATTTTTTTCTTTTAGTTTCTTTGATTGCTTCACTTACGGCGGCGTTTGCTTATTTCAAAGCCGTTCATGCTGCTCCTGAAGCAAAAGCTGGCTGGCTTAAGCTTGCCAGGTTTTCATTTTTTGCAGAAGTGCTGGCGATAGTGGTGATCTTTGCGGCGCTGCTTCATATTCTTTATCACCATTTGTTCGAGTATAAATATGCGTGGCAACATACCAGCCTTTCGCTCGAATTCAAATATATCATGAGCGCCTTCTGGGAAGGGCAGGAGGGAAGTACTTTGCTTTGGGCATTTTGGCACTGTGTGTTAGGGTTGATTATTATAAAAAGAGAAAAGCAATGGGAAGCGCCTGTGATGTCGATACTGAGTTTTGCGCAATTCTTCCTGGCCACGATGGTGGTAGGTTTATATATTTTCGATGTTAAGATCGGTTCCAACCCTTTTCTTTTGCTGAGAGATTCCGGCGTTTTAGATGACGCGCCCGCGATGCATGTCAATTTCGATATCACGCAGGCTATTCGGCCAGACTACCTTACTTTAATTACTGATGGTAATGATCTGAATCCACTTTTGCAGAACTATTGGATGGTGATTCACCCGCCGGTTCTTTTCCTGGGTTTCGCTTCAACCCTGGTGCCCTTTGCTTTTGCGCTGGCAGGCCTTTGGACAAAAGATATTAAAGGCTGGGTCACCCGCGCGATTCCCTGGACGCTTTTTTCTATCGGAATTTTTGGTTTGGGCATTATGATGGGATCCAAGTGGGCTTACGAGTCTTTAAATTTTGCGGGCTACTGGGCCTGGGATCCGGTAGAAAATGCTTCGCTGGTGCCTTGGATGATTATGGTGTCGGGCCTTCACACCATGCTGATTTTTAAACACAGCGGTTATTCGCTTCGTTCCTCTTTTTTGTTTCTTGCTTTATCTTTTATTTTCATCGTTTACTCCACTTTCCTAACCAAAAGCGGTGTGCTGGGCGATTCTTCGGTACATGCTTTTGCTGATATCGGGATGAACGGGCAATTATTTTTGTTTTTAATTGTCTTTGTATGGCTTCCTGCATTTTTTGCAGCACAGTCCGTAAAACAAAGGCTGATTATTACCGGCGTCACATTTCTGCTTTCGCTGGGAACTTACTTTTTTGCTGAAACCATTCCTGGTTTTCCTTTATATGTAATTTTAGGTGGCATCGTTACATTCATCGTGCTGATGAATAAAGTGGTGCCAGCGGTGAAAAAGGAGGAAGCCGTTTCTTCGCGCGAATTCTGGATGTTTATCGGGTCGCTTGTTTTTTTCCTGGCCGCCATGATTATCATTTTCCAAACCTCACTGCCCGTCTTTAATAAACTTTTTGATTCCAATAAAGCGCCCGGCGAAAATGATGAATTCAATTACAATAAAATTCAGGTGCTTGTGGCTTTTGTCATCGGCATTCTGACAGCGATCACGCAATATTTAAGGTATAAAGCTACTGATACGAAATTTTTCCTGAGCAGAATGCTGGTGCCCACCATTATCAGCGCGGTCGTGGCAACCTTTATCCTTGCCGTAGTGAAAATCAATTATGATGTGCACGGCATGGGCTTTTTGATTAACATCTGGTTGGCGTTGGTGGCCACTGTGTATGCAACCATCGCTAACGCTGCCTATATATGGATTGGTTTAAAAGGAAAGCTGAAAAACAGCGGCGGTTCCATTGCGCATTTTGGCTTTGGTTTAATGCTGGTAGGAATGATTTTGTCATCTTCGAAAAAGGAAATTTTATCCTGGAATACCAGCGGTATCGCCGTCCCATTTGGTGAAGATAGTAAGGAGAAAACTGGCGAAAACCTGACGCTGGTAAAGGGCGTGCCCATGCAAATGAATAATTACATGGTGACGTATGTGGGCGATTCGGCGCATCCAAAAAAGGAACAAACTTTCTTCAAACTTCATTTTAAGTCGAAAAATGACAATGAAGAATTTACTTTGTTGCCTAATGCCTTTGTGAATTATAAAGGAAACGAAGGTTTGATGGCGAATCCATCGAGCAAGCATTATTGGAACCACGACGTGTTTACCTATGTGTCTTCTTTTTATAAACCCAATCCGCAGGACGATACAGCGCGATTTGTAACCAATGCCATCAATATCGACGACACGGTTTTTTACAGCAAAGGATTCATTACGATCGAAAAACTGGCGGCGAAAGACAATTTGCCGGTGGCGGGGTTCAATCCGTCAGACACCGGCTACACCGCTACCGTAAAGGTCCAGGAGCTGAACGGCCCTTCGTATACTTCAGACTTATTGCTGATCCGAAACGGGGGAGAAGCATTGTATCAAACGCAGGATACCATCACTTCCCAGGGGTTGGTTTTAAAGCTCGAAGATGCCGGAGCGGGTTCCGTTAAAATTGGAGTAAAAGAATCGAACGCTGTATTAGAATACCTGACGCTGAAAGCATATAAATTCCCTTATATCAACCTGGTTTGGGCCGGTGTGGTTTTCTTGGTGATTGGAACGATTGTCAGCATGTTCAGGCGGATTAAACTGCTGCGATTGAAAGCGGCATAGCAAAGTGTTGCGTATGGCGGCATGTTTTCGTCTCATACAGATAAAAGCTTTTATGAGAAAATCCATTGGTGTGGCTGCCTGCTTTCTTTTAATCGTTCCGCATTTAATGGCACAATCCGGGTCGTCTAAGCATAAAACGGACTTTAAAATTTCTATTCCGCTCGTTTATAATACCGGGTTTTTCAATTATGACCATAACAACAGAAAGAGAGTAAACGAGACGAGAGGATTTGGGGTGGGAGCGGGACTGTCTCACAGTTGGGGTACCCATGCTATTACTTTAGCCGGAAATTATCAGTTTGGACAGAACCTGCTCCTTGCAGAATCCAAAGAGTTAAAATCCAATCAACACCATACAGAAAATCTTTTTTTTGATTTGAATTATTCCAGGAAAATCAATAATCGGATAAATTTGATTGGCGGTATAGGAGTGGGGAAATATAAATACATGCTTCGCAACATTTTTGACGGTAATTTCTTAGACCTAGATTCTTCATTTCAAAAAAACGATTATGTAATGGGGCCTAATGTTGGGATTGAATTGATGTTAAATAAATTTTTGAGTGCCGACATTTTATATCGTTCCGGCCTGATCTCCTTTGGAGCAGGGCATTATTTTCACAACGTATCTCTGGGTTTTAACGTGTATCCTTTAAGAATAAAAGGCAATTTACCCAAAAGGGAAAGACCTGGTCAACCTTTCAGGAATCGCCGGAAAAATTGATACTAACCGTTTCTGTAAATTTTCAGCGTATAGTCGCATCACGGTGTTGTTATGCACCTGGCCGGTTTGTTTGCGCCCCTTTTCACCAAAAAGACCCCTCAAAAACCTTTTCCACATATTTTTTTTATTGATGGAAAATTGGGGTTTTGATCGTACTTTTGCGCCCTGAAAACCAAAGATTTTAAAGAATGGCAGGCCAGTTAAAAGAAGTTCGGAACCGGATCTCGTCTGTGCAAAGTATGCAGCAAATCACCAAAGCCATGAAAATGGTGAGCGCCGCTAAATTTCGTCGTGCACAGGATGCAATTGTACAAATGCGGCCTTACGCGCAAAAGCTGCAGGACGTGTTAAGCAATATCGTAAGCAATAGCGATGGTGAAATTAAAATGGCCCTGGCCGAAGAAAGGCCCGTGGAAAAAGTGCTGCTGATCGTTATTACCAGCGATCGCGGTTTGGCCGGCGCCTTCAATTCCAATGTTGTGAAACTGGCGCGCAGTGTGGTCAGAGAAAAATATCAAAACCAGTTTGATAAAGGAAATGTGACAATTTGGAATCTTGGTAAAAAAGGCTATGAAGCGCTTACTAAATTGGGTTACAGTACCAACGATGACCATAAAGACATTTTCACGCAGTTAAATTTTGACAATGTGCACAAAATTTCTCAGGCAGCCATGAAGGCTTATGAGGAAAAGCAATTTGATGCCATCGAAATTATCTACAGCCAGTTCAAAAATGCGGCCACTCAGATTTTTACGGCAGAGCAATTTCTTCCCATTCCGAAAGTTGAGCAGAAAGCCGGCGCTACAAAAGCCGATTTTATATTTGATCCGAATAAAGCTGAACTTATTTCGGAATTAATGCCCAAAATCCTCAATACGCAACTTTATAAAGCGGTATTAGACTCTCATGCATCCGAACATGGCGCCCGCATGACTTCGATGGATAAAGCCAGCGAGAATGCGAACGAAATGTTGAAGAGCCTGAAACTCTCTTACAACCGCGCAAGGCAGGCTGCCATCACCACAGAGCTTACAGAAATCGTAAGTGGCGCCGCAGCATTGCAGGGATAGTCCTCAAGTTCAAACTTATTTCCATGGAAATAGCCGAATTGATTCCACATATTGAAGCATTGATTTTTGCCAGTGAGAAGCCGCTTTCAACATTGGAAGTGACCGACCTGATTAATAATGCATTCGGTTTTATGGAGCACCAGATTACGCTCGACCAGGTGGAAGCCGCAGTAGACGGGGTGAAAGAGAAGTATGTTTCTGAATTTTATCCTTTCGAAATCGTTCAAAGTGGTGGCGGCTGGCAGTTTTTGACTAAAAAGGAATATCACAAAACGATCGCGCAATTAAACGGCGACAAATTTATGAAGCGTTTGTCGGCGGCGGCGCTTGAAACGCTTGCGATTGTGGCTTACAAACAACCCGTGACCAAGGGCGAAGTAGAAGCCATACGCGGCGTCAGTGCCGATTACGCCATTCAAAAGCTACTGGAAAAAGAATTGATTATTATAAGCGGCCGCAATGAAAGCCTTCCCGGGCATCCGCTGGTGTACACCACTTCAAAATCTTTTATGGATTATTTTGGTATTAATTCTTCCGATGAATTGCCTAAAATAAAGGAAGTATTAGCCGAGCAGATTATTGAACCGAGCGCTATTGTAAACGGTGAAACGGTGGGCGAACCTGAAATTGACGAAGATGGCAATCCGCTGGCAGTTTCGGAGAATGGAGAGTTGATTGAAAATCAGGTCAACGATAACCCAGAAGTTGTTAACGATCAGGAATCTGCTGAAGCCGTTTCGGCCGAAAATGAAGAATCAGAAAGCGAAGATATTTTAGTGGATGGCGATGCTTCAGGCGACGAAGGCGATGATATTGCTTTTGATGATGAAAAAAAGCAGGTAACGGAAGAAATTCCCGGAAATGAAGCCAAAGATGAAGAGTCGGAGGAAGACAAGAAGGACGGGGAGGATGACGATGACGAGCCTGCTTATTAGAATGAAACAATAATAAGATTAAACGTAAGCAACGGCAGTATTATTACTGCTTTTTTTATATCGATGATTATGGAAAATGTATTAAGCCACGCGCAGTTATTAGCAGTTGCAGAGGAGTATGGAACGCCTTTGTATGTGTATCATGAAGATAAAATCGTTAGTCAGTATCAGCGTTTGGTGAAAGCCTTCAATAATGAGAAAGTACGTTTTTTCTACGCCTGCAAAGCGTTAACAAATATTAATATTCTGAAAGTGTTGAAAGCGCAGGGCTGCAATATTGATTGCAGTTCGATCAATGAAGTGAAACTGGCGCTGCACGTGGGCTTCGATCCAAAAAATGTGTTGTATACCAGTAACGGTATCGATTTTGAAGAAATTGAAACCGCCCGGTCGCTCGGTGTTATCATCAATATCGACAGTCTTTCTAATCTTAAAAAATTTGGCCAGAAGTTTGGCAGCAGCTATCCGGTGGGCGTGAGGTTAAGACCTAATATTATGGCGGGCGGCAACCTGAAAATCTCTACCGGCCACGATAAAAGTAAGTTCGGCATCCCCGTCGATCAGTTGGATCAATTGCTGGACATTATATCCCAGCACCAAATCAATATTACGAATCTGCATATTCATACGGGCAGCGATATCAAGGATGTCGATGTTTTTGTAAAAGGGATTGAGGTCTTGTTTGAAATCATTCCTCATTTTCCCAATTTGAAATCGATTGATTTGGGCGGCGGATTTAAAGTGGCATACAAAGAGGATGATCCGGCGATCGATATCGAAGCGCTTGCTGCAAGCGTTTTGGAAACCTTTGCGTCGAACGAACTGACAAAAGACCTGCAAATTTGGTTTGAGCCGGGTAAATTCCTGGTAAGCGAAAGCGGCTATTTCGTGACGAAAGTAAATGTGCTTAAAGAAACGTCGGCCACAACCTTTGCAGGCGTTAACAGCGGCTTCAATCATTTGATTCGACCGATGTTTTATGATGCTTATCATCGCATCGCGAATCTTTCCAATCCGCAGGGCGAAGAAAAAGAATATACCATTACGGGGAATATCTGCGAGACAGACACATTCGCATGGTCGAGGCCGTTGCCCGAAGTAAGGGAAGGAGATTTGCTGGTATTTTACAATGCCGGCGCTTATGGTTTTGAAATGTCGAGCAATTATAATTCGCGGTTCAAGCCGGCTGAAGTGTTGATCACGAATGGCAGTGCGCGACTAATTAGAAAAAGGGACGTATTCGAAGATTTGCTGCGCGGACAATTGGTTGATTAATTGCGGAGCTGGATAACTAAGGCGCGAGCGACTTTCGCATTTTAAAATCGTTCATGAAAAAGCCGTTTCCAATATCTATATCTTCCTCTTTCAAAATTTCATAGCCACATTTCTGATAAAAAAATTGGGCTTTATTGAATCGGTTCACATTTAGCGTCATGTACTTTGCCTGATGGTTTTTTGCAAAGGTTTCAACGTGGTGAAGCAGAATTTTCCCCAGGCCTTTTCCCCTGGTGGCGGCGCTCAGGTAAATTTTATGGAGATGCCAGGTTTCATCGTCTTTTTGTTCAACGCCCGCAAAGCCGCTGTCGTTCCCATCTATGTTTAAAAGAAAGAAACTATAACCAGGTTTATAAAAATCCTGCGACAAGGTTTCTTTGTTATAAAAAAGGTCGAGCATATAGTTTATTTGCGCCGCGCTGATAATGGAACTATACACGGACGGCCAGATTTCCTGCGCTAATTGCCGCACAACGGCAAGTTCGTTGATCGAAGCTTTTCTGATTTCCATTTTAATTTCCCCATTTACACGATAGTAACGAAAGCATTAAACCCCGTCGAAAAGGATAAGTGCATGAGCGCCGTAAATCTACATATAAGGATCCAAAAAATATAGATCCGGCCTGAGTTTAACTCCTTTTTTACCGAAGGCAACGACGCTCAAATACTGTCGATAATATTGCCTGGCAATAACTAATTACATTAACTTTGGCTATGCCTATTCCAGAAAATATCGCCAGCTCATTCGTAAGTTTTTTACGTCAATTCGTACCCCTTACTGATGCTGAAGTAAAAAAAGAATTACTTCCTATAATAAATGTGAGAGAATTTCCTAAAAAACATGTGATCACAACAGCCGGCGAAGTAGAAAACTATATGAATTTTATTCATAAAGGATTGATCAGGAAATATTATAAAACCGGCGATGATGAACATATTGTTCAACTTTCAATTGAGGGGCATTTGATCTCGAGCCAGGAATCTTTTTATACAAGGACGCCCTCTGAATATTTCGTGGAAACCATCGAGCCTGCTGTGTTGATTTCGCTTACCTATGAAGATATGGAGCGCCTGTTCGCATCGAGCCATAGTTTTGAGCGCCTGGGCAGGTTGGTGACCGTTCATACCATGGTGCTTAAAGATCGCTGGCAGACCAGCCTCATCATGCAGCAGCCGCGGGAAAGGTTTTTAAATTTTGTTAGCCATTACCAGGAGATTTTGCAACGCGTGCCGCAAAAGTATCTTGCTTCCTACTTGAATATCAAACCGGAAACCTTCAGCCGGTTTAAACATTTGCTCAGGACAAGGCGTACGGTTTAAGCCTGCACCACGAAAACCGGAATGTGAATGCGGTGGCGCACATTGTTAATCGTTTCTCCATAAAGCAAATCTTTAACGCCTTTATGGCCATGCGCACCAATCACCAACAGTTCTGCGTCCGACTCATTGATGATTTTAGCGATGCTATCCACCGCGTTTCCAAAGCCCAGCCTTGCTTCAGCTTTATAACCTTTGCCGGCTAACTGCGCCACATAGTCGTCGAGAAATTTTTGATCGTGAATTGTTTCGTTGTCCACACTCTCACCAAAATTGGCAACCGCTGCAACACTTTCTGTAATATGAATAAGCAGATACCTGCAGTCGGCAGCGCCCTGCGATAAAGCATGGTTGATCACTTTTTCGTCGAGCGCACCGAAATCGAGCGTGATAGCGATGCTTTTATAATGCCCTACCGGCGCTATGTGTAGGGTTTTAGGTTTTTCGTGAATAGTTATCTTTTGGTCCGACCGCCGCTTTTGAAGCGGGTAAAAACATGTATAAATTAATAAGTACACAAAACCGAGCGCGCCCAAAATAATGAGGCCCTTCCAAAAAAGATTATCGGGAGCCTGGAAAAAGTCGACCGCTTGTTCTACAATTAAGCGCGTGTTTAAATACACTAAAACTGCCGTCACCAGCCAGGCCGAAACCTTCACCCAGGTTTTGATGACGAAAGGCCCCATGGTGGCTTTGTCGCTTACAAAATGAATCAGTGGGATGACGGCAAAACCCAGTTGCATACTTAAAACCACCTGGCTAAAAATCAGCAAGCTGTCGACGTCGTCTTCGCCATTAATTAAGATGACTAACGCGGCGGGAATAATAGCGATCATCCTAGTAATAAGCCGCCTGATAATCGGATTGATACGCAATCTCAGGTATCCTTCCATCACAATTTGCCCCGCTAAAGTACCGGTGATAGTGCTGCTTTGCCCGGCTGCAATCAGCGCGACAGCAAACAGCTTGGCAGCAAAGTTGCTTCCCAGGTGTTGCGGCAGTAATTCATATGCCTGTTTGATTTCGCCCACATCTGACCGGCCGGTTTTATAAAAAACGGCAGCGGCCAAAATAAGGATAGCGGCATTTACCAGCAATGCCATATTTAACGCCACCGCGCTGTCGATGAAATTGAGCTTTAATGCTTTTTTGATGCTTTTTATATCCGTGTTGAACTTTCGGGTTTGTACTAATGCGGAGTGCAGGTAGAGGTTATGCGGCATTACGGTGGCGCCGATAATACCGATGGCGATGTACAAAGCCGTATCGTTTTCGATATGCGGTACAAAACCGGATACAATTTCAGCGGGATCAGGTTTGGCCACAATAATCTGAATCAGGAAAGACATGGCGATGATAAATATCAAACCGATAATAAAGGCTTCCAGCTTTCGCATGCCCAAACGCTGCAGGGCGATAAGCAAAAAAGTATCGAGCGCCGTGATCAATACTCCGTAAATAAGCGGCATGCCGGTCAGTAGTTGCAGGCCGATCGCCATTCCCAATATTTCCGCCAAATCGGTGGCGGCGATAGCAATTTCTGCAAGAATATAAAGTGCAAAATTTACTTTTTTAGGATAAGTTTCGCGGTTGGCTTGTGCCAGGTCGCGATTGCGTACGATACCCAAACGCGCGGAAAGGCTTTGTAATAGCAGCGCCATGATATTACTCATAATCAACACCCAAAGCAGCGAATAACCAAACTGGCTGCCGCCGGCCAGATCGGTGGCCCAGTTGCCGGGATCCATGTAGCCCACACTTACCAAATAAGCGGGTCCAAAAAAAGCTAAAATGCGTCTCCAGCGAGACTTGTGAGGCCTTGTCGTGTCAACCGACTGATGCACTTCACTAAGTGAAATTTCCGAATGATGTCGGGCCATTATGATAAGAATATAAAAGTAATAAGTTAGACAAACCTAACAATTATTTTTTAGATTACAATACTCTCTAATGTTTTCGAGGTAAAAAATGTATGGTATTATTGATCAACTATCGTTTATTTGTATCATAATGTAAAATTTATGGTGATCAGGTCATGCATGTTTGCTTTGCTGTTGGTAATGATTGTTTCTTGCGGAAATAAGAAAAAAAACATGGCGGGAGCCGAGGATGTCAATTTGCAGGAGTACGTCGACTTTTTCCCCGAAGTAACGTTGCCTTTCGAATTTGCCGACAGTTCGCTTTCCTCAAAACCGGATGATAGTTTGTCGATCAGCCTGGATATATTCAGGCAGTTTACGCCGGACAGCAGTCTGACCACTGGCTTTAACGAAAAAACAAAACTGTATGCCATAGGCAAATTCAAAGAAGATAATGGCGCTACTTATCTGTTATTAAAAGCCTTGAGTGCGAAGCAAAAGCTTATGCTGATCACAGCCTACAATGAAAAGAATGCATTTATAGCAGGCCTTCAGGCGATGAAAAGCCGTAAAAATCAGGGCATTTCAACGCAGGTGCAAATAGACAAGAACTATAATATCAACCGCAAAACATTAAAAAAGCTTTCTAACGGTATTGAAATCAGCGGCGAAGACGTTTATGTTTTGAATGCATCTATTAAGCAATTTATGTTGGTTTTGACCGACTCGCTGGGCGATGATGTGGAACTTTTTAACCCGATTGATACATTGGGCCGTAAGTATAAATATGCTGCCGACTATGGGCAGGGCAAAAGAAATATCATTTCGATCCGTGACAATGCAAAGGAGGGAAGGGTTAACTTTTTCATCCACCTGGAGGAAAGCAAATCAGACTGTCAGGGCGAGTTGCGCGGGGAAGCTGTTATTGTTTCTGATCATGTTGTGGAGTATCGCCGTCCCGGCGACCCCTGCGTACTTCAGTTTATCTTTAGTAAAAACGAAGTAACGCTTAAAGAAATTGAAGGATGCGGATCGCGCATGGGCGCATTGGACTGTACGTTCAATGGCAGTTACCCTAAAAAGAAAGATAAAAAATAATGCCTGCCGCCTGCCTGCTTTCTGTTTAACGCCGCGCTTCGGCGCCAAAATTGATTCTATAAATCCCGCATAAAGCTTTGATCAAAGGCTGGTTGAGTGGCGCAGTATTTACGCAACAGGCTACTCTTTTCGCCCTGATTATCGTATCCGCCGGTCCCCAAAAATCCCCAAATATTATTGACGTAAAAAAACCGGATACGTTATGCATCCGGTTTTTGATTCAGTAAATCTTATTTATTTCTTCACGGGTTCCGCAACTTTCGGAGCATGAAGATCTGTTTTCTCTTTACCCTTTCTGATACCGCCTTTCAGGTCTACCAGCACCGGAGCGGCTACGAACACGGTGGAGTAAATACCTGTAATCACACCGATTAACATCGCAAAAGCAAATCCACGTGTTACTTCTCCGCCAAAAATAAAGAGGATAAGGATCGTAAGGAATACCGTGAGTGTCGTCATAATGGTACGGCTCAGGGTTTCGTTGATCGATTTATTAACCAGTTCTTTCTGTTCCATGTTGGGATGTAGTCTCAAATTCTCACGGATCCTGTCGAAGATTACAACGGTATCGTTCATTGAGAAACCAATTACGGTAAGGATCGCCGCAATAAAGTGCTGATCAATCTCAAGCGGGAATGGCACTACTTTTCTTGCGAAAGAGAACACAATCAGCGTTACGAGGGTATCATGTATCAACGCGAAGATGGTGCCCAGGGAGAACCTCCAATCGCGGAAACGGATGAAAATATAAAGGAAGATCGCTATCATCGCAAATAAAGTGGCTTTCAACGCACCTTTCTTCAGATCGTCAGAAATCGTGGGAAGCACTTTCTTAGATTCCTTTTTGTGAACAGCATCAAATTGCTGGAAGCTTGTATTTTCAGGCAGATATTTTTTCAGCCCGTCATAAAGCTTGTGTTCCACAATTGAATCCGCCGCTTGCGTATTTGGATCACGGATGAGGTAAGAAGTGGTGATATCCAAACGGCTTTCATCGCCCACCGTTTTAATGATCGGATTTTCATCTTCAAAAGCGGCTTTCAAATCGCCGCGAATGGCTTCAATATTTACTTTTTTGCCAAACTCGATTTTGTAGCTGCGTCCGCCGTCGAATTCAACACCGTAATCAAATCCATTAAAAACGGTAGAAATACCTAATACCACGATGATAACCGAGATGATGTAAGCGACTTTTCTAAACTCAATAAATTTGAAGTTAGATTTCTTCTCGATTGCATTGCTGATTTTACTGAAATAGTTAAGATGTCTTTTCTTATCAGTAAACCAGTCAGACACCCAGCGGCTCACGAGGATACCGCAGAACAAAGAGAGCAGCAAACCTAAAATCTGGGTGGTCGCAAAACCTTTCACCGGCCCTAATCCAAAATAATATAAAATACAAGCCGTAAGCAGGGTTGTGATGTGACCATCAAGAACGGGAGCCAGCGAGCGGCTGTAACCGTCGTTGATGGCAGGCAAATAGCCTTTCCCTTTTCTTAGTTCTTCTTTAATTCTTTCATAAATGATCACATTCGTATCAACGGCCATACCAATGGTAAGTACCAAACCGGCAATACCCGGAGCGGTCAGCGTAGCGCCAAGCCCGGCTAATACGCCGACGGTAAACAGCAGGTTGAGGATAAGTGCAATGTTTGCTACCCAGCCGCTGGTGTTATAGTAAATGATCATCAAAATGAAGATCACGATAAATGAAATCACAAAAGACCACATGCCGCCTTTTAAAGCAGCTGCGCCCAGTGTTGGCCCCACCGTGGTGTCCGACACAATCTTCGCAGGAGCGGGCAGTTTTCCGATTTTAAGAATATTCGCCAGATCGCTGGCTTCTTCCTGTGTAAAATTTCCGGAAATGCTTGAGCTTCCGCCTTCAATCGCTTCGTTTACGTTCGGAGCGGAATACACAATATTATCAACTACGATGGCAATAGGCCTGTTGACATTGGCTCTCGTCAGGTCAGCCCATATTTTTGCGCCGATAGGGTTCATGCGCAGGCTTACATTTGTTTTGCCGGTCTGGTCAAAATCATATCCTGCATCCGTTACCATTTCCCCACCCAGTTTGGCAGCTTCGCGTCCATAAGTTTTAATCGCGTGAAGTTCAACTGCAGGAGATTTCTTTTCGGGAATACCATACATCCACACTAAATCAGCCGGGAATTTCGACTTCACCTCTGGTGATTCGAGGATTTCACGAACTTTTGCTGTATCGTTGATCAACACAAAACCAATTCCATTGATTCTTCCCTGTGCGGCGGCCGAAAAATCGATCCAGCCCATCAGATGCTTTTTAGCTTCCACTTCCTGGTTATTAGCCGCTGCCGGTTTGGCAGGCGCGTCATTTTTAGCCAGTTCTTTTAGTTGCTGCTGTAGGTTGCCGGTATCCGTTTTTGCCGTGGCCGCGTTATTTAAAGAGTCTGTTTGATTTGCCGCTGAATCTGTGGCTTTAGTAGAATCTGCGCTTACCACACCCGCTTTGGCAGCAAATGCTTCGTCAGCCGCCTGAATATTTTGTCCGATTTCGTTAAGCGTATAAACTTCCCAAAATTGAAGATTGGCGCTGGCCTGTAAATTTTTTCTTACGCGCTCTTTGTCTTGTACGCCGGGCAGCTCCACCGAAATAATTTGTTTTTCAGGATCGGGGTTGATGCTGGGCTGCGCAACACCAAATTTATCAATACGCGTGGTGATCAGGCGGGCCGTGTTATCAAAAGCTGCAGTTGCCTGTTCGTTTAAGTAGCTGATCACTTTGCTGTCACTGTCGGTTACCTTAATTGAAGTGTTATTAGCATTCGCGAATAAAGTAGCAAGGCGGCCGTTGGGAACCAGCTTTTTGTATTCGCTCACAAATAAGTCGATATAGTTGGCGTCGCTGTTGCCTTTTGCCAGTTCAGCGTTGGCAAGGGCTTTCAGGAAATTCGGATCTTTAGAGTTGCTGGACAAGGTTTTGAGCACACCGCTCATTTCCACTTCCATCGTCACGTTCATACCGCCTTGAAGATCAAGGCCCAGGTTCAACTCTTCCGCCTTCGCTTTCTGATAGCTGATTGGCCCGGTAAAGCCGTAGGAAACGGTAACGTCTTTTGTGCTGTCTTTCAAACGCGCCAATCGGGCTTCGTAAGCTTCATTAAGCCATTCCTGGTAAATTTGCTGTGAATCTTTGTTGGCAGGGTATTTCGCAGCGGCCGTCGGGTAATTTTTTGCTACGAAGCTTTGCGCCTGCTGTTCCAGCTTTTTTTCATGATTACGAACAAACCAGGTAAACGATAATTGATAAACGGAATAGATAATAAGCAAAATCGCAAAAAAACGAACCAGGCCTTTGAGTTGCATACGTATTTAATATTTATAATTCACTTAGTTTGGTAAAAGTTATTTGGCACACTAAATCGCCAAAAAACCTTATCCGGTTTTTTTTAAAGGCTGCAAAGATAAGGGTTAGCTTAATTGAAAGTAGATAAGTTAATAAGTTCGTGGAATTAACATTGAAAAATCATCAAAATAATCACATAAATGTAAAATCCGTTCTAACAGATCGGCTTTTAAGCAATTGAACCATTACCTTTGCGTGATTTTTTTATTTAATTAGAAAATAACTCTTAAAATGCAATTATCATCTCTTTTAGAACGCTTTGCAGAGCCGGAAACTTTAAAAATGGCGAAACTGGGGCGTGAATTAAGGGCGAAAGGTGTTGATGTTATTGACCTGAGCCTGGGCGAACCCGACTTCGATACGCCACAACACATTAAGGATGCGGCGATTAAGGCGATCAATGACAACTGGAGCCATTACACTCCGGTGCCTGGTTTTTTAGACCTGCGCGAAGCGGTTTGCACGAAGCTAAAGAGAGATAATAACCTCGATTATGCGCCGGAACAAATTGTCGTTTCTACCGGAGCCAAACAAAGCCTGGCTAACGCGCTGCTGGCGCTGGTTGACGAGGGCGACGAAGTGGTGATTCCCACACCTTATTGGGTTACTTATTCAGAACTGGTTAAAATTGCCCGCGGCAAAGTAGTGGAAATCAGAACCAGCGTGGAGAAAGGCTTTAAAGCAACTGCGGAAGAAGTGGAAGCTGCCATTACGCCTAACACAAAAGCATTTTTGTTTTCATCTCCCTGCAATCCATCAGGTGCGGTTTACAATAAAGAAGAGTTAGCGGCGCTTGTTGAAGTATTTAAAAAACATCCGCAGGTAACTATTATATCGGATGAGATTTATGAATATATTAATTACGTGGGTGACCATGAAAGCAT
The DNA here is from genome assembly GCF_039652435.2 of Niabella insulisoli. Lineage (GTDB taxonomy): Bacteria > Bacteroidota > Bacteroidia > Chitinophagales > Chitinophagaceae > Niabella > Niabella insulamsoli. The sequence continues at coordinate 2,542,525 of NZ_CP190246.1, read as the reverse complement.
TGCTCAGTTTGAAGAAATCAGGGATCGCGTAGTGATTGTAAATGGCCTGAGCAAGGGTTTCGCGATGACCGGATGGAGAATTGGGTACACAGCGTCCAACACATCTATTGCTAAGGCGATGGAAAAATTACAGGGACAAATTACCAGCGGAACCTGTTCGATCGCTCAAAAAGCGGGTGTTGTCGCATTAACAACGGATTTAAAACCTACCCGCGAAATGTCAGAAGAGTTTACCCGTCGCAAAAAACGCGTACTTGAATTGGTGAATGAAATTCCGGGTGTGATTTGCTCCGATCCTGACGGCGCCTTTTATATTTTCCCGGATATGAGTTCTTATTATGGCAAGTCTGACGGAGAATTTTTTATTAAAAATTCGGCTGATTTGTGTATGTATATTTTGAATACTGCTCACGTATCTTCGGTGATGGGCGCGGCTTTTGGCGAACCCAATTGTGTTAGGTTTTCGTTCGCGAACAGCCTTCCTAATATCGAAAAAGGATGGGCCCGCATTAAAGATGCGCTTGCAAAACTGAAATAAGCAAAAATTAAAAGAATGTATACCAAAGACCCTTTGTCGAGGGTCTTTTTTTGTTTGTTGTCATATTCCACGGCTATTAAAAAAATATCGATAAATTTGTTTGAAGCATATAGCTGGCTAACTCTTGAGAAAATTTCAAATTGAAACTAAGTCATGAGTCTTCTCAAAAAAAGAAATACCGGCGCCTTGGGTACAAGCTTTCTGGCTTTAATGCTTCTCGTGTTTCTGCCCTCCCAATCTCAGCAAACCACCCATCGGCTATTGTTGTTACCCGACGGCAAAGAAAAAGTCGATTCCATTCTGAGTTATGTTGAAAAGAATTGGCAAGACCCTTCCCGCGGAATGTTGTACGAAGAAGCCTTTCGGCTGGTCAATCGCTTTAAGTATAAGGAAGCCGAACCGCTGCTTTATAATTCTTACGGATTTTATAAGCGTGAACTGTCTGAATATACGGATGCAATCGACCTGCACCTCAAGGCACTGAAGTTTGCCAAAAATCAAAACAATACCCACGAAGAAATCAAAGCCTACAATAATCTCGGCGTTGCCTACCGGCGCATGGACGATTATAATACCGCGTTAGACTATTTGATGAGCGCGCTTAAATTGTCGGAAAAAGTGGGTGACGATTACAGCGTGACCATTGCTCTCAATAGTATTGGCAATATTCATCTGGCACAGGGTAATTACAACGCGGCGATCAACTATTTCAAGCAGTGTATGCCCATTGCTATAAAAGCGAAGAACGAAAGAGGCATCGCTATTAACCTGCAAAACATGGGCGAATGCTACGATCGTTTGGGTATTAAGGATTCTGCCTGGGCCTATTATGGAAGGGCCCTGCAATATAACGAACGTAGAAACGACAATAAAGGCATCGCCATTTGCTATAACAGCCTTGGAAATATTTTGCTTAAAGAAGGAAAGGTAGACCGCGCCCTGGCACTTTACGAACGGGCTTTACCCATCAATATAAAACTTGGCGATAAGATATTTATTGCCAATAGTTACAATAATATAGCCAGCGCTCACCTGGAAAATCAAAATTATGCAATGGCCAAACAGATGTTTGACAGCAGCCTGCAAATTGCTTCGGCTATTGGTTCCGTAGCCGAATCGAAGAGCGCTTATTTTGGCCTCATGAAAACTGCCGAGGGGCAACAGGATTATAAATTGGCGTATAATTACAGCAATCTTTATAAATCGCTTTCCGACAGTATGATCAACACTAAAAACGCGCAGTCGCTGCGGGGTAAAGAAGTGGCTTATCATCAGGATAAGATCGCATTGCTGGAGCGCGACGACCGGAACAAAAACATTATCATGGCAGGTAGTCTGATTTTGTTTTGTTTGTTATTGGTATCCGGAATTTTATACTATTTAAGAAACAGATTGCTTGAAAGAAACCGCTCACTTCAGCGGGAGCTGGAGATCAGGTCTCAGATCGCTTCAGATTTGCACGATGACATGGGCTCTTCTTTAAGCAGTATCCACATTTTTAGCGAACTACTGCGCAAGGAAGGCAATGATTCGCCTGACCTGCTGGCCAAAATTGAGGCTAATGCCAAAGACACGCTCGAAGCGCTGGACGATATTATCTGGCTTGTAAAGCCCAGTAACGACAAATTCAGCAACCTGGGCATGCATATCAGTGAATTCTCCGTGCCGTTGTTTGAATCTAAAAATATAGATTTTGAAATCGACTTTCCGGAAGCCATTTCTGAAATAGCGTTACCGATGGAGGCGAGAAGGAATATTTTTCTGATTATAAAAGAGTCGGTAAACAATCTGGTGAAATATGCCGAATGCACCTTCGCTTCTGTAACCGCCATTGCCAACGAGGGCAGCCTGCGTTTCATCGTAAAGGATAATGGAAAAGGTTTTGATCCATGCAAGCTGACCAATCGCAATGGCCTCAAAAATCTAAAAGCCAGGGCCGCCCAAATCAACGCCGATCTTCAAATCAAATCAGCGCCGGGGCTCGGTACCGAGATTATACTCGACGTAGAGGCCAGCAAACTTAATGTTTTGCACGCTGTTTAATCCAAATTTATAAAGGTAATATCGGGATTGTTTTTTTTCAAATGCGCCACAAAGGCTTTTTGCTGACTGGGAGAAATGATGACGCAACCATGCACTCCATATTCAATGATGAGCCGGTCAATTGAAAACCCGGGCCCGCTAAAAAGATGCTTCCTCTTCCTGGTTACCTTTTTGATTGATTCAATATCGATGGTTTCGCGAAAAAGGAAACCGCTTTTAATGGTCAGCCTGCCTTCATAAATTGTATAATGGGTGGCGTAAAAAATATATAATACCAGCAGGCAAAAACCCGCTGTAACAGCAACCAGGGCCATACTTTTTTCAATCGCCGCGATCACAGTCATCAAAACGAGTAAAATGCCAAACATCAGTTTAATCAGCGGGCTGGCGCGGGTTTTATAAACGATCATCATAAGATAGAAATAATAATTCTAAGGTACATTAAAATTGGCTGATTATCTTTTTTACACGTCCCGTGTACGCGCCTCCAAACAGTAGGGCATGCACCAGCAGTGGATAAAGCTGGGTATAGGTAATCCTGTGCTGCCAGCCGCTTTGCAACGGATAGGCGTGGTGGTAGGCTTCATAAAAGTCGTTCGAAAAGCCGCCGAATAACCGGGTCATGCCAATGTCCATTTCCCGATGCCCGAAATAAACGGCGGGGTCGATTAAGAATGCATCGCCTTCAGCTCCGATGATATAGTTGCCGCTCCACAAATCGCCATGTAGAAGCGCGGGCGGCTCTTCAGGAAAAATTTCTGCAAAAGCAAGACAACATTTTTCAATCCGTTTGATGTCCGTCGAATTAAGGTCGCCCGAAGATCGTAGCTGCGCCGCTAAGGGCAAAATCCGATATTGCGCATAAAATGCGGGCCAGCTTTCTGATGGTTGGTTGATCTGTGGCAACGAGCCGATATAGTTATCTGTTTCGAAGCCAAAAGAGGGGGCCGTTATGCGATGAAGCGCTGCTAAACCCGCTCCTAAGCATTGCTGCGCATTGCGCGATGGTTGTCCATGTCCGCACCATTCCAACAGCAAATATTGCAGCCCGCCAACCGCACCATATCCCATTACTTTCGGAATGTGCAGCATTTTACAGGCGCGTAATTTTTCCAGGCCTTCAGCTTCGCGCAAAAACAGATCGGGAAAACGGGCGGCATCATTGACCTTTAAAAAATAATCCCGCGAAGCGGTAACGACCCGGAACGCCTCATTAATATCGCCGCCACTGACCTTTTCGAGTCCGGTAACGGAAAGTTTTAAATGTTCAAAAAGGAAGTCCCATTGCATAGAAAGCTTTTTTCGCCGATTTTAGCCTGATATTTACCGTTTTTTAGTATTTTTTAAGATAAAATTTAGCTTCGCGCTGTAGCTTTAAAGGTTAAAAGGCCGTTGTAGCGGAATTAAAAGTAGAGCATCCCGAACAAAAATCGTGATATATTTATCATCACTTCAAGGTTTTAGATGAATGGAAAATAAGGGTATTAACGGATATGTGCTAAAATATAAGCTGGGCGACGGAGGCATGGCCGATGTTTGGTATGCAGAAAACTACCTTCAAAAGCCGGCGGCGGTTAAAATACTCAGAGCGAAATTTTGTGATGATCCGGAGATCGTGGCGCGCTTTCAAAATGAAGCCAGGCTTATGGTGCGTTTAAATCATCCTGCTATCAGAAATATCCTGGATTTGGGCGAAATTGACGGCCGGCCCTGCATGGTAATGGAATACCTGGAGGGCCAGGATTTGAGTAAAAGGATGAAGCATGGCGAACGCTTCAGCAATGAGCAATTGATGGCCTGGTGGAATGATACTGTCGACGCTTTGCAATACACGCATAGAAAGGGCATCGTGCATCGCGATATTAAACCCGCTAACTTGTTCGTCACAGAAAACGGCAATATTAAACTGCTCGATTTTGGTGTTGCTAAAATCAAAGATAATATCACCGTTACACAAACCGGGTCAAGAATGGGAACGTTGATGTACATGAGCCCGGAGCAGGTTTATGACGTAAAAAATCTCACAGGAAAAACGGATGCCTATTCTTTAGCCGTCACTTTTTATCACCTGGTGACCGGTCAACCGCCTTATGATAGTTCCAAAATTTCTGATTTTGAAATACAGGAAAGCATTGTAAGAAAGCCGATAGACCTTTCCGCTTTAGACGCGCCCTGGCAAACGCTGCTTCCGGCTTATTTTCATAAAAAGCCGGAAGATAGGCCCGAGCTGCATAAGATAGATTTGCCTGAGGCCGAAGCAGCTGAAAGTACCTTGTATATTGATCCGGCTGAAGCAACCGTCATCCAGCAACAACGGCCCTCTGCTGAAAAGAGCAATACCCAAGTATATGTGCAGCCTAAGCCGGCCGGCCGCCGTTTATTTTATTTATTTTTTCCCATTGCGGTGATCTTGGGTTTGATTGCATTCGCTCTGAATAAAGACAAGATTACAAATTATCTGAAACAGGACGAAGGCACGCAGCAAACACAGCCGGCCAATCAACGCAAGGCGAGCACCACCAAAAAGCAAACGCCAAAAAAGGAAGAAGCGCCAGTGATACCTCCGGCGGATACGATCAATTCCGCGGGCGAGGATGGCAGCAACGATCAGGTGATTGTAAGCGTTGATCTCGAACAGAAGGAGGCTGCCATCAAAGATTTTATTCGAAGTTATTATCAGCAAAGAAGTAACTGCGGCGGCTTATCCCGTTTTTTTAATAACACAGTAAAGCAATATTATAATAAGTCGAATGTGCCGCTTAAAACAATTGAAGCCGAATGTGAGGGATATCATGGAAAATGGCGGTTTACGGAAGCTGAGATCAACAACCAGTCTTATGTATTTACGCATAACGAGAACGGGAAATCGTATGTCGATTTTAATATGTTATACCATATCAAGCAGAACGAAGCAGATGATTGGATTTCTTATAATATAGACGTATCCGTCATCATCGATGAGAATAATAAAATTGAAAGAATCGTCGAAAGAAGGATCGAAAAAATATAATTCTTCAGTCCACAAGAATTTAGAAAATTTTAATAAAAATGCTTAGTAAGATAAAGAAATGGCTGCTGCCTGACGAAGATCAGGATGAAAGAAGATTAACCAATCAAACGCTGGTCGATCAGGTTGTGTCGTCTTTTAAAGAAACGATCGAACGCGAATCTTTCAATAAGCGGATGATGTATGACTGCAGTTACCTAATCTTAATGAGGCCCGAAGACTATCACCATGCGGAGCTTCGGCTGGCGGGCATTACCGAAGGGATTCTTGATGAGTTTTACGCTTATATCAATGAGAAAAAAAATCAATACCCGAGATATGACCCCATCGGCAGTTTCTGGGACTTTCAATATTGCCCGGCTGAAAAAGGCATCGACAATAGCGACATTGAGCCGGGTTCGGTGCAGGTGGTAAGCGCGCCTACATCCGAGAAATCGTGGATGGAGCTGTCGAGCGAACAGATCAAGGTTTCGGTAAGTACCAAGCATTCGAAATACTCCAAATACGATTTAAATCCCAACACTTTTGCCAATATTGATATTTTGTCGAAAGGCCATTTTCGCGTGAAATTTAATAAAGATCTTTTTGCAGTGGAGGCATCGGCGGTAAACGCCAATAGCTCGACCTCGGCAAAAAAAGATAAGCTGGCCACCATTCAGTTTGTCATCAACAAGCAGCGCTACAGTTTTCCGATGCGCGAAAAGCAATTGAAAATTACAAAAGCGGTGGAAGGGCTGACCAGCACGGCTACGCTGCTCTGCATCAACGAGCCCAGCGGCAGCCTTCAGAAAGAACATGTGATGATTAAATATGAAGAAGGATCGAGACTATTTTATGTGGCGCTTTTTGCAGATGCATTTGTAAACGAACAAAAGCTGGAACTGAGCCGTATTGGCGAGTCGCCGGTGTGGCATCCGTTAAAGAATGATTCAACAATTGTGTGTGGTATTTTTCAATTGGATTTCAAAGCGGAAGTATAACCCTTCATTTTAATCATTAAAAATGATCCAGGTTTTATTCATTTTATTTATAGCACTTGTTTTTTATCTGCAAACAAAAACAAAAAAATGAGCGGGACTATTTTTTCTCATGTGCAGACGGATATCGGCCGGCGGCGCGATAATAACGAAGACAATTTCGTTTGGTTGCAGCCGCTTTGGTCGAAAAGCAGTTTGGCGCTAATCGGCGCCATTGATGGCGTCGGCGGCTATGATGGCGGCGAAGAAGCTTCTGCAATTGCCAAAACAACGATCGAAAATTATTTACAAAATTTCAGTTTTGGCGCTCCGCTACAATTATTAAGAGAAGCGTTTATCAATGCCAACAACACTATTCACGAACAACGCGCGGCCTCCAACCTTCCGAGAATGAGCTGCGTGGCTTCTGTCGCCATGCTCGACAGTGAAAAAGAGCTGATGTATGTGGCGCATGTGGGCGACAGCCGTGGTTATGTTTTTCGTAATGGCGAACTGATTAAGATTACCAAAGACCACTCGGTGGTAGGTTTTAAAGAAGACAGCGGATACCTGACGGAAACTGAGGCGATGCATCATCCCAACAGGAATGAGATCAGTAAAATGCTGGGCGAGTATCAGATTGATGCTGGTGATAAAGACAATTATTTTGATTTTTTTGAACATAGTTTTCTTCCCGGCGACTTCGTTTTGTTTTGTACGGACGGCCTCACCGATTTGCTCAATAAGCAGGGCATTACAGAAATACTGACGCAAGATATCGACATTAAACAAAAAGCGCAGTTGTTGATCAACGCAGCCAACGACTTGGGTGGAAAAGATAATATCACCGTTGCTTTGGCCAGCTTCGCCTCTAAAAAGGCTGCAGCAAAAAAACGAGTGTCAAAGCAGGCTATTGAAGTTCCGATCAATGAAGAGGAAGGCCTGCTGACGATTGTCGATAAAAAGCCGCCCCGAAAAAAAAAACAGTGGTGGTGGTGGCTCCCGGTAGTGTTCCTGGCGGGATTCCTGGCCAACTGGCCCGGAACAAAAAAAATAATGCAGGGAAAAGAAAGCCGCGTTGACACTATCTACATTAAAGACACTTTACCGTTTCAGGATAGTTTATTCGCAGGCGATACACTGATCCAGGCTACAGATACGATTTTCAGAGACAGCACGATCAATAGAAATAATACGGGTTATTAAAATTATGCAAAAGAAGCGGAAAATAGAATTGTATGATCGCAACGTGGAACGCCTGCTCCTGGGTTTTGTAACAGTAATATTGGCGGTGATGGTATGGAATTATTACAACCATATCGAAGATGATCTTGCAGCCGCGGATAAAGGGTATCAGGACGGTTCGGTGGTCAATCTGGCGGCGCCTTTGTCAGTGCAAAACCTGGAACGGGTTTTTAAACAGGGCGGTTATTTCACCGATCAGCAGTATATTAATTTTATTACCCGCAATCTGAAACAAAAAGTAGATGAAGAGGGCCGGTTGCCCAACCTGGGAGCGCTAAACAAGGATCCTTTGTTGATCAATGCGACGGCTTTTTTGGAGACGGCTAGCGAATCCGGTAAATTGAGATTCATCAACGCTCTGGCATACCTGGGTTTGGATAGTGCCTTGTATGACCAGGAAAAAAAAGCGCCGCCTCCATATCCTTCCAAGGTTGACACGAAGCTGGTCAACGATGGCGTCAGCGTTGAGGGCGACATAAGCTTTAAAGATGACAGGGGCGAGCGAGGGGGCGTTTTAATCCGGCTTACAAAAATTTTTCCGGATATTTATTTTGATACTTTAGCGGCGGGCCCGGAAAGTCTGCAAACGATATTTTACGCGAGAACCGACGCCGAAGGGCATTATGAATTTAATAATCTCGAGCCCGAGGGTAATTACAGCGTTGCAGCGATCAAACCCGGTTTTAATTTTGGAACAGCAAAGGGTAGCGCTGCCATAGGATCCGACAGGCGCTTTGATTTCGTCGGAAAGCCGCATCAGATCAGGCTTTTGGATGGAGTGGCCTATAGGCAGATCAAACAGGATAAAGTATTAACCGTAAGGACGCCAGATGAATTTAAAAAGGAATTTTTCACTTATATAATATTTTTTGTATTAGGGTTTTGGCTATTGCATGTGGCGCTTTACCTTAAAAATTATCGCAGCGACCAGTTTATACTGCCGTTAATTATGTTTATTTCCGGTATTGGAACGATCGTCTTATATAGTATCCAGGATCCTTTGAGCGACGAGATTTATGGAACAGGAATGGCCAAATATGCTGCGCTTGTTTTAGGTTTGTTTACCGTTTTGATCTTTGTTTTTAAAGCTAATCCGGTCAACCGGTTTTATCATTCTCAATGGTTCGATCCCGTTTACAAATGGCTGCCTTTTGCCCATCAGTTGAAAGCGCCCCGAGGTTACACCTGGTTGCTGGCGTCGATCGGCCTGATGTTACTTTTAGCCATTTTCGGATCCGGCCCGGAGGGAAGCGGCGTGAAAGTAAATCTCTTCGGTTTGCAGGTAAGCGAGCTTTCGAAGTATTTAATGGTCGTGTTCTTCGCAGCTTACTTTACGGTAAACGCTGGATATTTTCGCAATATACCTGATAACCGCTGGCTCATAAAGAATAATCTTTTAATGTTCGGCTTGTTGCTTTTTCTGCTTGCGATTTATGCTGTACTCGGAGATTTGGGCCCCGCGATCGTTTTGTGTTTAACCTTTCTTTTCTTCTACTCTTTTGCCAAGGAAGAGTTTTTTGAAATGATGGCTGCGGCTGCCTTATTCGGCCTGCTCCTTTTTCTTACGGGTAAGTTTCTAAACACACCCGAAAGCAATTATTTGCCCTGGCTGGCGCTTTTGGCCTGCGCAGTCAGTTTTGGTTTTGCTTTTTTCAGAAAAAAGTATGAGTCCGTTTTCTTTATCATTTTAATTATATCTTCTTTTATTTTACTGGCTGCCCTACCGTTTTCATTCACCGAAAGGCTGGCCGACAGAAACGGCATGTTTGCCAATATTTGGGAAAACCAATTGTTGGGAGGCGACCAGGTAGCACAAGGCGTTTGGTCGCTCAACTCCGGCGGTATCCTGGGGCAGGGGCTGGGCCGGGGTTTGTCTAATGTAATGCCGGCGCATCACACCGATATGATTCTTCAAAGCATCGGCGAGGAGCTGGGCATGGTAACGCTAATCGCTTTGTTTTTCGCCTTTGGTTTATTGGTATATCGCTGCATTTTGGCGGCAAGGAGAACAGGCAAATCTTTTATGTTTTACCTGATGGCTGGCGTGGCCATCGCTACAATGCTTCAATTGATCCTGATCGGCGCCGGTTCGCTGGGCTTGCTGCCGCTAACAGGAATTTCCGTTCCTTTTTTAAGTAAGGGGAATGCGGGCATTATTTTTACCCTTATTGCTTTTCTTTTCGTTTTGGTCATGTCGAATGAACGAGGCGAAGCCATCGAAATGGAGTATGTAAAAAAACATTTTGATAATGTAAATGCCTATGCCATACTTAGTTTTTTTGCCGTTGTTTTCATTTTCACCGGATGTCTTATTTGGTACCAGTTGAAGTCTGATGAATATATTACCAAACCGGCGCTGGTGCTCAACCGGCAGGGCGCCTGGCAGTATAGTTATAACCCGCGTATAAGTTTAATGCTTCGGGAGATCAAAGCTGGCAACATCTATGATCGCAATGGCGTGTTGTTGGCTACGTCTGACCGGGCTTTATTTGAAAAAAATCGTATTCGTTTGTTGAATATGGGCGCCGATGCGGTTTTGTATAAAGAGCAATTAGCAAGGCCGCAGGATCGATATTATCCTTTTGGGTCGGATTTGCTTTTTTGGCTCGGCGATTACAACAAAGAAATCGCAAAGGAGGAGCATGCCGCTTATGCCGCGGAGTATCGCCACTTCACGACGCTTCGGGGATTTGAAGTGCATTACACCAGCACGCAACGCACCACTACGCGTTTTAAGGAAAATAAATTCCTGCCCGAAACAACCACGGAAAACGAACTGAGCCGATATGATTATAGCGCGCTGGCTCCTTTTATTAAAGCAGGAAAAAATAGCGAGCTCATCAAAGCCCAAAGTAATAAGAAAAAAGATATCTGGCTATCGATGGATGTGTTGATGAACGAAAAGATCAACAGCCTGATTCAATCGCAGGCGCCGTATAAAGATTTCAGGACCTCGGTAGTGGCAGTTAACTCAAAAACGGGTGATGTACTTGCGTCTGCTGCCAACCCGTCTCCATCCTATAAAGATCAAAAGCTGATCAGTAATATACAGCCTGAAGACTACCGCAATATTTATAAGCAAATTTTTCATGATCGGATGGTTGTTCCGCGCGATCTTGGACTCACCTTCGCTTCGCGCCCCGGATCCACGGTAAAAATTATTGATGCGTATGCGGCCTTTAATCAATATGGCCTCGATGCTTCAAGGTTCAATTTTTTTGTTTACCCGGCGGAAGTGATCAGGGCCGACGAACCTTCGAATGTAAAGGTCGATATGCATCAGGCCATTGTGCGTTCGAGCAATGTTTATTTTATAAAATTGGCAAACGAGAAAAAGCTCCAGGCGTCGCTATTTCATTTATATGATTTATTGGGCATGAATATTATCAATCGCGGCGGCTTTAACTTTAAACGCCCGGAAGATTATAATAGCGAAAAGTATTTTAAAGAATGGAATTCCTTTTTGGATGATGGCCGGCAGGTTTATTTTACTAAAAACCGCAGGCTGGTAAACACGCGCAAACGCTTTCAGTCTCATTATTCCAACATTGCATGGGGTCAGGGCGAGCTGATGGCGACGCCTTTGCACCTGGCAAAAATGAGCGGCGCCATCGCCAATAAAGATTCGCTAATGCCCTCGCGCTTTTTGTTTCGCTCCTGGAACGAGCCAGAACACCTGGATCCGGCTTTGCCAATTGCAAAGCATGCCGGCGCTTCAAACATAATGGCCGGTTTCATGAAAGAACAATCTGCCAAAGCCGCGGCCGCTACCGGGCTCGCGGTGTATGGTAAAACCGGCAGTCCGGAGCGCGATAAAATTATTATTCAAAATGGCAAAACCATTCGCAAGCGCGTTACCGATGCCTGGTACACTTTTTATGTGCCTTCACCAAAGCTAGGGGCGCCCATTGCCTTTACCATCCGCATTGAAGAGATCGGTAACTCTGAGTTTGCGAAGCAATTGGCGATAGACATGTTAAAGCGTCTGAAGGCTTCCGGGTATTTTTAAATGAAAAGAAATGAACTGGTTAAAAAAGAAATTAAAGCAATTCTCTGATAAATTGAATGCCGACGACGATGCGGAAATATCGCCTGTTCCCGTTCAGGAAAAAGCCACCCCAAACTCGGGCAGCCCGGCTATCAAGAAAGATCGAAGTTTTCATAATATTGAGGAGCTGAAAGAAGTGGCGATCGGCGCCATAACTTCAGGCATTAAAATGTTGGGGCACAGCAATAGCAGAATTACAGGCGTTGCTTTTCATTCGCGGTTTGCTGAAAGCGCCATTGAGAATGTGGCTATAAAAACTTTGATCGATGACCCTGACTTTTTGAAACAGGTGAAAAGGGCTTTTAAGTCGAAAGATGTAGCTTACACTGATGATTTTAAATTAGAGGTTTTGCACAACTCACCGCTGTCAGACAAGGTTACAAAAATAATGGACGGCCTGGGCGCGGAAGTGTTAACACCCGGACAAACATTGAAAAAAGTCAGCGCCCGCGTAGTCGCCACCGAAGGTATTACCTGGGAGCCGGAGTATATTTTGGAGTCTTCTAACAAAAATTATTTTATCGGCAGATGTAAGGATCCTAAAATTGAAAACGGCCCGAAGATTCATAATGATATCGCCTTTGTGGGGATTGAAGAGAAAGATGAAGAGCAGTACAAGATCAACAATTATATCAGCCGCGCGCATGCCAATATTATTTTTGATAAAGATTTGGGCGCGTTTAAAATTTACCGCTCCAAATTCCTCAACAATCCGTCGCATAAGATTAAAATCTACAATACCAGTCAAAACGATTATGCTGGCGTTAGTTTAAGCCAGGCCGCCGTGCCGCATATACTGAAAGACGGAGATTCGATTTGTTTTAACGATAAGATCGTGCTCGAGTTCTCAATTATTGATCAAAAAATGTAAACGACAGGGTAGCGCGTATGACGGATTTATCAACATCTTATGATATTTTAAAAGTCTTGGGACATGGCGGTTTTTCGGCGGTTTTCAAAGCGCGCCGAAAGGCCGATGGCGATATCGTCGCATTAAAGCAATTAGACCTAACTATTGAAAATGAACAGCAAAAGGAATACAGGGATTTTAAAGAAGAAGTGGATATTCTCAAAAAATTAGATCATCCCAATATTGTAAATGTTTACGAAGAGTTGATACTCGACCACAAGCCTTCCCTGGAGATGGAGTTTATTGATGGAGAGACAATCGAAAACATCTTAAAAAAAGAGGGGTATTTTTCGATAGAGGATACTTTGGACTTTATAGAGCAAATCGCGAGCGCACTCAATTACTGCCACCATTATTATCTGCCCGGGCAAGCCGGAGCGGCCAGTAACGACGATTCGGTTTTCAGAAAAAGAAACGCGGTCGTTCATAATGATATTAATTCTAAAAATATTCTCCGAACGAAAAATGAGGACGGTTCCTTTCGTTATGTACTCATCGATTTTGGCTTGTCTTTTTCTGATCCCGACGCGGTGAGGCATAGTAAGAAGGAAGAGGGTATGGCCGAATATAAAGCCCCGGAAAAATGGAACGGCGCTTTCGTGGACGCGCCCTCCGACATTTACAGCCTTGGGATTGTGATCTACGAGTTGCTCACCGGCACGGTGCCTTTTCCGGTAAAGGATTATAAAACGACAGGGGAAATGATTGCTTTGGAAGAAAAGCACCGTACGGCGACCATTCCTGATATCTGCGAAAAAAGAATGGAAGTGTTGCGGGCGGATGGTGGCGAAGCTGGCTGCGATATACCTGAATGGCTCGAAATGCTGATAAAAAAATGTTTGGAAAAAAATCCGGCGGACCGGTTTAAAACGGGGCGGCAGCTAAGCAGTTTTTATTATGACGGGATCGAAGGGAATATTGCGATCCCCAAACCTCCGGAATCAGAAGTGATCCATATCGATCCTGCAGAGGGCCTGACGATTGATATGAAAAAGCCCTGCCTCGAAGTGATCGCCAATTTTTTAACCGAAGCGCAAACCTATCATTTGAGCAAAGATTTTACGACGGTGGGCCGGTTTACACCCGGTGCGAATTATGCAGCCGCTGATTTTGCCATCGCCACTGGCGATAAATTTATTTCAAAAAATCATTGCCAGATTTCGCGAAAGCGCCTTTACAATGGCGCATTCGTTTATCAACTGAGTGATGCGGGGCCCAGCAAAAACGGAACTTTTTATAATACAGAAAGCAATACTCAGCGTTTGACGCAGCATCTAAAAGTTAATTTAAAAGACGGCGATTTCTTTTGGATTGGCAATACAAAGATTGTATTTCATCAGTAAAAGTATTTGTGGCGATTAAGACGGCACTGCCGTCCGGCGGTTTCGGTTGAAAACGGGGAGCGCCAATAAACTGAGTGCACCAAATATAACAACCACGACCACTTGCACAATCCAGAGCAGCCACCCCAAAGCCAGTCCCACGCCGGCGTTTAAATGATATAACAACATCGTTTGCTGCACCAAAAAAGCGTAAGCGCCCACACCACCGGGCGTTGCTATCATGCCGAGGCTTCCGGCGCATAAAACCGTCAGCGCTTCGATAAAGCCGAATTGTTGGGTTTCTTCAAGCATTAAAAAACCGATATAAACGCTGAGCGCATAGAGCAACCAGATGGCGAGGCTGTAGAAAATAAAGGTAAAGGGCCTTTTCAAAGATTTAATGGCCGCGAATCCCTGCCAAACATGCGCGACTATTTTTCTGATTAATCTTACAAGATCGGCTGCTTTTTTTTTCGTGATCAACATCCAAAGCACCAAAGCAATACCAATGCCCAATAGTGCCAACACCGCATAAAGCACTAAATGGGAGGGGCCGCTTTCGCTTTGCGAAGGAAAAAAAGTGTCGATGATGGTTTGATAAAGGTGTGGCTGGGCTAAAAGAGCAATGGCAAAAATAACGCCCAGGCAAACGACATCTACAAGCCGCTCGAGAATCACGGTGCCCACCAGCTTATCCATCGGTATTTTTTCGTAGCGGGTTAATGTGGAACACCTTAACACTTCGCCAAGCCGAGGCACAGCCTGGTTGGCCAGATAGCCGATCATTACAGCGAAAAATGTGTTGATGGTGGAAGGGCGGTAATCGAGCGGCTCGATAATCAGTTTCCATCGCAGGGCTCGAACCCAATGACTTAAAATCAAAACTGCTAAACCAGGAATCACCAGCCAGAATTTGGCGCGGCCAAGAGATACCGAAATATAATGTTTATCTGAAGGCGTCAAACCCTTTAAAGACCACCATATTAAGAAACCGCCCAATCCCAGAAAAAAGCAGTATTGTAATATGGTTGAAATCCGTTTAGACATTTGTCAACGAGATAAAAACATATTATAGTTTATTGCCGGCCTTCGGGAAAATTACTTTTGGCTGGAAGGATTTTGCGGCTTCAAACTCCATGCTGGCGTAAGCAATAATGACGATAATATCACCCGCCATGCCTTTACGTGCAGCGGGCCCGTTCAGGCAGATGGTTCCGCTTCCACGTTTGCCGCGAATGACATAGGTTTCCAACCGCTCGCCGTTGTTTACGTTCACCACCTGTACTTTTTCATTCTCGATAAGGCCTGCAGCGTCCATTAAATCTTCGTCAATGGTAATACTGCCCATATAATCGAGGTTGGCCTCGGTGAGGGTAACGCGATGGATCTTGGATTTTAAAACTTCTATTTGCATAGCGCCGCAAAGGTAATTATTTATAAATAGACTCTACTTAATAACAGATTTTTATTGAAAAGGTTAATACCTGTCGCAATTCACCTTTGGGGGATAACTATTGGTTGTCTGAGCCTGTCTATTTGCTTAATTTTGAGACATCTTTAGTAAATGCGATGCAGTTGCGCAATAAGATTATTGTAGATTTGCATGCATTAAATTGATTAGTTTTTAAAGTATGAGGAAGTTTTTTTTACTGGCAGGCATTGTTTTCATATCAGGATGGGCAACCGCGCAAGGCAATAAAATAGTAGCAACCAAATCAGGCAGAAATGTAGTCATTACTCATAAAGTAGCGCCTAAGGAAGGTTTGTACGCGATCGCGCGTGCGTATAACGTGAACATCAGCGATCTCGCTGCTGCCAATAAGCTCGATAAAAATGCCGGTTTAAATATTGGCCAGGTACTGAAAATTCCAATCAAATCACTGGAAGAAACCCGTTTTGGAACGGGCGCCCCTGTTTATTATGTGGTTGAGGGCCGAGAAAATTTAAAGTCAGTAAGCAACCTTTTTGCCAAGATGCCGGTGAAAAATATCCGCATCTGGAACGACCTTAAAGATAACCAGGATGTTAAAAAGGGACAGGAAATTATAGTCGGCTATCTGCCCAAAGGGGTGGGTAGCCCGGAGGAAGAGACGGCGAAAAAATCAGAAGCAACCCAACCGGCTGCAAAAGCAGGCGCCACTGTAGGTCGCCAGGCTGTCATTACAGGATCAAATATCAATATCAGGAAAGGGCCCTCCACCGATCAGGAAGTGGTGGGCACAGCGCAGCAATATGAAATAGTGGATGTGTTGAAGAAAGTCAATGATGAGTGGAGTTCCATCCGCACCAGCGGCGGGGTGGAAGGTTTTATAGCTTCTGAATTTTTGCAAATATCTGATAAGAAAATTGCGACACCTACTTCTACAAAATCGAACACCAAAGGAAAAAAAGCTGTAATTACGGGTACAAATATCAATATCAGGAAAGGCCCGTCAACCGATAATGAAGTGGTGGCGATTGCGCAGCTAAACGATGAAGTAGACCTGCTTAAAAACGTCAATAATGAGTGGGCTTCCATTCGCACTAAAGACGGCGTTGAGGGTTATATGGCTTTGCAGTTTCTTCAAACCGATAACAAAAAGCCGGCGCCGCCCAAAGTCGCCGATTTGAAAAAGGCTAAGGTTTATGGTACCAATATTAATATTAGAAAAGGGCCGTCCACGGATCAGGAAGTAGTTGGGATTGCACAGCAGGATGATGTGTTAATGCTCGTAAAAAATGTAAATAGCGAATGGGCTGAAATTCGCATGGACGATGGCAACCAGGGATATATTGCTTCTAAATTTCTTTCGCTAGATGGTAAACCTTCTTTAGCACAAAAAGAAGCCGAACAATTAGCTGCGGCACAGGCTGAGGAAGCTAAGCGAATCGCTGCTGAGGCAGCTGCCAACGAGAAGGCAATTGCTGAGGCTAAAAAGAAAGAAGAGGATGAAAAGGCCGCTGCGTTGGTGTCAGAAAAAATAACCGCAAAAAACACGAATGAATCGGCAGCAGCCACGCCGGACGAAACGGGATATTTTAAAGCGGATTATGAAAAATCGGTGAACCCCAATTTTACTTCAGAAAAAACCTTTGCTTCTGGCATATTCAAGACTGACAGGGGATGGAATGATGGCAAATATTATATCCTGATGGATGGCGCTGCACCCGGATCTTTGGTAAAAATTACCAATCCGGCAAATAACAAAATGGTTTATGCCAAAGTTTTGGGTAAAATGGAAGGGGTGCAGTATAGCGAAGGGTTTGATGTTCGGATCAGTGAGGCGGCTGCCAGGAAAATACAAACAGACAACACTGATAAGTTTAATGTAATGGTAACGTATTAATTAATAGGATCGATGGATCGCAGTGAATTTGCAGCCGGCCGCATTCGTGAAGTTTTTCTTAATGGAAAATGGATTGCTAATACCAATTATAAAGAGCAGCTAGCGCAAACTTCGTTTGAAACAGCTATTGCGGTGCGATCCGATTTAAATAGTATTGCAGCGCTCACCTTTCACATTAATTATTATTTGCGCGGGCTTTTAGATGCCTTTAAAACCGGCACACTTACCATCCGCGACAAATTTAGTTTTGATCTGCCGCCGATTTCTTCAGAAGAGGAGTGGCGCCAGCTGGTCGATACATTACTTCACAATGCGGAAGCTTTTGCGGCCGAAGTGGCAAAGATGCCCGACACTCAGTTGGATCAACCTTTCATAGACGAAAAATACGGTTCTTTTTTAAGAAATATTGAAGGGGTGATAGAACACAGCTATTACCATTTAGGACAAATCGTGATCCTCCGCAAAATGCTTCAATCAAAATAAATCGTCAGTATTTCCGAATCACGAAAAGGGTTTGCTTATTCGAAGCGATAGCCCCTGAGAAAATCCGCAACTGCCATTCTTTTTTTACCTGCCAGTTGAACATCCTCGAGTTGCACATACCCATTAGCGCAAGCCAGCCTTAAAAAAGTTTTTTGGTCGGTCTCAAAAGCGCCCGGCGCAGATTGAGGCGGCGTTTCAATCTTTGTGCAGGAAAAAATCTTTAACTTTTTTCCGTCTAAAAAAGTAAAAGCTGTAGGATACGGCGATAGTCCTCGAATAAGATTGTACACATCTTCCACGGGTTTTGAGGCGTCGATGAGGCAGGTATCCGTAAAGATTTTCGGCGCATGGTGCACCGTTTCATTCGTTGAGATAAGTTGCGGCATTTCTTTTAGCCGGCCTTCGGATAATCCTTTCACCGTCTCGAGCAATAAAGCGGCGCCAATGTGCATCATTTTATCATGAACAATGCCCGCCGTGTCTGTTTCCAAAATATCAAAACGTTCCTGCAGCAAAATATCTCCGGTATCAATTTCATGCTTCAATTTAAAAGTGGTAACACCGGTTTGCTTTTCTCCGTTGATAACAGCCCAGTTAATGGGAGCGGCGCCACGATATTGGGGCAGCAGCGATCCGTGGAGATTGATCGTTCCCATCGGCGGCATATTCCAAACCACTTCGGGCAACATTCGAAACGCCACGCAAATTTGTAGATCTGCCTGTAAAGCCGACAGCTCTTCCAGGAACTGTGGGTGCTTCAGTTTTTCGGGCTGTAGCACTTGCAGGCCCTTACTCACAGCGTATTTTTTCACCGCACTTTGTGTCAACTCCATGCCACGCCCGGCGGGCTTATCGGGTGCTGTGATAACTGCTATGATATGGCAGCCTGCGTTAACCAGAGCGTCGAGGCTGGCCACAGCAAATTCAGGAGTTCCCATATAAATAATTCTCAGATCCTTGTAGGTTTTATCGCTCATATGCGCGAATATCGCATGGTTTGTGCGAAAAAAATTAGGTCGGGAGTTAAAAAAGGCTACCTTCGGCGTAATTGCTGGAAGTTTGTCGGCTGAGGCCAGGTCAGATTAAAAGAAGCACCGTTTTTTCCTGGTTCCCTGACAAGAAAAATTTCCGGTCAAATAGTATTCTCTAATATCAAAATGAAAACAATGGCACAAGTAAAAAAAGGAGATAAGGTTAAAGTTCATTATCACGGTAAACTTACTTCGGGCGAAACTTTCGACAGCTCTGAAGGGCGCGAGCCGCTTGAGTTTGAAGTGGGAAGTGGTATGGTCATCAAAGGGTTTGATGACGGTGTAACAGGCATGGCGGTAGGTGATAAAAAGACGATCAATATTCCTGTGGAGGAAGCTTATGGGCCTCAAAATCCGGATATGCTGATTGATATGCCAAAAGACCGTTTCCCTGAAGATATGCAACTGGAAGTGGGAATGCCTTTGGTAATGAGTGATCCAAACGGCCAGCAGTTTCAGGTGGTTGTGGTAGAAATCAAAGAAGACGCGGTAACCCTTGATGGGAACCATCCGCTTGCCGGCAAAGATTTGATCTTTGACCTTGAATTGGTAAGCATCGAAGGTAAAAGCCCGTTGATCGTTACTCCTTAATAATCGAATCAATTTAGTTGTATAACCTCAAAGCTTATTTAACAGTTTTGAGGTTTTTTAATGCTCGTTTTTATTATTTTAATAACAGCCGTGCCTTAAATTTGCAAAGAACCGGAAACACACCATGCAATTAAAACTAAATACATGACAAGTGATTACGAATACAGCGTTGCGTCCCGATTTCTAAAATATGTGACAATCGATACGCAAAGCGACCCTCATTCCAATAGCTTTCCCTCCACCGAAAAACAAAAAGATCTAAGCCGCCTGCTGGTAGAAGAGCTGCAGCAAATGGGCATCGGCGATGCCCATCTCGACGAGCACGGATATGTGTATGCGACAATACCGGCCACGACTGATAAACCGGTACCAGTAATTTGCTTTTGCAGCCACGTGGACACCTCCTCAGATTGTTCAGGCGCGGGCGTGAGACCGATCGTTCACCAAAATTTTGACGGCAAGGATATTGTCCTGCCTGATGATCCGGCCCAGGTTATTTTGGTGAGGCAACATCGATATTTAAAAAAGAAAATAGGAGAGGATATTATCACCGCTTCAGGCACTACTTTGTTGGGTGCTGATGACAAAGCCGGCGTAGCGATTATTATGGATCTCGCGCAATATTTAACGTCGCACCCTGCAGTTAAACACGGCGCTATCAAAATATTATTTACGCCTGATGAAGAAATTGGGAAAGGCGTGGACAAGGTGGACATGAAGAAACTTGGCGCCGACTTTGGTTATACGCTCGACGGGGGGAAAAGAGGAACTTATACCGACGAAACATTCAGCGCCAACGGCGTTACGGTTACGTTTTATGGTGTCAGTGCGCACCCGGGCTATGCGAAGGGAAAGCTCGTAAACGCGATGAAAGTTGCCGCTACTTTCCTGGAATTACTGCCTAAAGACACTTTTAGCCCCGAAACCACGGAAGACAGGGAAGGTTTTGTGCACCCGGTGCAAATGGAAGGCACGGTAGAAAAAGCTGTCGTTCATTTTATCGTGCGCGATTTTGATACGGCAACACTGGCGCTCCATGAAAAACGTTTGGAACAATTTGCCAGACAAGCCATAGGGCGTTATGAAGGCGCCAATTACCAGTTTGAAAGCAGGGAACAGTATCGAAATATGAAAGATGTTTTAAAGGACTATCCGCAAATTGGTGCGCACGTTAAAGAAGCTATGAAGCGAGCCGATGTTGAGTTTAGGCAGGATAGCGCCAGGGGCGGTACGGACGGTTCCCGCTTATCGTTTATGGGCCTGCCTTGTCCTGATATTTTTACCGGCGAAATGGCGTTTCACGGCAAGCATGAATACGTGAGTATTCAGGATATGCAGAAATCAGTGGATGTGTTGATTCATCTGGTTCAGGTTTGGGAAGAGCAAAGTTAAAACTGTTTTTATTTAGCGAACGGCATACACTACAGCGAAGCGCGGGAATCAATTATTATAGCTATTTTTAGTTAAAATTAAAACTAATGGAATTTTTAAATTATTGGTGGGTTATTGTGATACTCATCATTATCTTCAGCGGCCTTTTTACGATCAACCAGGGATATATCGGCGTGATTACCATGTTTGGGAAATACCAGCGGATCGCCAAGCCTGGCCTGCGTTTTAAAATTCCGCTTATTGAGCAATTATTTAAAAGAGTATCTACTCAGAACCGGTCGGTGGAGCTTGAGTTTCAGGCTGTCACCCAGGATCAGGCCAATGTATATTTTAAATCGATGCTTTTATATGCGGTGCAAAACGAAAATGAGGAAACCATCAAAAAAGTAGCGTTCAAGTTTATCAGCGACCGCGATCTTATGCAGGCGCTTATAAAAACAATTGAAGGTAATGTGCGTTCGTTTGTGGCCACGAAAAAACAGGCCGAGGTTTTGGGACTGCGCCGTGAAATTGTGCAATATGTAAAGGTAGAGATTGACCAGACGCTGGAAGAATGGGGTTATCATTTACAGGATTTGCAAATCAACGATATCACTTTTGACAAGATGATTCTTGAATCCATGAGCAAAGTTGTTGCCAGTAATAATTTAAAAGCTGCCGCAGAAAACGAAGGACAGGCTTTGCTGATTACCAAAACCAAATCAGCGGAAGCTGAAGGGAATGCCATAAAGATCAGCGCTGAAGCCGAGCGGGAAGCAGCTAAGCTGCGTGGCCAGGGGATTGCTTTATTTCGGGAGGAAGTGGCCAAGGGCATGTCTTCCGCTGCTTCCGAATTGAGACAGGCCAATCTGGATACTAATTTTATTCTGTTTAGTATGTGGACGGAAGCGATCAAAAACTTTGCGGAATATGGCAAAGGCAATGTTATATTTCTGGATGGAAGTACGGAAGGAATGGAAAAAACGATGAAACAATTTCAGGCATTGATGATGCGTCCTGCCGGAACAGATGATAGTTATAGTAAATTTCAAAATCCTCAGGCATAAAATGCTATCGTAACAGGTTTTTATTTAAATTTGCGCTCCCTTTGGAGTAGCCCGGGTGGCGAAATTGGTAGACGCACCGTCTTCAGGTGGCGGCGCCGCAAGGTGTGCTGGTTCGAATCCAGTCTCGGGCACAAGCCTCGCAATTTGCGGGGTTTTTTTGTATATATTGACAATACCAAATTCTCAAAACGGCTGCTTGCTAACTTAAATAGGATGATTATTGTTTATGCTATAAAAAGCACTTTCCGCAATTATATTTATGTGGGCATGACAGACAATCTTGAAAGAAGGTTGCGGCAACATAATAACGGTGAAAACAGGTCTACGAAAGCTTATAAGCCTTTCACTTTACTTTATACAGAACAATTTGATGATAGGAAATCGGCCCGAATAAAAGAAAAATATTTAAAGTCAGGTGTGGGAAAAGAGTTTCTAAAAAAAATGGCATAACCCGCGTTCTGGTGGCGAACCTGTCTGCCGACAGGCAGGATTGGTAGACGCACCGTCTTCAGGTGGCGGCGCCGCAAGGTGTGCTGGTTCGAATCCAGTCTCGGGCACAAGCCTCGCAATTTGCGGGGCTTTTTTGTATATATTGACAATTCCAAATTCTCAAAACGGCTGCTTGCTAACTTAAATAGGATGATTATTGTTTATGCTATAAAAAGCACTTTCCGCAATTATATTTATGTGGGCATGACAGACAATCTTGAAAGAAGGTTGCGGCAACATAATAACGGTGAAAACAGGTCTACGAAAGCTTATAAGCCTTTCACTTTACTTTACACAGAATAATTTGATGATAGGAAATCGGCCCGAATAAAAGAAAAATATTTAAAGTCAGGTGTGGGAAAAGAGTTTCTAAAAAAATTGACATAACCCGCGTTCTGGCGGCGAACCTGTCTGCCGACAGGCAGGATTGGTAGACGCACCGTCTTCAGGTGGCGGCGCCGCAAGGTGTGCTGGTTCGAATCCAGTCTCGGGCACAAGCCTCGCAATTTGCGGGGCTTTTTTAATTAGCATTGAAAAAAGCGGCTTTTTCGAACACAGCAGTTTAGTTAACCGATTATTGATAACTTCATAGAAGTAAGATTCCCTTATGGCAGTCATCGTTTTTCCCTGGATACTTAAAAGGCAAATAGTTTTTTCTAAAAGATAATAACACGTTTAACATAAGAAAAATATTAAATTCAATATTGGCAGTTTGCTAAGCTGAATAAGTATACTGATTTCTTGTGTCAAAACTTCATAAATTTGTATAAAATAGGATATATAATCGAATTTATTCCGATTATGTGTTTTAAAATGTTCAAATGAAAGATTTAAAGGAGCATTTTTGCAAATTTGCCGAGGAGCCATTCACGCGCCAGCTACTTTTGGATTTGTTTAAAGATTATAAGCGTCCAAATGACAAGGTAAACGAGTTGGTCAAGCAAGGGCTTTTATCAAATGTGATAAGGGGCTTATACGTACCTGGGCCCAATCTTAAGATGCGCGGCCCAGAAAAATTTTTGGTGGCTAATCACCTGCGCGGTCCCAGTTATATATCTATGGATGCGGCGATGTCGCACTGGAGCCTGATCCCTGAAAGAGTATATACCGTTACTTCTGTAACAATTAAGGGCGCTAAAAATTACAATACGACAATCGGTCGGTTCACTTATCATCAGCTGTCATTACCTTACTATTCATTTGGGATCCAAAGGGTAGCGCTCACGCCAAGGCAGGTTGTGTTGATGGCAACGCCTGAAAAGGCAATTTGTGATAAGATCATAACGACTTCTGGCATTTCTTTTAGAAGTACGCGACAAGTGGCGGATTTTTTGATTGAGGACCTAAGAATGGATGAAGCGCGATTGGCGCAGTTGGACAAAAATATCATCACAGGTTGGCTTCCTGATGCGCCTAAAAAAAGCAGTCTCGAAATATTAGTAAAAACACTTCAACGTTTATGATAAAAGAATGGCTGGATGAATACAGGCCGAACAATAAAGAAGAGGCGGAAGCAGCTTTGAGGGAAATCATGCAGGAAATTGCACTTGCCGGTTTGCAAAGAGCCGGTTTCTTTGAAAAGGCAGCTTTTTACGGAGGTACGGCGTTAAGAATTTTTTATGGTTTGAACCGGTACTCGGAAAATCTTGATTTTTCTTTATTGCAGACTGATCCAGCTTTTTCTCTGGAACCCTATTTCGATGCTATTATTACAGAGTTTAGCGCCGCGGGAATGAAAGTAGTCATTCGGGAAAAGAAGAAGATCGCAAACTCTAATATTGAATCAGCATTTTTAAAATCGGAAACTGTTTGGAAGGAATTAGTGCTGGAAAATATTTTACCACACTCGGGAATTAACTTGGTTACCCGGATAAAAATTAAATTGGAGGTGGACAGGAAGCCGCCGTTGGGTTTTGAAACGGAAGAAAAGCTTTTATTAAAACCATTTTCTTTTTATGTCAAATGTTTTACATTATCAAGCTTGTTTGCGGGGAAAATGCATGCGCTGCTTTTTAGAAAATGGAAAAAACGGGTGAAAGGAAGGGACTGGTATGACCTGGAATGGTACATAAAAAAAGGAGTACCGCTGAGCTTAACTCATTTTTTATTACGAGCTCAAGATACAGGAGATTGGACTCAGCATAAGTTAACAGGAGCAGATGTGTCGGCTTTGTTGGAAGCAAAAATCGACTCCGTTTCATTCACCCATATCAAAGAGGATATTGCGAGGTTTATTCCTGATGCTGATGCTTTAAATATATGGAGCCAACAATATTTTAAGGAATTAACCAAGTACCTTACTTTCTCATAATACCTATTTGTCAAGATGACAATCTAAGCATTTGCTTGTTTTTAATTTTAACGAAAGCAACCCTGTTTTTAGACACGACTCGAATTTTACATCCGATCTTACGCTTCAGCGGCAGGCACCGTTAATATGGCAGTGCAGCCGAGATCAGGTTCGCAGGTCATGGTGATGTTGCCGCCGTTTTTTTCGGCAAATTCGCGGCAGATCTTTAAGCCCATGCCGGTGCCTTTTTCATTTTGGGTACCTCGTTTGGAGATAACTGAAGTTGCACCATCGAATAGCTGGTTGGAAGTATGGGTATCCATTCCCATGCCTTGGTCAATAACGGAGAAATGAATAAAACGCGCTTCCTTTCTGGCTTTTAGGTCAATCTTTCCGCCGGCATAACTAAACTTGATGGCATTGGAAATAAGATTTCGCATGATCAATCTTACATGATCAGGATCTGCATCGATCAGCAGATCGTTTTCCAAACCAATATCTATATTGATATTTTTATTGGCGAGGTTATACCGCAAAAGTCCAATCGTATCGGTTATTAGCGGTTCAATAGGCGTAATTTGCTTTTGAAGCTCCATGCCTGTCATTTGGCGATTGCCCCATTTGAGCAGGTTGTCAAGACTATCCTGCAATTGATTTAATTGCGAAGCGATGTCTTTTGATAAATCCATAAACTCCTCCCGGGATAATTCGCTTTTGTTCAACAGCGTTAACGAAGCGTCCAAACCTGCTATCGGGCTTCGAACATCGTGCGCAATAATGGAGAAAAGTTTTTCCTGTGTTCCGTTTAAAAGGGAAAGCTGGCGATTACTGGTTTGAACCTGTTCGGTTTGCTCGGTGAGTTTTATTTGTTGCAACAATAATTGTGCGTTTTTATCTTCAATGCTGGAAAGATAAGTCTTACTTAGTTTTCCCCAGAAAAGAAAAAAGACTACATAAAATATGAGCCATAAAACCATATTGATAAAGTAAATATTGTCGGGCGCCAGATGGTAAAGGTCGCTCGAACGCTTCATCAGCCATAAAAAAATCAGGCAGTCCGCGATGGCAATACCTTTCAGAACAATGCTTTTCTGCATTATCGTTGCGATAACAGCTGCCAACAACAGCAAATAAAATTCCATACCATCGGCATAAAGAAAGCCTGCGATGCCAAAAGCTGCGGTAAGAAGAACGCTAACAATAATCTGCCCAAAAAAATATTTTTGTTTAAAGTTGGCCAGCAACAGGCCGGCTACCGCAACGAGAATGAGGATATTTAAAAGGCCGAGCGTGGACCGGCCTGCAGATAAATGAACAATAATGAAGAGGCTAGAAATGCAGGTTCCAATGAAAGCCATTAAGTTCATTATTCTCACCCGCCTTAGCTTTTCAAAATTCAGGTCCGTTGTTACACCAGTGTTAATGATGGAATCGAGCCAAATGCGAAAACGTTCGAGCAGGCGGGAGGGATGAGGTCTGTCCATTTTTAGAAGTCGTGATTTAGATAGGTAAAGGTAGGGTAACAGGGCAGTTAAAAAGAATAAATCTATTTAAAAGCAAAAGCCGGAATGAACCGGCTTTGCTGCTTTAATAGCTAAAATATAAAAACAAAAACTGAGTTTATTGCCAGCCCCCTCCAAGGGCATGATACAAGCCGACATAAGACAGCATTTGCTGCTTTTTGATCTCTGTCAGCTCAAACTTTGACTCCAGTGCATCCCGCTGTGTCAGCAATACTTCCATATAATCGGCTCTTGCTGATTTAAAAAGATCGTTAGATATGTCGATTGAGCGTGTAAGGGCTTCGACCTGCTTGCTTCTGAGGTCAAAACTGCTTTGAAGATTGTGAATGCCCGCGAGCTGGTTTATGACCTCTGTACAAGCGTTAAGCACCGTTCGTTCGTAGCGAAAAACAGCCTGTAGTTGGCGGGCATTTGCGTTGCTGTACTCAGCTTTTATAGCATTTTTATTTACCAGCGGCGCTATGAGGTCGCCGGCGAGCGAATACAATAAAGACTCCGGCGTTTTCAGGAAGTAAGCCGGATTGAAAGCGCGGTATCCTACCGAGGCAGAAAGCTTTATGGAAGGATAAAACTGTGCCCTGGCCACGGAAACGTCCAGTTTCGCTGCGTCAAGATCCTGTTCCGCTTGTCTCACATCGGGCCGATGAGAAAGCAATTGCGCCGGAACCCCCGCCGCAACCGTACCGGGCACCCAGGCTTCAAAAGCTTGTGACGGCCGGCTAACACGCTGTGGATAACGCGCCAAAAGGAAGTTGATCTTGTTTTCCGTTTCAATAATTTCCTGTTCTATTTCGAATTGCAGGCTACGGGTTTTGAGCACTTCGGCTTCAAATTTTTGCACCGCAAGTTCGGTGACGCGCGTGGCTTCCTTTTGCAGCTTTACAATTTCCAAAGCATCAGCCTGAATACCGATGTTGCGTTTGACAATCGCTAATTCATTGTCAAGCGCCAACAATTCATAATAAGCGCTGGCAATTTCGGCTATAAGATGGGTCATCACGAAATGTTTTCCTTCAATGCTCGACAAATAGCGTTTAACTGCAGCCTTTTTGGCGTTGTGCAGTTTGTGCCAAATGTCTAGCTCCCATTCCGCGTTGACGCCAAGGGCCAGATCCGTTAAAGGTTCAGGCATTTCTTTACCAGGTTTTATATCGGTCGTTGCCTCCATCGCACCGATATTTGTGTATCTGGCAACCTTATCTACACCGGCGGCTGCGCCAATATTTACAAAGGGGAGATATTCACCTTTTCGGA
This sequence comes from Niabella insulisoli, assembly GCF_039652435.2. Lineage (GTDB taxonomy): Bacteria > Bacteroidota > Bacteroidia > Chitinophagales > Chitinophagaceae > Niabella > Niabella insulamsoli. The sequence goes on along the minus strand of NZ_CP190246.1, from coordinate 2,515,031 downwards.
TACGGATATCGTTACGGCTCATCTCTATTTCCTGTAAAACAATGTTTAACTCCTGGTTGTTTTTTAGCGCCGTGTCAATAAGTGCCTGCAGGTAAGGATCGCCGAAAAATTCGCGCCAGGTCAGGTTGGCGATATTTGATGAATCGCCGCCTTGTTGAAAGGTTTCGGGTAGCGTGGTATTCGTACTTCTTGTAGCCAGCTCCGGAATTTTACATCCGGTTAATCCGGCGGATAAAATAAGGACGACAGCGGCTGCAAGGCCTAAATATTTATATACTTTGATCATTTTTATCATGATTTGCATCTTCAATTTTTGTTTCTTTTTTCTTTCTGAACAATTTGAATTTTTTCTTCTTTTTGCCCTGGGTGAAATGCTCCGTCAGCGGCACCTCGTCTTCTTTCCTGATCAGATGACGCCCATCGGCCCATGAACCAAAAACATAATAGAGGCCGGGCACAACAATAACGCCTAATAAGGTGCCGAGCAACATTCCGCCAGCGGAAGAAGAACCAATAGTCCTGTTGCCTAACGCACCAGGGCCGGTCGCCACCAGCAGCGGCAATAACCCTGCAATGAAAGCAAAGGAGGTCATTAAAATCGGACGGAAACGCACTTTGGCTCCTTCTATCGCAGCATCAAGCAGGGTCGAGCCTTCCTGTCTTTTCTGCACGGCGAACTCAACGATCAGTACTGCATTTTTACCAAGCAGGCCCACAAGCATCACCAGCCCCACCTGGGCGTAGATGTCGTTGGCGAGTCCCATCGCTTTTAATAAAAGCAGGCCTCCAAGAACGCCGACCGGCAACGATAAAATAACTGCCAGCGGAAGGATAAAACTTTCGTATTGAGCAGCCAGTACCAGGTAAACGAAGGCGAGTACAATTAGGAAGATGTAGAGCGATTCGTTGCCGCGGCCCACTTCATCTTTGGAAAGCCCCAGCCAGTCGATGCCGTAGCCTCTTGGCAAGGTTTGGTTTGCCACTTCCTGTATAGCTGCAATGGCTTCGCCGCTGCTGAAACCCGCCGCTGGCGCACCATTGATAGCCGAGGAGGTATACATATTGTACCTCGTAATTTCGTTGAGCCCTTGCTTCTTTATGATTTTCATAAACGAAGAATAGGGCACCATTTCATCCCGGTTGTTTTTAATGTAAAGGTTGAGTACATCATCCGGTAGCTGCCGGTAACCGGGGGCCGCCTGCACATATACTTTAAAGAAATTACCAAAGCGGATAAAGCCCTGCTCGTAGGTGCTTCCAATGAGGATGGATAAATTATCCATCGCCTTGCCTATCGAAACGCCCTTTTGCATGGCGGCCTGGTTGTCAATCTCCAGCTCATATTGCGGATAATTAGCTGCGAAAAAAGTGAAAAGGCCGGTGAGTTCTTTTCGCTTTTTCAGTGCCGCCATGAACTCATCATTTACCTTTCCAAATGAAGCATAATCTCCTGAATTGGTCTTGTCTAAAAGCCGCAGCGAGAAGCCGCCCGCAGCACCATATCCCGGAACGGCCGGTGGCTGAAAGAATTCAACCACGGCGCCGGGGATTTCTTTGCTTTTCTCTTCCAGTTCTTCGATGATTTCCTGGGCAGAATGTTTGCGGTCTGACCAATTTTTTAAGTTGATCAAACAAGTTCCGGCGTTGGAACCGCGGCCTTCTGTCAATACTTCGTAGCCGGCCAGCGAAGAAACCGATTGAACGCCTTCCACTTTTTTGGCGATTTGCTGCAAGGTTCTGGCGATGTCATTCGTACGCTCCAAAGTTGAACCCGGAGGCGTTTGAATAATGGCATAAACCATTCCCTGATCTTCTGCCGGAATAAAGCCGGAGGGCAGCGAAGCTGACGTCAGCCATATCCCTACGCAAAAACTGATCAGCAATCCGAAGGTTACCGTCCTGCGTCCAGCAATGCGTCGAAGTAGTTTTGCATATCGGCCGGTGAGTCGATCAAACCAGCTATTAAAAGCGTCCAGCATCCGGTTGATGGGCGTCTTTCTGCGCGGTTGGCCATGCGTATTTTTAAGAATCATAGCACAAAGCACAGGCGTTAAGGTTAGCGCCACTACACCTGAAATCACAATCGATGTTGCCATCGTGATTGAAAACTGCCGGTAAAAAATGCCCACGGGCCCGCTCATGAAAGAAACCGGGATAAACACGGCTGTCATCAATAATGTGATGGCAATGATGGCGCCACTGATTTCGCCGAGCACTTTTTTTACTGCTTTGTAGGGAGACAGATGCTCTTCCGCCATTTTGGTGTGCACCGCTTCCACCACAACGATTGCATTGTCCACCACGATACCAATGGCCAATACGAGCGCAAATAAAGTAATCAGATTGATCGTGAGTCCAAACATTTGCATGAAGATGAACGCGCCGATAAGAGAAACGGGAACGGCCAGCGTGGGTATCAATGTCGACCGCCAATCGCCGAGAAAAATAAACACGACGAGCGCTACCAGGATAAATGCTTCAACGAGCGTGTGAATTACTTTTTCAATGGAAGCATCGAGGAAGCTCGATACATCGTAACTGATTTGATATTCCATCCCGGAGGGAAACGAACTAACTTTGAGTTCTTCCAGTTTTTCCTTTACCTCCCTGATGACATCGCTGGCATTACTGCCATAAGTCTGTTTCAATGTAATGGCCGCCGATGGATGTCCATCCATATTAGAATAGATGTCATAAAATTCACTGCCCAATTCGATATCTGCGATGTCTTTTAGATGTAAAACCTCACCTTCGGCGCTCGCTCTGACAATGATGTTTTCATATTCCTCGGGTTTATTGAACCGGCCTTTATAAGTGAGTACGTACTCCAGCGACTGCGACTTTTTTCCGGAGCTTTGGCCGATCCTTCCCGGAGAGCCTATTACGCTCTGCTCCGCCAACGCTTCCATCACTTCGTCGGTGGAAACGTTGTAGGCGCGCATTCTGTCGGGTTTTAGCCATACGCGCATGGCATACTGCCGGCTGCCCAAAATTTTGGCGCTTCCCACGCCTTTTAACCTGCTTATTTCCGGAATGATGTTGACGCCGGCGAAATTGTAAAGGAACTTTTCGTCGGCCTTGGGATCTTTGCTATACAGGTTTACATACATTAACATATTGGGCGATGTGTAGCTGATCACAAGGCCTTCCCGTTGCACCAGTTCCGGTAAACGGCTGGTAACCTGTTCTACGCGGTTTTTTACGTTCACCACCGCCTGGCTGGGATCAATTCCTAAATCAAAAACGACTTGAATCGTTGCTTCTCCTGCACTGGTCGCATCAGAGGTCATGTACTTCATGCCAGGAGCTCCGTTGATGGATTTCTCCAGGGGAATTAAAACCGAGTTGACCAATACGTCGGCGCTGGCGCCTGGATAAGCAATATTTACAACCACCATAGGCGGCGCGATGGAAGGAAACTGAGACACCGGCAGGGTTTTAATTGCAAGCGCCCCCATAAAAATTATGACCAGCGACATCACAATGGCTAACACTGGTCTCTGGATAAATTTATTGAACATTTAAAGTCTTTTAAGATGATTATTCAGTTGACAGTTTGAGAGCGCCGATTACCGCGCGCGGATCTTTAAATTCGTAGGAAATTTTTTCATTTTCTTTCACCTTGCGGATACCCTCAAGCAAAATCTTATCTGATTCATTCAGTCCGGAAGTGACAACAAAAAGGTCTTCCATTTCTGTCCCCACCGTAATTTCCTTTGATCGGATCCGATCCTTTGCATCCAGAACATAGATGTATTTTTTATCCAAAACTTCAAATGTGGCTTTTTGTGGAACAATCAGGCCCGATGTCAGCGGCTCTGTCATTCTTATATTTCCTGTTTCTCCATGTCTAAGCAGTCTGTCCGGATTGGGGAACGTAGCCCTGAACGGAATATTACCGGTTTCGTTGTCGAAATCTGCTTCAATCGTTTCTACGACACCCTGGTAAGGAAAGAGCTGGTTGTTGGCCATCAGTAAGTGAACTTGTGCTTTGTCTGCCTTCTTGTTGGCACGGAAATTCAGATACTCGGATTCGGGCACATTAAAATATACCCACATTTTACTATTGTCTGACAGCGATGTCAGCAGCTCTCCCTCATCGAGCAAACTTCCCACACGTACTAAAAATCGATCAACAATCCCACTAAATGGCGCTCTAATATTCGTAAAACCTAAATGCGTTCTCGCAAGTGCAAGTTCGGCTTTCGCTTTATCGAGATTGGCGTCAGCCATAGCTAGTTCATTGGCTGCCACTATATTTTTATCGGCCAGGGATTTGGTATTGCTGTATTCTATGTTGGCGGCTTTAACTTCTGCCTGGGCTTTGCTTACTTCTGCCTGGTAGAGGCTGGGCATGATTTGAAAGAGCAGCTGTCCTTTTTTTACGTACTGCCCTTCGTCCACATAAATATGTTGTAGATAACCCTTCTCGAGCGCTCTGACTTCGATATGATTGATAGCGTGGATTTGACATACATAATCCTTTGTGAAGGTGGTGTCCGCTTTGATCGGCGAAGTGACGACGTAGCTTGTCCTGGCTTCTTTTTCTTCGTGGTGAGACTTGCAGCTCTGTGTTGCAACAATGATTATGCACAGTAGTGGGAACAATTTTTTCATTCGTATTTTTTGTTTTAAGTGATATACGTTTGAGGAAAAAAACCATGAGTATCCCTTTATGCACTGAACAAAGCGCGTTACGGGTTGGTAAAACGCCTGGCTTAATGTAAAGGCATGGAGATGATGATGCAATATGAATCTACCGAACCAAGGCTGAAGCGGAGGGGTGCCGGGCTTGCTAAAAAGCAAAGGCTTTTCAGTTCCGCTCATGAGGAAACCCATCGTTGGTTATTGCTGATGGCGCAGCGCCGGAATAATTGAATCTACGGCTGTCGCAGCAATATAGGAGATAGTGATGTCGTCGGCAGATAAGGTGTTAGGCGCCTAAATCAGAAGCACGCGATTAACGATATACTTTTTGAGTTGAGGGGTGCTGATAAAAGCAGCATGCCGTAAAGTGGTGGTCGTTCGGAAAAGAGCAGGGCTATTGCTGTAGTTTTGGAAATGACAGCCAGCTTGTCGTATTCGTTGTTGCGCAGGCGCGAGTTCGGTCTCTTCTTCATCTGTTTCAACTGCTTTAACCTGGGCAGTTCTGCCGCTTCCATTTTTTTGGGAATGAACAATAAGCTTATGGCTATTCTCAAAGGGTGAAAATGCGAACACTACGCTATCCCCAAGGAGCAGGGCCAAGAAAACCAGAAGGAGGGACTTAGAAAACCATTTCATCACGAGGTCGCAAAACTATAGAAGTTCTTCAAAACTTCACAAAAAAAATAACGACCTTGTTATCTAAATTAGGCTAAAAAATTTTTTTGAGGGGTGAAATGCAGCGGATGCTGCCTATACTTAGATTTGCTCTATACTTAATATTACACTACTTCTTTGCGCATTTATCATCGGGTTAAAGCCAATGTTCATTAAAAAGTCGCCCGTGTAAACTTTTTCCTCATCTATGGCCGAACGAGTTTCCGGATACAAACAAATTTCAGTGATCTTGTATTTTTTTTGCCGATCCAGTCCTTTCAGTCTGATAGGGTAGATGCTGCCTGCGCCGTATCGGTTGTTAACAAGGTAATTGAATATGACTCCTTTGGTTTTAGTGTTATTGATGTAGGCCATGGAGGCAACATCTGCTTCAGTTGGATTTGATAACCGGTATTGAGTTCCAAACCAAACGATATCTTTAAATTTATTATAATGTCGGATGGCTGATTGACAATAAAGAAGGTCACTTTTGCTTAAGTCTTTAACCACGATGTCAAACCCAAGCTTTCCCATCATGGCAACGTCAGTTTTAAATTTGATGGGTTGTTTACCCCAATCAGTAACGTGGTTTGCCGTGGCAATAGCCGGATAGAAGTAAGAATATTCCCATTGCATAAAGATTCTTTCCAAAGGGTCCGTATTGTCGCTCGGCCAAAATTCTGTAAAGTATTGCAGCGCGCCGTAATCCACACGGCCGCCTCCTCCGGAGCAAAGCATCATGGGTACTTTTGGATGTTTTTCGCGGATCCTTTTTAAGACTTTGTAAAGTCCCTTCATATATTCGATGTAAAAATGAGACTGGTTTGAAATGTAGGAGGAATGGGCATTATAGATAACGGAATTGCAGTCCCATTTAATATAAGCAATGTCTCCGTTATTTATAAATAAATTGTGTACCGTATTAAATACAAAGTCTTGTACCTGGGGATTGCAGAGATCCAATACGAGTTGGTTTCTAAAATAGTGCTCTGGCCGATTGGGTTGTTTGACCACCCAATCCGGATGCTGTTCGTATAATTCGCTTTTGGGGTTGACCATTTCGGGTTCTATCCAAATGCCAAACTTAACTTTATTATCTGTCGCTTCTTTTACTAGGGTGCCGATTCCATTGGGTAATTTTTTTTGATTAGGCGCCCAATCGCCCAAGCCTGCAACGTCGCCATTTCTCGGATATTTGTTGGCAAACCATCCATCATCCAAAAGAAATAAATCAACACCTAATTTACGGGTATCCCTGATCAGCTCTTTTAATTTAGATTCGTTAAAATCAAAATAGGTGGCTTCCCAGTTGTTAAGCAATGTTAGTCTGTTTTCATTTCCATTTAGGATTTTATAATTTCTCGCCCACTCCTGCAGATTTCTGCTTGCAGCACCTTTTCCCTTTGTTGACAGCGTATGAAGGAAAGCTGGCGTGGTAAATTCTTCGTCAGGTTTCAAGGTATAAGTAGACGCATAATTATTAATTCCCGAAACAATGCGCAGATTGTTTTGATTGTCAAGCTCAAAGTCTGTTTTAAAATTCCCGCTATATTCAAGACTGCCATATAGCACTGTGCCTTCGTCCTCCGTTGCTGGCCGCTCTAAAGAAACCATAAATACCGAAGGCTGAAACAGATTAGCTCGCGTGCCTAGTTTGCTGTCAAGAGTTTTGATACCGTGTGTGAGCTTTGATGTTTCGCTCTGCATTTCTTTAGCCCAATCGCCATGATATTGCGTAAGCCAAAAGCTTTTAGCTTTTATATGGAGGTTAGCAGAAGCGAATTTTTGCAATAATACATTTGATTTTTCGGTGTGTTTGATAATAGCCCATTGTTCTATTACATCCTGTGCGAAATATGACTTATAGCAAAGCGTTACATAAAAGTTGTAAACAGGATCTTTTAGTAAAATGGTTAACAACGTCGCCCCATTTTCAAGTTTTTTCTGCTCATGGTTTACGTAACGAAGGTTGAGAGAATTGTTGCCATCGGCGTGTGTAACGGTTATTGCGGGCTCCAACAAATTTTGAGAACCCGAGGTTGTATAAGCCGCGTTGGCGACTTCTGAATAATCGATAGATTGGCGGTACGCTTGTGGTATTAATACATATTCTGTGGCGTTCGCTAGTTTTTTTCCATAGTATATTGTGGACAGATTTTTTTTCTGATCAATTCGTAAAATCAGTGCGTTCTGAGCTGTTATTATCGGGATCAATGTGTCGCTGCCAAAAGCGACGTTGTAAATTATTAAAAATATAAACGAAAAAGCACTCTTTATCATGGCTCGCATGTTCTTTTTTAAAATGTAGAATTAGTTATAAAGCAGCGGTTGTGACATTAACCATCCTGCCATTTATTTTAACACGCACCCGCTGCCTGGTAGGAGCGTATAGTTTGTATTGGGTCACTTTCCCATCTACCCATTTCATTTCAACGGTGATATTATTTTGTGCTTTTATACCTTTTACAAACCCCTTTGTCTTCCAGATGGATGGGATTGCCGGCAGTAGGTCTATATACCCGTCATGGCTTTGAAGTAGCATTTCCAGTATACCCGCAGCGCCTCCGAAATTTCCGTCTATCTGGAATGGAGGGCCGGCCGACAGCAAATTGGGATAAACACCACCGCCCGCCCCATAGTTGATATCTGTTTTTAGAGTTGGCCGTAACACTGCTTTCAAAAGTTTAAATGCTCTTTCGCCATCGTGAAGACGGGCCCAGAATAACTGCTTGTGAGCAATCGCCCAGCTGGGGCCATCGTAGCCTCTTACTTCTAACGTTTTTTTTGCGGCTACCATTAAGTCGGGCGTTTGTCTGTTGGTGATAGAGGATCCAGGGTATAAGCCCCACAGATGAGAAATGTGCCGGTGTTGTGGATCAGTTTCTTTGTACTCTTCTAACCATTCCATAAGTCTGCCATCGGTAGCAACGCGGCCCGGCGGTGGCAGTTGTTTTATTTTTTCCGTTAGATTGTTTCGAAGTGCTTCATCAACGTTTAATGCCTTCGATGCTTCAATGACATGGTTGAAAAGGGCACGTGTAATCTGATTGTCGATGGTTGGCCCCATACAAACGTTGACATGCTTATTATTCAGGAAAAAGGAGTTTTCTGGAGATACGGACGGAGCTGTTACCAGCCATTTAGTTTTCGGATCTTTTACCAGTGCATCGCTATAAAAAAGGGCTGATCCTTTTAAAATCGGATAGATATCCTCTAAATATTTTTTATCTTTTGTGTATGCATAGTGTGCCCAAAGATTTTCACACAGCCATCCGGAACCGGAATTAGCAATGCCCCAGGACGCACTTTCACCAGGTTCAGTAAATCCCCAAACATTCGTAATTACATGGGCGATCCAGCCTTTCGCATCGTAATAAGCTTTTGCAGTTCGCTCTCCATTTTTTACCAAGCTTTTCACCAGCCCGGCAAGTGGCAGGTTGAGTTCAGAAAGATTTGCAGCTTCAAGATGCCAATGGTTCATTTCAACGTTAATATCGAGATGATAATCTCCATTCCAGGGTGTATGTATTTGATTGGCCCAAAGGCCTTGCAGATTGGGAGGAAGGAGACCAACCCGCGTGCTGCTGATACTCAGGTAGCGTCCATATTGTAAAAATAGAGCAGGTAAGGCATTGTCTAAATGAGGATTTTTATAAAAGGCATCTAATCGTCTATCGGTAGAAAGCGAACTGTTGGACCCACCGCCGAGGTCTAAGGAGAATCGATCGAAAAGCTTTTTGAAATTGTGTATATGAACTTTTTTTTCAACTACATAATTTCGTTGCATGGCTTTTTGCAGTAAGGTTTTTGCCCTGCTTTCGAAATCAGGGTTTTTGAAATCGGTTCCCATCGAAACATAGATATAAGCAGTAGTGGCGTTTTCAATGGAAAGGTCTTTCCCATTTGCTTTGATGGTGCCACCATTTGTCAATTTTACTGAAGTTAATGCGATATACCTCATGCCATTTCCGTCGGTTCCGTTATCGAGTTGTCCTGTCATGCTGATTACATCGTTTGCCCTACTTACTTCAAACCGTTCGGGCCGGGATAACTTTAACGAAAAACTCAGCGCGCCAGCGGTGCTACTCGTCAGCTTTATTATGCCAACGTCTGTGTCAAAACTGGTAATGTACTCTCTTGTGTAAGTCGTTCCGCCAATCGCAAAACGTGTGTTGGCGAGCGCCTGGTCTAGCTGTAGGGATCTGAAATAGTTGGTGATGGAAGTAGGAACGCCTGGAAGCTTGTAGTTGATCTCAAGATTGCCCAGTATTTGAAAGCACCCCCACTGCCTGCCGCCTGATCCAGGACCTTTACAAATAAAATGACTATTGATTAAATCCTGCGCGTCGTCATTCTTACCATCCATCAACAGGCGCCTGATCTCCGGTAAATACTTGTTAGCCTCGTAGTTATTGGCGTCTTGCTCAGACCCCGACCACAATGTGATATCGTTGAGTACAATATTTTCTTTGCTCACGCCTCCGTCTGGCATCATGCCTAAGCGGCCATTGCCTAATGGAAGTGTTTCCTCCCAAACTGAAGCGGGCTTGCTATACCAAAGGCGAAGGTTGTTTTCCCCTTGCCCCCAATGTTGCTTACTGCAAATTAGCATTACCAGAACTAAAAAACTATATCTTTTTTTTAATTTCATGAAGATCGGTTTGATACGGTATTAACTTTAATAAACCTTTTTATTTTCGGTGCTTAATGGCCAATTATCTGTTCTAAACGGGGACGCCGGTAACATTTCTCTATTGTATAAACCTGCTTCAGGGTTGTCTGCCCAGGCGTACCTGACGGCTACGGGGTGTTCGACTGAAGGACTGCTGACAATAACCTGGTTGCCGCTGACGCGGGCGTCTGCCCAAACAAAACGACGGTCGGCTCCGGCAATTGCAAAGCCGGCCAATTTTTTATCCTTTATCACAAGGCCTTCAGCCACCTGCTCAAAACTAAGCACCACTACATTGTCTTCAACTTTTGAAGAAGTGAAAATGGGCCCAGAGGAAATTATTTTTTGGTTGTAGGCGATTTTTTCTGCGGCTAAGGCAAGTCTCCATCCCACATCCTGTTTATTGTGGGGATGTATATCGTTAGCGTCTCCGATATCTATTGCAACGGCTTCGCCGGTATTTTTCATAGAAAGTGCCTGATGCTGAGCGGCTCTGAGTTCTGCCCAAGGGCTGGCAGCAGGCTCTTGTCTTCGTTCGAGATAATTGGCGAGCTGTACCCATATGAACGGGAAATCATAACTCCATGCATTGCGCCAGTCGGAGATCATCGCTGGAAATAATTTTTGATACCTAGCGGCTTCATCAACATTGGCCTCGCCCTGGTACCATATTACTCCTTTTATTTTGACAGCGGTAAGCGGGCTTATCATTGCGTTAAACAGCTGAGAGGGAAAAGCGTTCGGGCCATTTTCCAGAAGATGATAGGTTTTGGAAACGACGGCAGGTTGATAGTACCACTCGCCTGCAAGCGATATTTTTTTATCGCCGAGGCTTAGGAACAAGTCTGTCGCAGTTCCCGCCATACCTCCTTGGGCGCCACCATCGGTGATCTTAATAGTAATTATGTTTTCACCTTCTTTTAACCATGCTTTCGGAACGGAATAAACACGGCTTTTATTCCACGTATTATTAGTGCCAACAAGTTTTCCGTTGATATAAGTAGAGTCGGCGTCATCAATCGGGCCGAGATGTAAGGAAATATTTTGCGTTGCCGATATATTTCTAAGGGTGAAGAATTTTTTAAAATATATAATACCGTCTGTCTGTCCGATAGGAGAAGATTCCCACAATTTGGGCATTTGAATTTTTGTCCACCCTGAAATACTGTTATTTTGATGCCAATTTTCCTCGCTGCCAGGATCAGCAGCAAGCGCCTGGTCATAAGCTTTTCTTCTTTGTTCCTGTTCTGCAAGCGTTTTGTTCATTTCCTTTGTGTTCAAATGTTTATATCCATCGAAGGTTGACAATGTTTTCCAACTGGTCCACGCTTGTATGTTCGTGCCACCCCAGTTGGTACTTATCAATCCGATTGGTATACGAGTATCCAAATGGATTTTTCGGCCAAAGAAGTAGGCGACGGCAGAAAAAGGAGGAATATTTGTAGAATTGCACACCAGCCACGTTCCTCCGGCCAGATCCGTTTTAGGCATAAAACTCGTAGCTTTCTCGACCGTAAACAAGCGAATTTTGGGAAAGTTAGCATCGCTGATTTCCTTTTCGGCATTATTTACATGTGACCATCCGGAAACAGGCATTTCCATGTTTGATTGTCCGCTACAAATCCATACGTCGCCTATTAATATATTGTGTAATATTCTTTTTTCCTCGTGCGCAGATATCGTGCAATCGTAAGGGCCGCCCCATGGCATTGGCTTTAGTGTTATATGCCATTTCCCTTGCTGATTTGATAAAGCCGTAGCCACTTGCTCTCCAAGGGAGACCGTTATTTTTTCGTTCGCGTTGCTCGTTCCCCATATTGCTATAGGCTGGTCTCGTTGAATCACCATATTGCTGGCAAAAATATGTGGTAGCCAAATGGTACCATTTGACTGTAATGAACAAACAATTATCACTGACGCCAAAAGCAAGTACCGCATTATTCTAATTTTTAATCTTTTATTGTGCATAGTCGTTCCAGAATGTGACTTGCGTAATATTACTATATTGAGATTCTCCGCTTGCAACCTTTTTGATCCTAATTCGGATATATCTTATCGGCGGTGGATTTGTAATTAATGACGATTGGTAGGGCGCTACGCCATCGTCGGTTCTGTGTACATCGGCGAGTAGGGTCCATCCGCTTGCTGCCATTTGATCGGACCAGCCAGGGCTGTTGCCTTCTACAGGAGGAACGGTTAGGCTATTGCTGCCCCAAATCTCATAATCTATCGGATTGTGACAGCAATCTCTTCCTATCATTTCCATGGTCGTTAACCTGTTGTATGTGGCTCCCAAATCAAAACTTATAGGATAAGGTAAGGTTTTGCTTCCATTGCTGTGGAAACAGTTCTGCCAGCCCTGAGGGGAAGTTGCACCATCCCAAATTTGTCGCAAAGAGGTTTCATATGAACCATCCCACGGTTGTCCGTCACCGTATAATGAAAGTTCCCGGAACAATCTTTTGTCGATAGCCATCACAGTGGCAACGGGGATGGTATCAATGGTATTTACTGTGAATGTGTCAATCGATCTTTGATTAGGGGTATAATAAGATTGATAAGTAACATGCGAACCTATTTTATAATCTGGGATTATAATGCTATTTTCAACCGGGTTGATAAACGTGTCGGTTTCAATGCCATCAAGATTGGTATATCTGATTCGTGTAGTGATATTTACGGTGTCTGGAGGTAGAAAATTAATTTTTAGGCGACTAATATCACCGTTGTCAAAGCCTGTGGGAGAAGCGTCGAGCGGCCGATTGTAGAGGTTATTTTGGTAAGTAGATCCGTAGACCCTCGCATTCGTTATCTCAGTGGGAATAGAGCGATTGCCTTTTTCGTCGAATGAATAAACAAAGAAAGAATAAGTATATTCTTGTAAATTATTAATAATGGCCTGTATGGTATCGGAGGGATTATGCGTGGTTGCCGGCACAATTAGGGAATCAGCGCCACTATTCCAATAAACAACATATCGGCTGACACTTTGGTCTGGACTTGGGTTCCAGCCGAGTGCAATTCTGCCGTTGCCCGGCCGCGTAAATGCGTTGTTGATCCTTCCCGGATATTTTATTTCACTATTATTTAAGAAAGATTTGAAATCGTCGGGCTCCGTGGTGCAGGCTATAATACCTAGCAGAAGGAATAATACGGCCCAAACCATGAGTTTTTTTTGTGTATTCATTACCGAAAGAATTAATGTCAAAATAATTTATCTTGGATCGCCCCAAAAAGACAATTCAGCTATATTGAAGAAATTGTTTGTCAACGAAACATTTTCCAGACATTGGAATCGTATGTAGCGAACTTTGGGCAGATCCAATGAAAAGTTGTAACTAAAACCAGCATTCCAAAATTGCAAATCTGCATCCGTGTATTGTGGATTCGGCAATCCTGAAGGTTTATCGCGCAGTTTAAAATACCCGAGATTGATCCAGCCATTAGCTGTAGGCTGACCGACATCAGGCAGGTTTTCAACGGTCGGCAAAACCTCATCAACAGGAGTGCTGTTGCGTCCCCATAGAACCCAGGTAAGCGGGGCGCCAGCCTGCCATAGCCAATTGCCGCTGCCATCAATACCTCGGTTCCATATGGTATATCTGCTAAGTTTAGCTGCTTGGCCCATGTCAAATGTTATGGTTGCGGGCCATACCAAAGGCTGAATGGGTTGTTCGGTATGATAGCCAGGCGATCCCGTATTGCCATTCCATAAATTATTCATTACCCATCCAAAGCCGGTTTCGGCATCTGTAGGCAGGTGGTACTCGCTAAACCGTGATTTATCTATCAAAGCCTCGTAGATTGGTTTTACAGTTGCAAACACGGTGTCAGAAACGTTTCCCCATTGATCCGTTATATAAGTTCCAAATTGTTTGGGAATCGTGTCATATCCGCGTAAGCTATATCCGATTGAATCTGCATTTGTATAATTCTGATTTATGATTTCCAGTTTGCGAGTAACGGGATCGTGAGCTATGGTTATGATGCCGATGTTAGCCTTTAGTTTATTAAGCACGTCAATTTTTACACCGCCAAAGTCATCTCTCATGGTCACTGTTGGCAGTGCCAACAAGTAAGGCGGAATATCGGGATGTACTTTTACGACGATTGAGTCTGACGGCACATTTGCGCGACTTACTGTACGGAGTATGACATCGTATTCTTTACTTTCAGCAAATCCACTTACGGTAATGCTGTCTGAGTAGTAAGATGATTTGGTTTGACGGCTGGTCATGCCATTGATTTTATAGTTGGCTTGAACGTAAAGAATGTTCTCAGATTTTGGCAAGGTGTAAGTAATATGGGCGCCACCATTGAAGTTGACAACGCGAATGTTTGTTACAGGGTCTGGTTTTGTTTTATCTCCGGAAACTGTGTCGTTGTAGTCACTTTTCTTTTGACAGGCAAGTAAAGAACACAGCGCGACTGCGATCATTGCTATTGCCTTTTTATCGTTTTTATAGAACATGATTATTGAAATTTAATTGTTACCAATAAGGAGTTTGTACCAGATTTGGGTTCACTAGTAGATCATAATCTTGTATCGGAAACAAATAATCCCTTAAACCAAATGACGGCTGGTATACTGTCGAGAGTTGATAATAACCATTGATAGTTTTGTTAAAGACGCTCCAACCTTGAAACGGGTTCGACAACACGGCCTGCAACTCTTTCCACCTGCGCAAATCCCATCCGGCTTGTCCTTCGAATGCCAGCTCAATTCTTCTTTCCTGGTGGATAATCTGGCGAAGGCCGTCTTTGCTAGCAGGCTTTCCGGGTATCTTTGAATATTTACTCCAGGCTTCTACAACACCTTCGAGGCCGGCTTTACTTCTGATTTGGTCCAATAAAGTATAAACTTCCTGAGAGGGACCATTTACTTCGTTAAGGCATTCGGCATACAGGAGATACAAACCCGACAGCCGCATAAACGTCCAGGGATATTGATGCCATACTGAATTCTGCCCTGGAACAGATAGATAGGATACTAGTTTTTTAGGCCAATATCCTGTTGCATTGTAACGCAGCCTGTCTGGCGGTGAGGCAAAACCATCCACGGCGTTTACATAATTGGATATCCTGTCGTCGGTAGTACCCGATCCAAACCAATTAGCGCCGTCAAATGATACACTCGCATAATAACGCGGTTCTCTGTTGAAATTTCCTTTGGCTGTTGTATAACCTTTTTTAATGTAAAAAAAATGCTGGTCATCGCCGGTTTGTGTCTTATAGCGATTTCCAAAATCCCAATTTTTATCCTCATTAATAGGTACGCCGTTACTGGTATAAAATATTTCACTTTGAGCAATTGGCACCGAAAAGTTGGAATACACGGCAAAAACATTGGCGGCGGCCTCTGAAGTTACCCGCGGCATTGCCATATACTGCCATCCGAAGTAAGGGTTAAGGCTCCAAACCTGTTCCGCGTTCCAGCCATCCACAAAAGCTCCCTGAAGAGTGAGTAATTGCCTCGTGGTATCAGACATGTGAACAATATTGCCTACTGTACGAAGCTGATAAAAGCTATTTCCTGCGGCCTGCGCTGCGTCGATGGCTTCTTTACATGCGGTAGCAGCGCGCGACCATTTAACCGGATCGGCATTCTGGGAAAAAAGATTTTTTCCATCTTTTCTTTTAAAATTGGCATAGTCTGGGTTGCCGTTAAATAGCGGGCTGGCCTGCGTAGCCAACACCTCTGCCTTCACCGCCCGTGCAATGGCAGCAGTAATTCTTCCAGCTTCCGCGGCTGCATTTTGAATGGCCGGAGGCAGGTCGGCAGCAGCTTCATCCAAAAGTTTGACTACGTAGTTAAAGCAGGAGTCTACCGGTTGTTGCTGCTGTCTTACTTCGTCTGTTGAAGCGTTGATGGGAATAGCCTCATCAGCAATAGGAATGGGCCCGTACATTCTTATCAACCAATAGTGATAATACGCTTTCAAAAATTTGGCCTCTGCAACCCAACGTGTTTTTTGGAAAGCCTGAATGTCTAACGGCAAATCAATATTATCGATAAAAGTGTTACACATTCTTATCGATTCATAAAGTTTTAGGCCCATATTATATCCATCCCAATAATTTAAAATGGGATTTGTACTGTTTTGTAATCCTCTCATCAAGTTGAATCCTGCATCGCCACCTGCCCCACCCAATGTGGTCTGGTCCTGCATATTGACAGGAAACAATACTTCTCCGGAGGACGTAAATCCTGCATTCCGTCGAATATCTGATAATTGTTGAAGGTTGGCATAACAGCCAAAAAGATAAGCCTCTGTTTCATTAGCGTTGCTGAACGAACTACTGAGGGTCGCTACATTATCGGGGATTACATCTAAATATTTTCCGCATGAAGGCGTGGTCGATAATAAGATACCTCCTGCTATATACATCAAAAGCCCTTTCATGTTATAATGTTTGAAAGAATTAAAAATTAAGTTTAAGGCCCAGGTTATATACCTTTTGGATAGGGTAGGCAAATCCATTGCCTGCCTGCTCAACATCCCATAGTTTGAATTTGCTAAAGGTTAAAAGATTCATGCCGCTGAAATAAAGACGCACATCATCCATAAACACTTTAGTTGCCCACTTTTTGGGAACGGTTATGCCTGCCTCCACTGATTTTAACCTTAAAAAAGTTCCGTCACGCAGCCACCAGCTACTTTGCTGCTGATTGTTGGGAATGTCGATTACCGACAGGCGCGGCCATAGGGCATAAAGATTTTGATTTTCTTCCGACCAATGATCGTCAGCATAAGCCTGTAGGATTTGCGCATTATTTACAAAAGGCGCAGTGCCAAAGCGATTACCACCGAAATCGGTCGCAGATGACGGATCTATAAAAAAGGACGACCTGGCCGACCCTTGGAAAAAGGCGCTCAAATCGAATATTTTGTAGCCCACAGAGAACCCAAAGCCGTAGATAACCTGGGGTGTAGAAGGCAGGCCTATAGGAACCTGATCGTCCTGGTTGATTATTCCGTCACCATTTATATCACGATATTTAATGTCTCCGCCAATAGGTAAAGAAATGCCAAACTGCTGAACGGGCGCGTTGGCAGCTTCTTTATCATCCACAAACAACCGCTCCGCGATATAACCAAATGGCTGTCCAATAGGTTGTCCGGAGTAGTATCGATAATCATATAGGTATTCCGGTTCCTCCCAATGGCCTACCTCGTTGGAAGTCCACGTCAAATTACCCAGCACCGAAGCCCACAAATTTTTATTAATAGTTTGCTTATAATTTAAATTCAGGTCGAGGCCTTTTGAGGATGCCGTTCCCAAGTTAGATTGCAGGTTGCTGTTAGCAGATCCTTCGATCCCAACTGTGATAGGAATATAGCCCCTCCTGATAAGAATATCGTATCGGTCTTCCTGATAAACTTCTGCAACAACGTTAAGTTTGTCGAAGAAGGTTAATTCAACTGCGATATTGGATTTTTTTGACTTTTCCCACGTGACGTCCGGATTGGGATAGGCATAAATAGCTGTTCCGTTTTTTGAGATGGAATTATTCGTGCCGAATACCGCTCCCGGTCCACCATTAGGCTGCACGCTGGATAGATAAAAAAAACGCTGGCTTCCGATATTATCATTACCAACCATACCATAGCTGCCCCTTAACTTGAATCTGGAAATGATACTGGATATGTCTTCGCCCCAGAATTTCTCGTTAGATACCACCCACCCAGCTCCAATTGTAGGAAAGAACCCCCATCTATGGTCCGCAGCAAACCTTTCCGAACCATTGTAGCCAAAATTGAATTCAACAAAATATTTATTATTATAGGAATAGCCCGCTCTTCCAGAAAAACCTAAATTTCTGAAGGGTAGCGAATAGAGTAAGGAGGGTGCGTTGGTTAAAGGGTCGCTCGCGTTAGGGTTGATCGTTTGCTGTCTGGTCCCGACCAGTGAAGCAGTGACATTATGATTGTCAAACCGCCTGTCATAATCGAGCCTTCCCTGCATATAAAGGTATGTGTTAACGTTTTTGCTCCCCGGGTTAAAATTTAAAAATTCCTGTGCCTGGCCTGGCTGATTATTAAGCCATGTTAAATTATAATTGCCGGTTTGGATATCATAATTTTGTAGCCCGTAATAAAAGGGCAGATAGTTGCGGCTGACATCAGAGTAAGCATAGCGATTGGTGCTGAATAAGCCTGAAAATGCAAGCCCGGGTGTAATAAAACTTAGTTTTTGATTTAATTCGAACTGTGCAGACATGCGGGACTCATTAAAACTTTTATAGCCATACATGAGCGACGCATAGGGATTGTTTTGAAGGCTTCCGGTGTTAGTAATATTGTTTCCGAAAAGGATATGGCGTGTGTTTCGATTGGCGCTGTCCGGTAAATAATACGCAGGGAAATCTACCGGGCTCGCGTGCAAAACCTGCGAATATAAATCTGTTGCAAATGAAGACCCCTGGTTTGAGATGGGACCAATATAGTCGTTAAAATTTCCCCACAGCCTTACGTTTACATCTGTGGTTGGTGTGATTTTTAAGCCGGTATTTGCTCTTAGCTGGTAATTTTCAAACTTCATTCCTGAATTGAAATTGTTGACGGGGTTTACCTGTAATATTCCATTGTCTTTCGAATACGAACCAGCTATGTAATATTTGGCATTGAGGTTGCCACCGCTGACGCTAAAATTGGCCCGCTGGGTTGACGTCCTTTCCTTAAAAAGTTCATTCATCCAGTTTACAGCCGGGTAAACATAGGGGCTGACGCCCCCCGCACCATTCAGCGTGCTTTGGGTGCCCAATATTTTATTCTGATCATATTTTGGTGTAGCCAAGGGATTACGGGTCGTCAGGGCCTCATTGTACAATTTCATGTAGGTGATGGGATCTGAAAGCGCAATGTTTTTGGTTGGCATGGAATAAGCGGACTCAACTCTAAGATCAACCTTTGCTTTGCCCATCTTACCGTCTTTCGTTGTAACCAGAATGACGCCGTTTGCGCCCCGGGCACCATAAAGCGCTGCTGCGCTGGCATCTTTAAGTATAGAAAAACTGGCGATATCATCTACTTGTAGCCTGGCGAGGTCGTTCGCCGAAAGTTCAATATTGTCCACCAAAATTAGTGGACTGGCGCTGTACCCCAGCGTTGTTACTCCCCGGATGAAGAAATTGGAGTTGTCAAGCCCCGGCTGACCTCCTCTTTGAAAAGAAATGACACCGGCAATTTTACCTGCCATCGCATTCGTAAGATTGCTGGCTGGGATTTTTAGCTCAGCGGGCTGAATGGTAGTTACAGAACCAACAACTGCTTCTTTTCGTTCTCTGCGACCGAAGGCGGTTACAATGACTTCATCTCCGGCCTGAAATATGGTCTGGGAAAGGATGATGTCGATTGTTTGGGTGCCGGCCGAAATAAATGCCGTTTCATCGCTATAGCCAACATAGGAAAACCGAAGTGAGTCGCCATTGTTTACTTCCAAAACAAAGCGACCATTTTTGTCGGTCGTTGTCCCGGCCTTTTGTTTGTTGACGATGGTAACATTAACTCCATCCATAGCTTTACCAGAACTGTCATTAACCGTACCTATAATGGGCCTGGTTTGGGCATGGGTGAGAAGGCCGAACAGGAGAAAGCTGAGCGCCATTGCGGCACGGGTTAGAAAAAAACACGCAGTCCTTTCCAAAAAACATGGCAAACGGTTATTCATTTTTAAGCAATTATTAAATTAGTCAGGCAATCAGTAAAAGCAATCTGTACTATACTATACTATACCAAATGTAATATTAAATTTTACATTACCAAATTTTTTTTAAAAGGCTGGTCGTGATTAAAAAATTCGATATGCCATTGATTTATTCAGCAACTCCAACCGGGGAAAATAGGAGAAACATCGCGATCATCATTCCTAATAGCACGACGTAGTAAAAATAGCGTTGACGCCAAGGTCTAAGGCTTACCATTGCCTTATTTTCCAAAAAGTAGGGGTGTTGGCGCGGTTTTATCCGGCCGATTAATAACATCAGCAAACTAGTTAGTACAAAAAGAACCGCCAACACATGCAGATAATGTAACCCGGTTTTAATAAAAAATTGGGTGCAGACGTAGCTTGTTACAAAAAAGGCCAAACCAATTTTAGCTGCTATTGCCGGCACTTTTCGAGTGGTAAGGCCGATTAACATGATTGTAAAAACGGGCACGCTAAAGTAACTCGAAACCTTTTGGAGATAGTTATAAAATCCGTCGCTGAAAAACATTATATATGGCGAGCAAAATATTGCAATAAATGTTACGGTAACCTGCACCATTCTTCCTTTTTTAACAAGATCTTTTTCTTCGATACTTTTTTTTCTCTTTTCTGACCACGGCTTGTATAAATTCATCGTAAATAACGTTCCGATGCTGTTCAGGCCGGCGTTGAAGGTGCTCAATGCGCCACCAAAAACGATAGCAGCAATAAAACCGGCCATTAGTGTCGGTAGGGTGTCTGTTACCATTTTGGGAAACACTTCGGCAGTATTTTGAATTTTCGGGAATAATTGTAAGGCGATCAGCCCAGGTACGTTCAGTAAAATGGGTGCGAATATTTTTCCGACGCAGGCCAGGGATATGCCTTTTTGACTTTCAGCAAGATTTCGCGCGCCCAATGATTGCTGGACAATGTATTGTTCCATTCCCCAATAATAGATGTTGATAAGTAGCATCCCTGTAAAAAGTGTAGAGAAGGGGATGGGTTCCTTGGGTCCTCCGATCGCATTTAAATGTTCTCTATTTGTGCTCAGCAGCGTTTTAATGCCTGTTGCCGGATCTCCGTTCCCTACAAACTTTAAGCCAATCCAGGTGATAAAAATGCCACCGGCTACCATTCCCACTCCTTGAACCATATCAGTAATAGTAATTGCTTTCAAGCCTCCCAGTACAGCATACAAACAACCCGTAATTCCGATAAAAGCTACGAGTAATCTGATAGTTGTAAAATAGTCAATGCCTAATTTCATATCTAACCGGAATATGCCGTTCATGGCTACAGCACAGCCGTATAGCACAGCTGGTATCAGATTGACGGCATAGCTTAATAAAAAAATAAGAGACACCAGTCGCTGGGTTTGACGGTCAAATCTCAGACCTAAAAAATCGGGTGTTGTTATAGCGCCTATGCGAAGGTAAACAGGCATTAGGAACTCAGATACAAGAACCATAGCAAAGATCGAGCTCATGCCCCAACACATTACGGACATATTGTTAGTATATACAAATTCATTTTCCCCGACAAATTGATTGGCGCTCATATTTGTTAGAAAAAGGGATGAGCCTACCATCCAAAATGTAAGGCTTCTACTACCCAGGTAATGTCCGACCGATGTCTGGCTTTGCTTGCGTATGGATCGTATCGTAATGCCCGCAGCAATTGCTAATAATAAGAAAAAGCTGATAAACATAATTTCAAATTTGAGGGCTATAAGGAGCCTCTTCTTATTAAAATAGTAGGAATGGTTTCCTGTATTATTTTACGATCCACAATAAATGATGCCGCTTTTTCGGCCATATTTTCAAAACTGGTGGAGTAGGTGGTGATGCCATCAAATATTATTTCTTTAACAATCTCATCGTTGTGCGAAAGAAAGCCTACGTCCTTTCCCAGTTTTAGTTTTTTTTGCTTTGCATCTTTTAGCATCATCCATAACTCAGCGTTGTTGATGGTAAAGTAAACGTAACCGGCTTCTATGGAGCCCGGGATGTATTCCGGTAAAATACTATGTTTTATCTTGAAATCTTTAACGAATTTTTGAAAGGCAAGTAAAATTTCCTCGGGTGTATCAGCATTGGGTCGATGATAATAAAACATTTTTTTAAACCGCTTAATTGCGGGCGCCAATTGAGCAAAAGCAGCATAGGAAGATTGAAAAAATTCCTGGGTGACATACGATACACGACTGTTAAAAGGGATATAGCGATCAATCATCAATAGTTTTTCCGTCGGTATTGTATTGAGGATTGATACCGACTTTTTATGAGGGATGGGCGCTACCACATACATTCCGTATTTGCCACGAACACGGTCGATAATACTTTCAAAAATATCGATATTGTTATGATGAAAAAATATATCAATATGTGTTTGTTTACCCAGCCGGTCTCGGAATGTTTTATAAAAAACCTCCTGAAAACTATCAAAGGCAAAGATGACCAACGCTATCCGTACTTGGTTCCGAGTATTATCTTTTGCCAAAAAAAAGCCAATACGATTTTTAGATTCAACAATGCCGCGGCTCACCAGTTCCTTATAGGCTTTTGCTATCGTTTCCCTGGCGAACCCCAATTCACTAATAAGGTTATTGACAGAGGGTAGCATATCGCCTTTCAAAATAGCTTTATTGTCCACAGCGTTTAAAAAACCCTGAACAAACTGTTCATGTTTAGAAAGCCCATGAATATTTTCCATTTCCTTAATATGATCGTATAC